>JACQPW010000058.1 GCA_016207285.1 Candidatus Kerfeldbacteria bacterium | reverse complement strand
CTCTCCCACCTGGGAGAGGATTTTTAGTGTGATAAATTTTTATTAACTTTTTTTAAAAAAGTTAGAAAAATATAATTATAATAAATTCCCTCTCCCAGGTGGGAGAGGGATGCCCTGAGCTTGTCGAAGGGCAGGGAGAGGGGTTCTTCTTTCACTAAATACCAATTTCCATTGATACGTACTGAGGAAGAGAGGAGAAGTGTGCAAGAACCAGACTAATCTCAGGTTCTCCTCTTGTTGTTGGCTTGCCATAGCGTAATACCCAGAGGGTGGTGCCCGACGAATGACCGTCGGCGTAGAGGATCTGTGTTGCCACAGTTCATCCATCGGACACCACCGTAGGTTCACCGTATCAGGCCGGGCGCATGGCCTGCTCGAGCTGTTCCAGACCCTGCTGGATTTTCTCCAGCCTGGGTCCGAAGGAGAACCTGATCCAGTTCTCCAGTCGACCGGGACGGTTCGGCCTCCGCTGTCCGGGGTTGATGTCGAAGAACTGTCCCGGGACGCAGATGACCTTGGCCCTGAGCGCGTTCTCGAAGAACTCCGTTCCGGTGTTCCAGCCGGTAGGAAGAGCCTCGACGTTGCCCCAGCAGTAGAAGCTTCCCTTGGGAGCATCGAGCCGGACGCCAAGACGCCGGAGTCCTTCCACCATGACCTGACGCTTCTCAGCAAAGCACGCCTGAATCGCGCGTGCTTCCTTGTCCGAAGCGACAGGGTCGAGCAGCGGCAGGGCAGCCAGCTGCATCGGGTGGACAGCTCCACCGTCCAGGAACGAACCGGCCGAGATGATCTTCTTGATCACCTCCTTGGGCCCGATGGTCCAGGAGATCCGCCACCCCGGGTAGCGCCAGTTCTTGGTGATGCCGTCGACGATCAGGATCGGATCCTTGTCCACGTCCTCCACGAACTCGGCAGCCGACACCGTCAGGCGCGGTCCACCGTAGATGTAGTGGCTGTAGAACTCGTCCGGGATCATGTAGCATCCCAGGCTTCGGGCCTCATCCACCCAGTTGGCCAGTGTGTCCCCACACAGCAGCTTGCCGGTCGGATTGGCCGGGTTGCTGAAGATGATGGCCATGAGGCCGCGGTCCAGCACTTCTTCGCGGAAGCGACCAGCGTCGAAACGGCGGCCGCGGTGACCGCCGATGAACGGCGTCGGCGTGAAGGTTCCAAAGGAACCCAGCATCTCCTCGTAGGCGGTGTAGTCGGGCAACACGTGCCCAACCTTCACGTTGCCGAGGGAAGCACCGATGCGAGTCAGCCCGGCACGACCTCCCGGGCTGATCGCCACATTGGTCGCCGTGTACGGCATCTTGCCTTCACGGTAGCGCTCGTTGTAGAGGCGAGCCACGGCTTCCCGCAGCTCCATGATTCCTCCCACGGGCCCGTACTCGTGCTGGTCATCGTTGTCGATGACGACACGGCGGATCCGGTCGGGCGCATCGGGGAGCGGGCCCGTCTCCGGGGCGCCCTGCCCCAGATTGACCCACCCCTCCTTAGTAGATGCGTAGCCAGCCGTCGCTGCCTTCCCCATCACCCAGATCACTCCGGTGGCGGGAACGGCGCGGAACGTGGCGGAACCATCGACACCATTGTTGTGCGTAGACATGACTTTAAAATTCCTCCGTCTTGAGTTGTTGAGTTTTCGAAGATCGAAAAATGTTTCTTACGCGAGAGCTTTATATACGAATTTGAGTCTTCAGTCAATACCGATCATATGTGGTTGTCCATACATGATCATCATTGAAGAAGAGAGGAGAAGTGTGCAAGAACCAGACTAATCTCAGGTTCTCCTCTGGAGTTCTTAACGAATCCACAACACAACCACAGGGTGGCCGCCCGACGAGTTTCCCCGCCGGACGGCCACCGTACGATGCTGGCTACACCCGCCCCACCATCTTCTCGTCCGGAGCCTGCTTGCCGACACCGTTGTCCGGTGACGCAGCGCCGCTCTTGACGCGCTCGAGGGTGGCCGTGATGGTCCCATCCCGCGAGTCGTCCAGGATCTGGCGCGGCATGATGCCGGCCTTGAGCAGGGTGACGAGGTCGCTCCAGGTCGGCACCTTGGTGAAGCCCTCGGACTGCCACTCGTTCCAGGTCCGAACGATCACCCTCGCCGCCCGCTGCATCTTGTCGGGCGGGAAGGCCATGATGGTCCGGATGCCGTCCACCTCGTGGATGCGGATCCCGGAGGCGCGCAGCATCAGGGGGTGGTTGAAGTACGGCCCGGGGATCCAGTCCACGAACCGCGTCTTGTTGGCCGCCGCCTCGAGGATGTGCCACCGCTTCCAGTCCTCGGTCGTCGCCTGGCGATCTTCCGGGATCGCGACGTGGACGTACCGGTACTGGTCGTCCACGGCGGGGTCGATGCTCAGGCCATCGACGCCGACGAACTCCGCCTCGAAGGCTGCACCGGCCGCCTGGTCGAGCTCGCGCTCGTGTGCCAGGAAGCCGTTGGCGTCGCGGATGGCGCGCGCCAGGGCCTTCGGGTAGTGCCACGGCACGTTTCCACTCAGGCCGTCGCGGGCCTGGGCGGACACGAAGGTCCGGAGCACGGCGGAATTGCCGACGACGAGGAAGCTGTCGCGGTTGCCCGCCTGGAGGCGTCCCTTGGTCAGCCCGTACACCTCGATCACGTCACCGGAGTCCTGGCCCGCCAGGAGTGACAGCGTTTCAGCGGGCTGATCCATGTAGACGCCGTCGGACACCCAGAAGGGCGCCGGCTTGTTCGCCTCGATGCACCGGTCGCGGAGCCAGAGGCGCGTCCGCGTCAGCACTTCGAGGCGCTCGGGGGTCAGGCGGAGCCCGATCGGGTTGCCGGGGAACGACACGTACACGCCCGCGATGTCGCGGTCGATCAGCGGCGCCAGGTACTTGCGGTTGTCGTCGAAGCTCTCGTGGCAGCGGAACATGCTGACCGGCGTGGGGCCGTGCCGCACGATCTTGCCCGGGATGCCCGGCCAGTACGACGTATCCGTCGGAACGATCCCGCTCGTCAGGAACAGGTTCTGGATCACGACGTCGAGGGCCTGGGAGCAGCCGCCGGCCAGGTAGAGCACCTGACCGATGTCGAGCTTCTCGACACCGAAGCGGCGAACGTAGCGGTCGCAGACCGCCTGGCGGAGGTCCACCGGCCCTTCGGCCGGCTTGACGTACCCGGACTTCATGCGAGCCGTCTGGCCCAACACGCGGCGGAAGTCGTCGCCCGTCCACTCGGCCACCTCCGTCTCGGTGAAGCCGAGGGTGGTGACGAAGAAGATGTCGGGGTCCGGGTGACGGTTCTTCATGCCGATGCTCAGCAGGTCGATGTCTTCCTGCGTGAGCAGGCCGAGACCCATGAGCAGGTCGAGGGTGGGCCAGTGCCAGCGGAGGCCGGACTCGTACTCGGCCATGCGCAGGGTCTGAGGGGGCAGCACGAGGACGTGACTGCCGTGCTTGCTTTCGATCACGGTGGTATCTCCATCAAGGGGGTGGGTCATGATGACTTTGCATCTCCGGTTGTTCAGGTGCAGGTAGACAACCTGCGGATATCAGGGGGGATGTACAGCACTGTCGAGGTGCCGTAGGTAGGAACCGAAGCACAGGCGGCATTGAAGGTCACAGTGTGCGGACAGTGACCACTTTAGCTTAGCTAAAGCAGGTTAAAGGTTGTGTTGTGAGTTGTCGAAGAACATAACAACGGAACGCAAAAGCGCCAGTTGTCCTCATCCTTGTACACTGGCCATGGCCGCCTGTCTAGGGGGGTTATCTTACTATGCTATTACTGTGATTTTATTGGGGTTTGATCCACTCTACTTTGGCTTTTTCGTACTCTTCATCATGGGAAACGTCAAACCATTTGGTGGCGAAAGGATAACCAGCAATTTGGCCGCGGTGGGCTAAATCTGGCAGAATATCTCTGGCTAGGTATTTATTGTCACATTTTTCTGGTAGTGAGGAAAACAACTCTGGTTCACACACCGCTACCCCCGCCACTACCAAATTACTCTTATTATATTCGGCTGGCTTCTCAATTAAACGATAGACACGGTTGCCTTGTAGTTCAGCCACACCATATAACGATGGATTGGTAGCGGCTGTCACTGCCAAGGTCATCATCACATGATCCATATCTCGATGGAAACGCACTAGTTCTTGTAAATCGATATCTACCAACACATCACCATACATCAACAAGAAGGTTTCGTTCACCAAACCTTTCACTGCCGCCAAGGATTTTGCCGTACCGGCTGGGCTCTGTTCCTCTATATAGGTGATATTGATTTTCCACTGTGAACCGTCGCCTAAGTATTTTTTAATATCTGGACAGTTAGCGTTGATCACCATAATAATATTGCGTACATTGGCTTGGCGTAACAGTTCAATGGTGTACGCAATCACTGGCCGGTTTTGGATGCGCAGTAGTGTCTTGATGCTTTGGTCTTCACGGCCACTAGCTAAAATAACGCAGGTATCAATACCAGCGCCTAAGTAACGACCAACGATGTATTCAATGGCATGGGAGCGATTACGAATGGTGTCTCCATCAATGTACTTATCTAAAGACGACAGTACATCTTTGCGCATGGTAATTGTCAGGCGCTCTTTACCTACGTGTTTGACCATAAAGAGGTTTTCATAGGGATCGCATATTATCATACCATATCATAGTGTCAAGATGCTATACTGCCGGCATGAGCACGCATCGATTAATTGCTGGCGCTGATGAAGCGGGTCGGGGAGCCTGGGCGGGTCCATTGGTAGCGGCGGCTGTCATTATGCCGCCAGGTAAGCGTGTACGCGGGGTCAAGGATTCCAAGCAACTCACGCCTAAGCAACGTGTCACCTTGTTTCCAAAGATCGTTACCCAAGCGATTAGTTGTAGTGTGGTTTGTATGTCTCCAGCCGAAATCGACCAGTTGGGAGTACACCAAGCTAATTTATTTGCGTTGTCGCATTGTATTACGCATTTGGATCCACAACCAGATGTAGTGTTAGTAGATGGGTTTACGATTGCCCATTATATACCCACCACTCGGATGATCCACGGTGATGCGCGCAATTATACTATTGCCGCCGCGTCCATTGTCGCCAAAGTTGTGCGGGATACCTTATTGCAATTCATGCAACAAGCGGATGATCGGTATGAGTTTGGTACCCACAAGGGCTATGGTACCGCTTTACATGCCAGACAACTGCAGCAGTGTGGGGTTGGTCCGTGGCACCGGCGCTCGTTTGCTCCGATTGCCGAGCTGCTTTATACTAACCACTAGATATGCAGCAAGCCAGCCCAATGATCGATATTCAAACCCTCCTCCGTCATGCCGAACTCAAGATGGGTGATAGCGTGGCGGATTTTGGTACTGGCCGGGAAGGCAAGATCGCTTTACCCGCCGCCAAAGTAGTGGGCAAAGACGGGACGGTTTATGCAGTAGATGTGGTGAAATCGATTTTACCGGCGGTGCAGACCAAAGCTAAAATGCACGGCATCAATAATGTCACCACGGTGTGGAGCGATTTAGAAGTGTACGGTGCTACCAAAACGATTCGTGATAACAGTTTAACGGCCGGGTTTGTAGTGACGGTATTATTCCAATCCAAACAGCAAGCTAAATTACTCCAAGAGTGTTATCGCACCATTCGACCCGGTGGTAAGTTGATCGTTGCTGACTGGAAACCAGGCGTGCATTCACCCGTTGGCCCCATTGAGGATATGCGGGTGCACCCGGAAGCCGTGAAAAAAATTGCTGAAGAATTAAAGATGCAGTTAGTAGATGAGTTTGATGTTGGCCCCTATCACTGGGCGCTTGTGTTTCTGAAATAACTGTGCTATTCTTCATTTAGAAAGAGCGCCCTGGGTAGGGCGTTTTTATGTATGGCTAGCACATATAAAAGACATATTACTGGTAAAGACGGTGAAGACAAAGCTGTAGCATATCTACAAACACACGGGTACACTATCCTAGAACGCAACTGGCAGCTGCGCATTGGTGAGATCGATATCATTGCCAGTAAAGATAACGTCATCTATTTCTTTGAGGTGAAGACTAGATCCGGCTTAAAGTATGGTCACCCGTTCGCCGCTATTAGTAGACACAAGCGCTATATCATCAGACGCCTGGGTTCAGCGTATGTGGCTAACCGCAATCTATCCTACCGGGCATTGTCCGTTGGTGCTATTGGTATCATTCGTGATCAAGTCATCATATTGCCCTCTATTGACAGTTAAACCCTTTCACCCTATACTAGGCCAAGACTAATGTAAGGTAGTATTTAACGATACTACTTTTTTTGTTTCCGCCAGAGGCGGGTTCTCCCTAATTACTAGCTACTAACCCCTAACTACTATTTTATGCCAGATCCAAAAGAAGTCGGTGCGGCGATCAAACAGATTTGCGAAGAGAAGGGCATTCCGTTTGAAGCCGTCATCGAAACTATCGAAACCGCTCTAGCGGTTGCCTATCGTAAAGAGATGGGTCAAAAAGGTAAAGACATTCGCGTAGAGTTTAACCCGAACGACGGTACGATGCGCGTATTTGAAGTGACCACAGTAGTCGAAGATGAACTCTACGACCAGTACCTCAAGGACAAAGCTGCCCGCGAAGCTGCCGGTGAAGATCCCGCCGCTCCAGCCTCAATTGAGGCGACCACACCAATGTTGGATGAACATGGTGAGCCGGTGAAACGGTTTAATCCTAAGACCGATATTGGTTATACGGAAGCGAAAGCCGAAGTGGAAGATATTGAAATTGGCGATGAAATTCGTGATGAAGTAGAAGTACCAAGTGAGTTCGGTCGCATGGCTGCTCAAACCGCCAAGCAAGTGATCATTCAGAAGCTACGGGAAGCGGAACGAGAGACCTTATTCAACTTGTATCAAGACCGTACTGGTGAAGTGATTAATGCCATGATTCAACGGGTCGAAGGTAAAGTAGTGTTCGTTGATCTAGGTCAGGCCATCGCGGTGATGCCGCCATCAGAGCAGGTTCGGAGCGAGGTCTACAAACCAGGCCAACGTATTAAAGTGCTATTACTCTCTATTGAAAAAACTAACCGTGGTCCAGAAATCGTAGCTTCACGCTCACATCCAAACTTAGTATCTGCCTTGTTTACCACCGAGGTTCCAGAAATTGCCGCTGGTTCGGTCGTGATTAAAGGTGTTGCCCGTGAGGCTGGTTCGCGTACGAAGATCGCGGTAGCAGCCACCGATCCAAACATTGACCCGATTGGTTCCTGTGTGGGTCAACGTGGAACGCGCGTGCAAACTGTAATCACTGAAATGGGTGGTGAGAAGATTGATATCATTCATTATGATGAAGATGCTGTAAAATATATTGTGCATGCGTTGTCCCCAGCTAAGATTACCTCTGTAACTTTGAAAGAAGAAGCCGAAGGTAAAAAGCTAGCCATCGCTGAAGTACCAGATGACCAATTCTCATTGGCCATTGGTAAAAGCGGTCAAAATGTTCGCTTGGCGTCACGCTTAACCGGTTGGTCCATTGATATTGTGCGGGCAGAGGGTGGAATCACAGAAAATGCAGAAGGAAATCCGGAGAACGCTGAAAAAGGAATCACTGAGAACACTGAAAAGGTTCCTGAAGACTCTGAAATTAAGACAGAGGAACAACCAACCGAAGAAAAAAAAGAAGAATCAACTAATAACGAAACTCAATCACTATGAACGCAGGATTAATGTTTGCAATTTTATCGGCTGTTGTCGCCCTAGTCTATGGCGGTATCCTCATTGCCATGGTCAACAAAAAGGCCACCGGCAATGAAACGATGCGCTCCATTGCGAAAGCCATTCAAGAAGGCGCCTCCGCTTATTTGAATCGTCAGTATCGCACCATTGCTGTGATTGCTGTGATTTTGTTTGTACTGTTATGGTTGGGTATTAGTTTGACGATGGCGCTAGGTTTCTTAGTGGGTGCTGTGCTGTCTGCTCTAGCCGGGTATATTGGTATGAACGTAGCGGTGCGTGCTAACGTGCGCACAGCTGAAGCAGCTCGTCACGGGATGGGCGCTGCTATGAACGTGGCTGTCCAAGGTGGCGCAGTTACTGGTTTGCTAGTAGTTGGACTTGGCTTACTGGGTGTGGCTGGTTTCTCCTGGTTATCAGACGGCAACATTGATGCCTTGATTGGCCTTGGTTTTGGCGGCAGTTTGATTTCAGTGTTTGCTCGAGTGGGCGGTGGTATTTTTACCAAAGCCGCTGACGTGGGTGCGGACTTAGTTGGTAAAGTAGAAGCTGGTATTCCGGAAGATGATCCACGTAACCCAGCTGTGATTGCCGATAACGTCGGTGATAATGTGGGTGACGATGCCGGTATGGCGGCCGACTTGTTTGAGACCTATGCGGTCACTACCGTGGCTGCCATGTTGTTAGGTTCGTTGGTATTCAGTGGTGCGGACAAAGATGCCGCGATGATTTACCCATTAGTATTAGGTGGCGCTGCTATTTTCTGTTCGATCGTTGGTACGTGGTTCATTCGTCTCGGCAGTTCAATGAATATTATGAACGCGTTGTACAAAGGGCTAACGGTTTCTGGTTTGTTGGCCGCAATTGTGTTTTACCCAATCACTAAATGGTTGATGGGAGAGAACGAACTCTACTCAGTCGGACAATTGTATGGCTCCGCTTTAGTGGGGCTAGTGGTTACTGCTTTATTGGTTGTGATTACAGAATATTATACTTCCACCAAATACAAACCAGTTCAGTCCATCGCTGCTGCTTCTGAATCTGGTCATGGTACTAATGTGATTCAAGGAATTGCGATCTCATTGAAATCTACTTTTGCACCGGTGCTAGTAATTGTACTGGCGATTTTAGCAGCTTACATGTTTGCCGGTTTATATGGTATCGCAGTAGCGGCCATGGCCATGTTGTCCTTAGCGGGCATCATCGTGACCATTGATGCCTTTGGTCCGATTACCGACAATGCCGGCGGTATTGCCGAAATGTCTGATCTACCAGAAGATGTGCGCGAAGTAACCGATGCGTTAGATGCAGTGGGCAACACCACTAAAGCGGTGACTAAAGGATATGCCATCGGTTCTGCTGGTTTAGCCGCCCTAGTATTATTTTCTGCCTTCACGCAGGATTATCTAGCTCGATCAGGTGAAGCCTTAGAGTTTAGCTTAGAAGATCCAAAAGTAATCGTTGGATTATTGTTAGGTGGCGCTATTACCTACTACTTTGGTGCCTTATGCATGCAAGCCGTTGGTAGAGCAGCCGGTGCCGTAGTGAAAGAAGTGCGTCGTCAGTTTAAAGCTATCCCGGGGATTATGGAGCGCACTGCTAAACCGGATTATGCCGCTTGTGTAGACTTGGTAACTAAAGCTGCTTTACGCGAGATGGTATTGCCGGTGTTATTAACCGTGCTAACCCCAGTGATCGTTTGGGGCTTACTGGGTCCAGTGGCGGTTGGTGGCGTGTTGATGGGTTCTATTGTGGTCGGTATCTTTATGGCTGTTTCGATGACCACCGGTGGTGGTGCTTGGGATAACGCTAAAAAATATATTGAATCAGGCCATCATGGTGGTAAAGGTTCCGCTGCACATGCGGCAGCTGTTACCGGCGACACAGTTGGTGATCCCTACAAAGATACCGCTGGTCCAGCGATTAACCCGATGATTAAAGTACTCAACATCGTGGCTCTCCTATTGGTAATTCTATTTGTTGCTTAACTTAAATTAGATCTCTCCCCGGCCTATCGGCCACCCCTCCCTTACAAGGGAGGGGAGATCTGAAAAATAACTATGAATGTAACTAAAACTGTTCAGGATAAGACGACCATACTATTAAAAGTTGAGTTGTTGCCAGAGGAAATTAAGCCCTACTTAGAAAAAGCAGTCAAACGCATCTCTAAACAGGTTTCCATTCCTGGTTTCCGCCCAGGCCATGCTCCTTACGACATGGTCAAACAACAAGTTGGTGAAATGGAAATCTACCAAGAATCGATGGAAGATGTGTTGGAAGATACCTTACCAAAAGCAGTGCAGCAAGAAACCATCGAGTTCGTTGGTAAGCCAACCGTGTCCGTTGATTCCTTAGCACCCGGTAATCCATTAGTCTACACAGCTACGTTTGCCTTGATGCCGCAAGTAGATTTGAAAAAATACCAGGATGTTAAGGTCAAGAAAATGGTAGAAACGGTTGATGAGAAAAAATTTGATCAGACGATGAATGACTTGCGTAAAATGCGCACGAAAAACGAGCCAGTCGAACGGGCTGCTCAAACGGGGGATTCTGTCACGATCGACTTTGATATCAAATTAGCTGGTGTGTCGATTGAAGGAGGCCAGGGTAAAGATGTGCCACTCGTGATTGGTGACAAATATTTTATTCCTGGCTTTGAAGAAGCCGTCGTGGGTATGAAAGCCGGTGAGACTAAGCAATTTCAAGTTACCTTTCCTGAAGAGTATGGTGCCAAGCATCTAGCTGGCAAACAGTGCGATGTCACCGCTACTGTAAAAAAAGTCCAGCAGGTTACGCTGCCAGAATTAGATGATGCCTTCGCTAAAGAGCTGAACTTTAAATCGGTTCAAGAATTAAAAGAGCAAATTCGAGCCAACTTGTTGAAAGAGCTCGAACAAAAAGCGGATCAGACCTTTGAAACTGCCGTGATCGAAGCCGTGATGCAGCAGGCCGAGTTTGACCCAATTCCAACCCCCATGATGGAGTATGAGCTAGATCGGATGTTGGACGAGTTGCGTGGTCAGGTAGAAGATCAAGGTGGCAAGTTTGATGACTATCTACAACACGTTAAAAAAACTGTGCCCGAACTGCGCGACAGTTGGAAGGAACATGCCACCAAGCGCATTAAAGGCGCCTTAGTGATTAAAGCCGTAGCCGAACAAGAAAAAATTGAGGTGACTGAAGACGCCATTACGGCCGAAGTCGAACGTCGTAAGGCCTACTACAAAGACGCTCCCGATACGCAAAAGGAAATGGAAGGCTTTGATTACCGTGGTTATGTGCGCACTGTGTTACGTAACGAACAGGCGGTCACCAAGTTGAAGGAGTACGCGGGGAAGTAGAATTACTTCACTGACCGGATCGCTTTTTTGAGTTGACCAACGGATTTCTTCAGCAATGCTTTTTCTTTAGCATTCAGTGGGATTTCTAATTCTTCGACAATCCCGCGTCGTCCAATAATGGAAGGCGTGCTGATCGCCACATCTTTGATACCGTACTCACCGCGCAGTACTGACGACACTGGAAAAATTTCGTGGGTGTCATTTAAAATAGCTCGGACCAGTTGGGTAACACAGGTAGCGATCGCTAAGTTCGTTGATCCTTTTTTCTTGATAATCTCATACACCACTGTGCGGACTGTATAGAAGATCGCTTGCATCGCTTTGTCGTTATACCCGGGCATATCCTTTAACGGTATCGATCCAATGTTGGCCGTGCTTAACGCCGGGAAAGAACTATCACCATGTTCACCGAGAACAAAGGCGTGAATATTGTGCGCGTTCACCGCAAAGTATTTTGCTAAGTAGGATTTAAACCGAGCCGTATCTAACATCGTGCCGGTACCAAATACCCGGTGGTGGGGGAAGTGGGAATATTTGAGTGCATAGTACGTCAACACATCAACGGGATTAGTGACCAACATGATAATACTGTCTGGAGCGTAACGCTTTACCTCCGATACAATCGATTTCAGAATCTTAATATTTCTACCCAGTAACTGTAAGCGCGTTTCACCCGGAGCTTGGGCGGCACCGGCGGTGACCACAACAATATCGGAATGTTTGGCATTTTGATACGAACGTGAAGCCGTAAATTCAGTATGCGCCATAAAAGCGCTCCCATGTTCAATATCCATGATCTCCCCTTTGGCCTTATCCAGGTTGCGGTCAATCAAAACAATTTCACTAGCAGTACCATCTAGGGCCAGCGCAAAGGCTGTGGCGGTACCGACATTACCAGCACCAATGATCGTTACTTTTCCGGGCATACGTTTTAGGGGTCAGAAGTTAGTAGTTAGCAGTCAGGAATCATTATATCACATCTATTGGTCAGGATAGTTTTTAGGTGCCCTGACTTCTGTTATACTGTCTCCATGTCCAAAATTGGTGCCCATGTCTCCGCTGCTGGCGGTTTATACAACGCCCCCTTAAATGCCGTTGCGGAACAATTGGAAACTTTTCAAATGTTTTCCCGTCCGCCGCAAAGTTTTAAGTGCCCACCATTAGAGGATGCCGCTGTGGCAGCATTTAAAAAAGCTGTGCACGACAACGGCTTCACGTCGTACTACATTCATGCTCCTTACTTAATTAGCTTGGCCTCAGCCAAGCCTAGTCTACGTCACGGTTCGATTACTATGTTGCGCGAGGAGCTAGACCGTGGCAGTCGTTTAGGTGTGCGTGGGGTGATGTTTCATACGGGCAGTGCGGCCAGTCAGCCGAGCCGAGCTGAGGGTATTAAGGTAGCGATTGCGAGTTTAAACAAAGTACTAACAGGTTATAAGGGATCGTGTTTACTGTTACTGGAAAATACCGCCGGGGGTGGCAGTACCCTGGGCTGTGGGTTTGAAGAGTTGGCGCAACTATATAAAGGAATTAAGACCAATAAAGCTAAGGTTGGTTTTTGTTTAGATACGGCCCATGCCTTTGGATCTGGTTACGATCTACGTACCAAGGCGGCAGTGAATAAAACCATTCAAGCCTTTGATCAGCACTTGGGCTTAAAACAGCTTCAGGTGATTCAAGTGAATGATTCCAAAGTAGATCTGAATAGTAAAAAAGACCGACATGAACATGTTGGTCATGGCAAAATCGGTAGTGAAGGTATCGGACAGGTGTTACGGCACCCTAAACTGAAACATCTAGACTTCATTTTAGAAACTCCGTTCGAAGGTCGAGCTGATGACGTGGCGCTACTAAAACGATTACGCACCGCATGAAGTTAACCATTTTGGGGTGTGGACGTTTTCAAATTACATCCCACTACAACTCAACCGGCAATTTGGTGAGTACCAACCAGACTAACATTCTGGTCGATTTTGGACGCGGTTGTTTACATGCACTAACAAAATTAGGCAAACAAGTCAGCGATATTGATGCCATCTGCATTAGTCATACACATCCGGATCACGTAGCGGACTTATTAGCTTTTTTTCAGATCTTTTTTATCACCTGTCCAGATAAACCGTTGGTGATTATTGGTCCCGCTGGCATTCGGGAGTGGTTCACCACCATGGCTAGCTTAGTCAGGGAAAAGTTACCGACCCAGGTAACGATTTATGAACAGCCAACTGCAGCTATTGAAGTTGCCGATATAACAATTACCACGGCTCCAATGGCCCACACTGTTCCGGATACTGCATTTTGCTTTGAGCAGGCTGGCCATCGTTTAGTCTATTCTGGTGACACCGGCATGAACGATCAAATCGTTACTTTGGCTAAAGATGCAGATCTGTTGTTACTGGAATGCTCCAACGTGTCTGGTCAAATAACTGCCCATCACCTTAATCCTGAGCAGTGTTTAGATATAGCCAGGCGTGCAAATGTGCGACGGTTGCTTCTTACCCACTATGGCGAGGGGATATTTAGTGGTACACTGGAGGTTGCTAAGGAGTTAATGACCATCGAGTTATAGTATGCAAGTAATCAAAGAATTTGCCATTGGCCTGGCCTTGCGTTCAGGCAATATGCTGATGAAAGAGTTCCGCGCTTTGTCTCCGGAACAGATTCGGTTTAAGGACAAACGTGAGCTGGTGACTAGTACGGATATTAAAGTGAATCATTTCTTAGTCAGCAAAATCCGCCAAGCTTTCCCAGAGCACAGTATTTTGTCTGAAGAGGACGGTCTCAATAAGGGTAAGGGGCAATCTGGCTATGAATGGGTAGTTGACCCACTGGATGGAACTACCAACTTTATTATGCGTCACACTTTTTTTACTACCACCATCGCGTTACTGAAAGATGGTGAACCAGTGATTGGAGTGATCTATTCTCCTTATACCCGTGAATTGTTTGTGGCAGAAAAGGGTAAGGGTGCCCGCCGCAACGAAATGCGTATGCACGTTTCCAACGAAGACAACCTAAAGACTTCCTTCTTGTGTTTCGCTTATTCGCATGAAAAGAAGTCACTCCAGCGTGCCGTAGCGGCTTATCAACATTTTGAATTTGAGGCGCGCTCGATGCGCCACTTCGGTTCCTCATCCCTGGAGCTAGCCTTTGTGGCTGCTGGTCGGGTGGATGGCATGATCATCACCCCTCCGATCCGTATTTGGGATGTCGCGGCTGGTATGTTAATGATTCGTGAAGCTGGCGGCAATGTCACAGATTTTGTGGGTGATCCCAGTGCCATCGCCAAAAATGGTTTAGTGGCTACCAATGGTAAGATCCACAAACAGATTTTGAAAGTGATTAAAGAGAAGAAGATTTAGTCTAGGGCATATGACAAAGCAGGCATCATGGTTCTATGCTGCATTATTCTGTTTAACAGTTTGTTTTCCCTTGAAAACCTTGGCTAGTGATGTGGCTGAACGGACAGCTGGCCGAGTGCTGTTGCAGGTAGAACAACACGGTGAAGCCTGGTATGTAAACCCAGCCGACCAGGAACGGTACTATTTAGGTAAACCCAAGAACGCTTTTCGCATCATGAAGCATCTGGGTGTGGGGATTACCGACGCAAACTTAGCGCTCATTCCACAGCCCAGTGATACCTGGGATGGAGATGCCACCATTATGCATAGTGTGCGTGGCAAGATTGTGTTGCAAGTAGAACAACACGGCGAAGCCTGGTATGTGAACCCAGTAGATGGTAAGCGCTACTATCTAGGGCGTCCACGTGATGCCTGGCAGGTAATGACACGGTTTGGTTTGGGCATTACCGATAGTGATCTCAACCAGATCGAGCGCAATACTCCAAAAAATGCTTTACCGGCTAGTGTGTTATTAACTGTGCCGTTTACATCACAGGCTCCGTATGGCAATTGGGGCTCGCCCTATGATGAAGCTTGTGAAGAAGCTTCACTGGCAATGGTGGAAGCATTTTTACGTAATCAAACTTTATCAGCAGGGACTGCTAATCAGCGTATCCTGGAAATTGTAGATTGGGAAGTAGCTGCGTATGGTTATCATGCTGATACCTCAGCTGAAGTTACTGCTACCACTGCCCGTGGTTATTTAGGGTTCGATGCCATCATATCGCCTGAAGTCACTAAACAGCAGATCAAAAAGTGGTTAAGCCAGGGCAAACCGGTGATCGCGCCGGTGTATGGCAAGGCTCTAAATAATCCACACTATCGTAATGGTGGACCTTATTATCACATGATGGTGATTATCGGTTATGACGGTAACGACTTTATCACCAATGATCCTGGTACCATGTACGGCGAACACTACCGCTATAACGCCGATCTGTTTGTCAGTGCCATTCACGATCTAGGTGTGCCCGAAAGCAGTACCGCCACGGCCACACCAGTGGTAGTGGTAGTTAGACCTTAGCGACTAGCAAAGTACTCCTGCATCGGGTCGAAGTAGTGCTCGTGCCAACCACTGCGATAGGAGGCTTCTTGGGTTTTAGGTGTGCCGCCGTGTTTTAAACTTAATTTTGTACCAGACTTTATTTTGGTGAGTGTAATCGTCAGGGTTGAGTCAGGATCATCATCGGAGAACTCACTCGTACGCCAGGCTTGCACAATGAGTTTATCTTTAAGCAACTTTACATTCTTACCCCAGATGTAACCATCCCAGGCGGTAAATTTACTACCTACTTTTGCGCTGCCAGTGGCTTTTCCGCCAGTCATGGCTGCATGTTTTTTTCCATCCAACCACGCGGCATAGATTTGTGCTGGAGTAGCCGGAATGATGGTATGTAATGTGATCATAGTACTAAGCGGCAAACGCTTCGTAGCAAAAGAAGCCGACGATCGCAATCACCCCTAGAGCACTAGCCCAGCAGGCTAGCCGCACTGCTCGAAAGGCCGTCGTCTCTGTGTGAGTGAATGGTACAAACCAGCAAGCTAGACCAGTGACCACAAATGTAATAACCGCGAGGGTACTTTTACCAATCCAGTGGTGTGTGAAACTAGTTTGCAACCAGGTTTTCAGTGCCGGTTGCAGTTCGGCCAGGATAGTGAGCACAACGACTAGCACCACTGTGGCTATGGTTGCATAAGCGGTAACTTGGATGAGTTTGGGTTGGGTTGTGGGATGAGTCATATTAGCGGACGGCACCAGTAATTAAGACACCAGCTAACGTCACAACGATACCGAGTACGGTTGTGACACCGGCCGTCCAGCGCATGGCACTGAGCAAATCAGGATGCGTGGTGACTTGTCGCTTGGCATACTGCAACAGCACTAACAAGAGGATAGCGAGGAATGGTAGCAGAATGAAAATGTGTTCTTTGCTCTCCATCACAATGGTGTGAGCCCATGGATACGCACCAGCTTTAATGCCTGGTTTCACAGCCGTGCCATAGTATGTCACGTAGTAGTATCCAGCCGTGAGCCATGACAGCCAATAGCTCAGGCACGACACAGTAGCGACAGTATTTAACCAGCGGAAGTTATAATTTTTTCCAGACAGTTGTAACCAACAAGCGTAGGATCCGATAACACCAAGCACACC
Organism: Candidatus Kerfeldbacteria bacterium; assembly: GCA_016207285.1. GTDB lineage: Bacteria > Patescibacteriota > Patescibacteriia > UBA9570 > UBA9570 > UBA9570. Next base: position 2,354 of record JACQPW010000058.1, on the reverse strand, counting down.
GAGCAAAACATGAGTGATTAATGCGAGTTGCTGTATAAAGGTCATAATGGGATATGCATCATTTTTCTGAGAGTACGTTCACCAATGGCTACAACGACAACGAAGGCTAGGTATACTAAGGTAATAGTGAGAAGTGATGCGTCCAAGCCGCGCCACCCGCCAAGGATTAAGGCGGCATACCATGAAGTGATCGAAATAGCCCCGCCAATCCACATTGGAATTTTGTGCATGTGTAGTAATAGTGCGTTGCCCAGTAGAATAACCACTAACGACAGCTTGGCGATTAAACGAGGCTCAAAAATATAGGCGGTATGTTCGGAAAAACGCATATTAAGGAAATATCCAAAACCCGAGATTACCAGTAGGATTAACCCAACCCGCAATACTTGAAAACTAACACGTAAAAATTCAGATTCCGTTGGATTAATATTACCATCCCTTAAAGCTCTAAAGTAAAAAATCGACCCAAGCGTTTCACCGCCTACGCCCAGTACCGTGCCGATAATATGTAATAGTTTGATTGCCGTTGCCCAATCCATGGATGTTGGTTGTTAACGACTATAGTCTACGCCAAACCAGAGAACTGGTCTAGGGTACCGTGTTGTGATGTGCCGAGAGAGGGAATCGAACCCTCATGGTATCGCTACCGACGGATTTTAAGTCCGTTGTGTCTACCAGTTCCACCATCCCGGCGGTAAGCCTGTTTCGAGAGAATACTAGGATTTTATTGACTCGTCAATTGAACTAGTTGCCGAGGCGGCCAGAGGTAATCAGCCAGGTGCCGACACCAGCTAAGGCGATCAAGGCAACACAGAGGCTAATCAGCAAAATCCACAGCCAACGGTTAGAGCGTTTGGCTGGTTTTGCGGTCACTGTCGCCTGCAGTAAGGCCGCATTAATGTCACCGGTTTGCCAACCGGTTTTTTGTAATTCTTGGATAATTTCCGCATCGCTAAAACCTAAGGCGCGGCACTGGCGAATGTAATCTATTCCGACGGCTAATGGATTCATAGGATCACTATAGTATATCGTAAAGTACTTGAATGAGCGAGAAACGGGACTCGGACCCGCGACCTTCTCCTTGGCAAGGAGACGCTCTACCAACTGAGCTATTCTCGCCTACGTTCGTTTACACTCACTACGGCGAGCAAGCTCGCTAGAGGTAAGACGTGTAGTCACAGTATAATAGGAAATAGTGCTTTGGCTGTCAATGCTGTTCAGCTTGTGATATTCTTTACCATACTATGCTGATTCTCATCCTAGTTGGATTCGTAGTTGGTTTGCTTATTGGTATGACCAGTATGGGCGGTGGAGCCATGATGACACCTATCTTGATTACCTTTTTACATTACGATCCCGTAGTAGCTGTTGGATCAGATATTATCTATGCAGCCATCACCAAAGTTGTGGGGTCGGCAGTACATATTAAGCAAAAAACCGTTGATAGTCAGTTAGTACGTCGCCTAGCCTATGGATCAGTTCCGGGAGCTATTGTGGGTTCGTTGCTGGCTGAATACATCAACCATGCTACACCAATAGCCAGTGAATATTTTAAGTTGGCGATTGGTATCGCTATTTGTTCATCGGCTACGACACTATTCATCAGCATTTTTTTTGATATCCGTCGTCTTAAACAAAGACTCCACGATTGGTTGGGAGTTGAACAGCATAAGGCTGCCTATACTGTTCTGACGGGAGCAATTGGTGGTTTTCTGGTCGGTCTAACATCCGTTGGTGCTGGCAGCATTATGTTGGTGATGATGCTGGTGATTTATAATACAAGTACACGCAAGCTAATTGGCAGCGATATTGTACACGCCACTATTCTTCTATTTACAGCTGGACTACTCCATTTGTTCGCGGGTAATGTGAATTGGACATTAACGTTGTCCTTGCTGATTGGTTCCATACCCGGCGTATTGATTGGGAGCCGATTTGTTCAGTACGTGCCACGGACATTCCTAAAAGCAACCTTAGTGCTGCTCTTATTATTTTTAGGTAGTCAGCTGATTTATAAGTTTTTTTTCTAAGATGGACTCCTGCCGCATTTGCTCCCAGTTAGCTGACGTAGAAACCGCCTTTAATAAAAACGGCAAACCGGAATACAGTTCCTCTTTACCGCTAGCTTTTAATGAACTAACACGGATTGAAGAAGACTATCACTCGGTGGATGACTACATCGCCCAATGCCCGCTCTGTAAAACCAAGTACCACTACCGTTCCACGTATGAGTTCTTGGTTGGTGGCAGTGAAGATGAGATTACGCTCACTCGCTTACTGAAGTAATTTTGGAGGCCTGGGCCGGAATCGAACCGGCGCATAAGAGTTTTGCAGACTCCTGCCTTACCACTTGG
>JACQPW010000060.1 GCA_016207285.1 Candidatus Kerfeldbacteria bacterium | reverse complement strand
ACTGTCGAGATTGTTTTGGCTGTATTGGTTTGAGTAATGCACAATATTGTATTTTGAATAAGCAGTACACTAAAGCAGAATATGAACAGTTGCTACCAAAGATTAAAGCCCAGATGATGGAACAACCTTACCACGATACTGCGGGCAGAACTTACACATTTGGTGAATTTTTCCCGATTGAGTTGTCTCCGTTTGCCTACAATGAAACTGTCGTCCAAGAACATTTCCCACTCACACAAGTACAGATTGAACAAAACGGTTGGAGATACAAAACAGAAACCAAAACGGATAAACAGTATACAACAACGGCCGGCCAATTACCGGATCATATTCAAGACGCGCCTGAAACTATCACCAAAGAAGTAATCCAGTGTGCGCATGCCGGTGACTGCCAGGAACAATGCACAGTGGTATTTAAAATTCTACCGAGTGAATACGCCTACTTAAAACAACGCTCAATTGCATTGCCACGGCTGTGTCCAAATTGTCGTCACTTCGCACGCTTAGCAAAAGAAAATCCATTCCATCTGTGGAAACGTTCTTGTGCTCAGTGTAGTAAGCCCCTACTTTGTAGTTTTGCACCGGACCGACCAGAGACGATTTACTGTGAAGAGTGTTACCAGGCTGAGGTTACTTAGCTGCCATGGCTTCATCTGATTCAGTCTGACCAGTAATGGTAGTAGTGTAAGCATCTAACACTTTCTGCAAACGATCATAGGCAGCATCACAGGCTGCTTCAAGCTGTGGTAGTTGTGAGTCCATTTCAGCAATCGCACGAAAAGTTTCTAGTGACGTTGTACCATCCGCATTAGTTAATGTATCGGCTAACCGGTTTCGTTTCTCTAACAACACCTGCTCTTCTTCCGTGCTATGACGATAAGCCTTATGAGCTTCTTGTAAATACAGATCCATTTTGATCATCGCCTCATTACGACGAGCGGCGGCGGTTGCGTAAGCCTCATAGGCTTCCTGTTCTACCGCTAGTGCATCATCGCTGGCTTGTTTCTGCTCTGGTGTGGCTGTACGCCAGTTTTCTTCCTGGTTCGTAGTAATGTAAACCTCGTGTGCAGCTTTCAGCCGCTCCAATGACACTTCGGCTTGGCGTAAAATAGCGGACAGGTCTTCCCAGTTCATTTTTTCCGGATCGGGCAACGCTTGCTCCCTAGGAGTATCCCCGATTTTTTTGTCTAGTTGAAACTGTCTGGATCCTTCCATAGAAGATTAGTATAGCATAATAAACCCCTCTCCTGCGAGTGACACCTCACCCTGCCCTCGACTAACTCGGGCCGCCCCTCTCCTTCTTTAGGAGAGGGTCATCTGTTTTATTTCTTCTAGTACATTACTAATATCATGATCAATCCTATCGTTCCTAAAACGTAAAATTGTATAACCTCGCTCTCTTAAGTACTCGTCTCTAGATTGATCGTGAGGTATTTGGTAATCATGAATACCGCCGTCTACCTCGATAATCAAGTTCAGTTCAAAACAGTAGAAGTCAGCAATGTAGCGAAAAACAGGATGTTGTCTACGAAACTTTAAACCAGCTAGACGTCTAGACCTTAAGTAGCTCCACAATTTTTTCTCCGCAGGAGTTGGCGTCTTACGGAAAATTTTAGCAATCTCCATCAACTGGCGCTGTTGTGCCAGCAAACCATATTCATTTTGTGATCTAATAAACATAATACGCCCCAAGTTAGGGGCGTTCTTTCATAAACATACTAGCGCAAAATTGAAGTTATGTCCAGCCCCTCTTCTCCTAAGGAAGGAGAAGAGGCAGGGTGATGAGGTGTTAACAGGAGAGGGGTTAAGGGGTCGTGGCGGGGTGATCAAAGTATGAGTACTCGACCACCCGCGCCTACGTCGGCCTCGCTACTGCAGGTGGCTGCAGTCACCGATGGTGTACACGTCCGCGTTGCCTCCCCACGCGGCCTTGTAGGCCGTGCCAGAGATTCCGCCCGCCTGCACCGAGTAGCCCGACCACCCCTGGTAGGCGATGGCGGGAACGAGCACGGTACAGTTGGCACTCACGGTCAGTACCGCTGCCACCTTGCCTCCACGAAGGATGACTCCTCTGAAGAGGCTGGGGAACGGGGTGTTGAACACGATGCTGCCAGTCCCGTTGTCGACCCCCTCAACGACGACGGCGCCGTCGGTGCTGAAGTTGACTTCGCCGTTCCAGGGGAGAAAGGCGATGCGGTGGTTCATCATGTCCACGACCATGCCCCCGTACCAGAACGGTTCGGGAAGCGAGGCCACCTCTTCCAAGGAGAGGGAGCTCTGCATGATGATGGTGGGGTCGGCGATGGCGGTGTTGGGCGGCTGGTGCTTGATGCAGCCAGTGAAGAACGCGATGACGATGAGCAGAGCGCTGAGCAAAGCTCGACGCATGAGATCCTCCTACTAGTGCCGTTGAAATGCAAACAATCGAGTTGCACGGCTGCTACTCTTTACACGGAAAAACGGGTTTTGTCAACACGCACCCATTCCTTCTTTAGGAAGGGGTTTAAAAGACTAATCACAAAATCCCTCTCCCAAGTGGGAGAGGATGTCCTGAATCTGATGAAGGACAGGAGAGGGGTTGGGTTGGGGATGTATTGACGGCACATCCCCGAAGCCCGCGCGCCACTCCTAGCGCGACTTGGTGTCCAGGATCCGAGCACAGTCTTCTCCTTTCGAACCGAGCAGGTCGTCCTTTGCGAGGCTCGCCTGGTAGACGATCCCCGTGACGCCATTGCTGGTCAGGACCAGGGGAGGCCTGGACTGGAGCGCGAACGAAGTCACGCTGCAGCTCGGGTTCAACTGGGCCGTAGTCAGCACGATCGTGCCCATGTCGAAGACTTCGGTGAAGAAACCAGGCAGCGGAACGGCATAGTGGAAGATCGTACTGTCTCCCACAAAGCGCGTACCGACCACCACCGTGGACTGGGTCGGATCCAGCGTGCCACTGCCCTGCCAGTGCAGCAGAGCGATTTTGTGGTTGACCTGATCAAAGACCATGTAGCCGTACCACGTCGACGGCCGATCCACCTGCCCGGTGCTGGGCGGGATGACGACCAGCGGGTCGGCGTGAGCGGGCGTGGCGAGACCACTGACGAGGAACAGAGACAGGAAGAAAGACATGGAAGCTCCGTAAGCGAACCATTTGTATATCAAAAAATAAAAGATGTCAAACATCCCCCTTTCCTGAAATAGGAAGGGGGTGAGGGGGAAGGTGTTACTCGTTTATTGCGTACACATAGCCATCATCCGAAGCAAAGTACAACGTACCATCGGCACCCAAAGCTGGGGCGGCTTCCGCTAAGGCATCACCGGTCTCATATGACCATAGTAATGTGCCATCTTTTTTTAAGGCGTACATTTTTCCATCCATGGCGCCAAAGTACACCGCGCCAGCCTTATCGACAACAGGGAAACTGGGTAAACCATAGGTCGTACCATCGGCTACACTTGGACCAGTGGAATAGGTCCACTTCGTTTCATGGGAATCTGGATCAATTGCATAAATGATCCCTTCTGAATTACCAATATAAACAGTGCCGTCTGCTGCAATGGCCGGTGTAATAATGCCGGCAATGTCATCAGCTGCTTGAATAGTTTGTTCACCATCATCACCGCCGGGTGGTTCATCACCACCAGTACCATCACCTGTGTCCTCACCACCACCAGTGTTCGGACCAACCGTCCAGGCCTCCGAACCATCTTTATTCAATACATACAACGTCGGAGCTGAAGCTACATAAATGAGTCCATTAGCATCAATCGCCGGTGAACCGGATCGTTCTGAACCAGTATCATATTGCCACTTCAACGTCCCGTCCGGTTTAAATGCATAGACATATGGATCAGGTCCGGCATGTGCATCACCGGCACCTAAGTAAATAATACCATTGTGACCGATACTGGCTGGATAAGACACTGCACCAGCGGTGAGATATTTCCACTTGAGTTTACCGTTTGGTTTCACGGCATAAAAATATCCATCCCAACTCCCCTGATAAATGACTCCGTCAGGACCAATGGTGGGACCAAATAGCGTACTATCACCCATTTTATACGACCATTCCCTAGCACCGTTTTTAGTTGATAGTGCAATCAGTTTATTATTGCCGGCCATATAGAGTGTCTTCCCATCAGCAGATAATGCCGGACCCTGAACGCTGGAATATTTCTTTGACCATTTTACATTGCCGTTCTTTTTGACGGCATAAATTTTGGTGGGACTACCAATATACACAATGCCATCACCACCAACAGCAATACTCGTCGGTGGTGGACTACCATCTTCACCACTGGCGGCTTTAATTTTCCACTTCAACGTACCACTACGTGGACCTTTCACATCAGCATACCCGGTGTGCTGAGCATTGCCATGAAACATCTGCCAGTCCGGTGGCACGGCCTCTGCCGCCAGTACTGATGTTGTTAAACAGATACTACCTAGT
>JACQPW010000055.1 GCA_016207285.1 Candidatus Kerfeldbacteria bacterium | reverse complement strand
GTCTTGAATGGGTTTGAATTATCCAGTGGCAGTATTCGGATTCATCAAGCTGAACTGCAGCAGAAAATTTTTAGCCTTCTCAATATTAGTACCGCCGACCAACAAGCTCGGTTTGGTCATATGTTAGAAGCCTTTCAATATGGGGCACCTCCTCATGGTGGGTTTGCTCCGGGGATTGATCGCATTGTGATGATCTTGGCGGAAGAAGATGGTATTCGTGATGTGATTGCCTTTCCTAAAACCAATGAAGGGCGTGACCTCTTAATGAATGCACCGGCTCCGCTGGTGCAAGCTCAGCTCGACGAGTTGTCCCTATCGATCAATGGCGTACGAGATTAAGCTGGAACAATACCAAGGTCCGTTAGATGTTTTACTGCAACTGATTGAGCAGGAGCAGTTGGCCATTACTGAAATTTCCTTGGCGCGGATTGCTGAATCGTTTATTAAGCACTTAGAAAAGGTCGAACAGTTATATCCAGAAGAACTGGCCGACTTTTTAGTGATCGCCACCCGGTTGCTTTATATTAAATCACGCGAACTATTGCCGTATTTAGTGGTTGAAGACGACGAACCAGCCACCAACCTAGCCGAACATTTACGGATGTATAAGGAATTTCGGGATGCCTCGGCTGTCTTAGAAACCCGTTTAACGACCGGACAGTATGCCTGTGTGCGACCAGTATCACTAGCCCGCCTAGAGGTGGTTGAATTCAATCCTCCGGCTGATGTCGCTAGCCATGATCTGCGTGAGTTCTATGAAGGTGTTGTAGCCCGTTTAGAAACCATCATTAAAATCCCCCAAGCGGCCATTCGCAAAGCAGCCAGCTTAAAAGATAAAGTCACGGCCTTATACTCTGCCTTACAGCAACACAAATCCTTGCAGTTTTCTGACCTCATTTCAAATGGGGCTGATCGGATGAACATCGTCTTAACATTTTTGGCCATTCTTGAACTGGTGAAACAAGATTCCGTCACCGTCGAGCAAAACCAAAGCTATAGTGATATACTAATCGTATGCAAACCAAACTAGCCCAACCCCAATTACTAAAACAACTAGAGGCTATCTTATTCATGCTCGCCAAACCGGTCAGTTTCTCGAAACTAGCCAAGTGGACCGATAGTACCGTGGCTGAGGTAGAGGCTGCGTTACAAGTCTATGCTAAAACTACCGCGGATCGTGGTATTCAAATTACCATCACTAATCAGGAAGCTCAACTGACGACTGCGGCTGCTGTTCATGATGTGGTGAGCAGAGTAGTGAAAGATGAACGGTCCGGTGAACTGACCAAGCCAGCTCTGGAAGCGTTATCGATTATTGCCTACCGCAGTCCCATCACCAAAGCCGAACTGGAGGCGATTCGGGGTGTGAACTGTAGTCTGATCATCCGTAACTTATTGATCCGCGGCTTAGTGACCGAAACCATGGACAAACGGAAGGGGATCGAAGTCTATGATATTACTCCAGAATATTTACAATTGTTAGGTGTGCAAACGGTGGCCGAGTTGCCAGACTACGAGCGCTTGCATCGCGATATTCAAATCGGTGAACGTTTAGCTTTACTGGAAAAACCGGGTGACTTCTTTACGGCTGAATAAATATATTGCCAACCACAGTCAGTATGCTCGCCGCCACGTCGATGAGCTGATTGCGCGTGGTCGGGTTACAGTGGATGGTGCTGTTGCCACGCTTGGGCAAAAGGTAGATGACACTACGCAACCGCACATTACCGTGAACGGTAAAGTGCTACTGGCCGAAACCAAACCTCTGACGTATCTGATGCTCAATAAGCCAAAGGAGTATGTGGTGACACGAGCTGAATTTGAAACCGAACAATCGGTGATGCAACTCTTGCCGGAAAACTTGCGGCATTTGCGGCCAGTCGGTCGGTTAGATAAAAATAGTGAGGGCTTAGTCTTATTTACCGATGATGGTGAATTAATTCAGCAATTAACCCATCCCAGTTTTCAACACGATAAGGAATATATTGTCACGGTGAAATCGCCGCTATTGGAATCGGATGTGCAGGCCTGGGCCGATGGCATTTTATTGGGTGAAGGCAATACCGGAAAAAACACCTCCATTAAGCAGTTGGACGATTTTACCTTTACTATTATTCTCAAACAGGGTTGGAACCGTCAGATTCGACGGATGGTGGAGGCACGGGGCAATCGGGTACGTAATTTACAACGCATTCGAGTGGGCAATGCTCAGCTCGGTAATTTGCCAGTAGGGAAGTGGCAGGTGATTCAGCGGGCGGAGATATGTTAACTAGCCCACTATTTTATCTATCATTATTTGCTGCCGTTTCTGGCATCAGCTTACCACAGGCCTTAACGCCAGAACTGTATCTCGTACCAACCCACTCGTTGTCGGAGCCAGTCACGGTAGCGTTCTTGCCGACACCCATTTTTCGCACCACGCCTAAAAAAATCGATCAGGACACTGGCCCAGTCATCAGCGCCAAAGCCGCTCTGGTTGTGGATCAAACTTCTGGAGCGGTCTTGTGGCAAAAGGAACCAGATCTAGTGCTGCCGATCGCCAGTATTAGTAAGTTAATGACTGCCGCGGTCGCCCAAGAACAGATCACCAATTGGGAGGAGACCTATGCCTTACAATGGAACGAAGTTGTGCTAGGTGGAGCGACCTTTTCAGCTGGAGTCGGGGATACCTTTACCAAACATGATTTACTAAAAGCAGCGCTGGTTGGTTCTGCCAATAATGCCGCCGCCGCCCTAGCCCATAGTACTGGATTACCTGAGGATCAGTTTGTGCAAGCGATGAACGCTAAAGCTGTCCAGCTTGGTATGACCAACACACACTATGTAGAACCCACTGGCCTCAGTGCTGCTAATCAATCCACGGTGCGTGATTTGGCTTTATTGTTTCGCAGTATTACCGCTTACCCTGTATTGATGGAACCACTGGGTCAAGTGGAGCATCGGATGGTGAATGGTGATCAGGAGTTAGTGGTCAAAACGACCAATCGTCTGCTCAAAGAGCACGATCCCTTTGTGATTGCCGGTAAAACTGGATTTACCTATGAAGCGGGTAATTGTTTAACCGTCGTGGCGCGTGATAGTGCTGGTCACCAGATTATCGTGGTGTTATTAGGTGGACCAGATGAGGATAGCCGCTTTACGGAAACCCAAGCGCTGGTGAACTGGACATTTGCCCATTACAACTGGCCATAATCCAGTCTATGTGCTATCCTAGGCGGGTCTTTTAGCATTAACTGTTCAGCTTTTTGTATGCCAACACGTATTGCTATCAACGGTTTCGGTCGCATTGGTGCTGCCGCTTTCCGCATTGCCCTTAACCGTCCAGAGTTGGAAGTGGTCGCTTTTAATGGTTTGGGCAGTCTAGCCATGGCGGCGCATTTGTTAAAATATGACAGTGTCTACGGCCAGTATGATAAGACCGTGACCACCGAGGGAGAGGATTATTTAGTGGTCGATGGTAAAAAGTATCGCCGTTTTTCTGAAAAAGATCCCACTAAAATTCCTTGGGGTGAAGTCAAGGCGGATATCGTTTTGGAATGTACCGGAATGTTTTTAACCCGGGAGTTAGCCAGCCAACATTTGAAAGCCGGTGCTAAACATGTGATTATTTCTGCTCCCGCTAAAGATAAAGATATCGGCACCTTTGTGATGTCGGTGAACCAAGCGGAGATTGGTAATGATACCATCTCCTCAAATGCCTCCTGCACTACCAACTGTATTGGACCAGTGATGAAAGTGATGATGGATAGTTTTGGTGTCGAAAAAGCCATGATGACGACGATCCATTCCTATACAGCCGATCAAAATTTGGTCGATGGCACCCATAAGGGCGGTGATCTGCGTCGGGCGCGGGGAGCAGCTTTGAATATTATCCCAACCTCCACCGGTGCCGCTAAAGCCTTTGGTAAAACCATGCCAGAGTACCAAGGCATCTTCGATGGTTTTGCAGTGCGGGTGCCTACCCCAGCTGGTTCTATGTCTGACATGACGATGGTCACTAAAAAAACCGTCACTGTAGAAGAGGTCAATGCAGCTCTGACGGCTGCCGCTCATTCTAAAGAGTTTAAAGGGATCTTAGCTGTCACCAATGAACCGATTGTGTCGCACGACATTATTGGTCGTCCAGAATCTTCGATTGTGGATTTAGCGTTAACCATGGTGGTGGCCGGTAACTTGGTGAAAGTAGTCAGTTGGTATGACAACGAATTTGGTTACGCCAATCGGTTAGTCGATATGGCCGTGCAAGCTGGTACTAAGTTAAAATAAAAAAATAACCCCAGGTATGAAACCTGGGGTTATTCTGTGTTGCTGCCACTTAAGCAGCTTTTTCAACATCTTTATCATCTACTCCTGCATCGCTATGTTCCTGATGAGCACCTAACCGAGTTGTTTCTTCGATCTCGGCTGGGTCATAGGGCAGTTCACCAATCTCTTGTCTTAACTTTGTTTCTTCGGCCATTGCTTCCAGCTCAGCTGGAGTGGCTGGCCGCTTTACTGTTTCAAGACGGATACCTTTTGGTTCTCCCATAATAGTTGTAGTCAATAGTTAATAAACAGTAGTAAATATAGCCGAAAAAGTGGACTTTGTCAATCCTAAACAATTGATATACAATAGGGCAGCACTTGATTTGGCCTTATCGTCTAACGGTTAGGAC
>JACQPW010000007.1 GCA_016207285.1 Candidatus Kerfeldbacteria bacterium | reverse complement strand
TGATTGCTGAAATGAAAACCGGTGAAGGTAAAACCTTAACTGCCACCTTAGCGGTGTATTTGAATGCTTTGTCTGGCAAAGGTGTGCATGTCGTCACCGTCAACGATTACTTAGCCCGTCGTGATGCCGATTGGATGGGTCGGCTGTATCACTGGTTAGGGTTATCGGTGGGTTGTATCCAAAACCAGATGGTATCGTATTTGTTTGATGTAGAATACAAAGCTCAAGTTGTTGCCGACAGCGCTGATAGTAAAGAAGATACCAAATTATCGTATAAGGTGGATATGGACAATCTGCGTCCGGTCGCACGGCGCGATGCTTATCAAGCGGATATTTTATATGGCACCAACAATGAGTTTGGTTTCGATTATCTGCGCGATAACATGGTCACCAATAGCGCCCGCAAAGCGCAACGTGATTTACACTATGCCATTGTTGATGAAGTCGACAGTATTTTGATTGATGAGGCCCGCACGCCATTGATTATTTCTGGAGAAGCGGAAGCGGCTACTGATAAATATTACCGCTTCGCCCAGTTGGTGGAACGGTTAGTGGAAAATGAGGATTATAATGTGGACGAAAAAATGCGCGTCTCTACCCTCACCGATGTGGGGATCGCTAAGTTAGAGCAGTGGTTAGGTGTGGCCAATATTTATGAAGCCGGTGGCGTCACTACCGTGCATCATATTGAACAAGCCTTGAAAGCTTTTGCCTTATTCCGGAAAGATCGGGATTATGTTGTGAAGGAGAATGAAGTGGTGATTGTCGATGAATTTACCGGTCGGATGATGCCGGGCCGGCGTTATAGTGAAGGTTTGCATCAAGCCATTGAAGCCAAGGAACATTTACAAATTCGGCGTGAATCCCGCACCCTGGCGACAATTACCTTTCAGAATCTATTTCGCTTGTATGGCAAATTGGCGGGGATGACCGGTACAGCCGAAACGGAGAAAGAAGAGTTCTATAAAATTTATAAATTGGATGTCGTGGTGATCCCTACCCATCGTCAGTTGGTGCGTAAAGATACCTCTGACTCTATCTTCCGCAATGAGAAGGGCAAGATCAAAGCGGTGGTAGAAAAAGTACGTCAGTATCATGAAACTGGTAATCCGGTGCTGATTGGTACGATCTCCATTGAAAAGAATGAACAGTTATCCAAGCTCTTATTTGACGCTGGTATTCCGCACCAGGTGTTGAATGCTAAACAGCATGAGCGTGAAGCGGAAATTATCGCCCAAGCTGGCAAGAAAGGCGCCGTTACGTTAGCCACGAACATGGCTGGTCGTGGGGTTGATATTATTTTGGGTGGCAATCCAGCCGATCCGGTAGAGGCCGAAGCGATTCGTCAGTTGGGCGGTCTAGTAGTGATTGGTACCGAACGGCACGAGGCGCGTCGGATTGATAACCAGTTGCGTGGCCGGTCTGGTCGGCAAGGCGATCCTGGCACCTCACAATTTTTTGTCTCCATGGAAGATGACCTGATGCGGATTATTGCCACCGACCGAGTGAAGGCTTTAATGAGCAGTTTAAATTGGCCAGAAGAGATGCCGATCGAGAATCGGATTGTATCGCGGTCTATCGAAACCGCTCAGAAAAAAGTAGAAGGCCATAACTTTGATATTCGCGAACACTTGGTGAAATACGATGATGTGATGAATCGGCATCGAGAGGTTATTTATCGCAAGCGTAATGAAATCTTAGAGGCCAAGCCGGAAGCGGTTGGTGGTATGATTATGGAATTGGTTGAAAATGAAATTGAATACGTGGTGTCTTTTCATACCAACATGGAAAATGATAAGCAATGGAATATTCAGGAAATCTACGAGACCATTCATACTATCTTTCCAGTCGTACCAGAGCAACGTAAAGCGTTAACCGATATCCAATCGCAAGCTGGTACTAAACTGCAAGATGCAGAAGCGCGTACTAAGATTATGGAATACCTGACTACCTTGGCGCGGGAACGCTATGCCAAAATGGTGGAAGAGGTGGGAGATCAGCAGCTGGTGTACAATATCGAACGTGGTTTTTACTTGCGCGCGATTGATCAGCTGTGGGTAGAACATCTCGATCAAATGTCCTATTTACGTGAAGGCATTGGTCTGCGTGGTTATGGTCAAAAAGATCCCTTGGTGGAATACAAGAACGAAGGTTACGGGATGTTCACTGAATTAGTGAGTAATATTCAAAAGCAGGTAGTCTACAGTATCTACAAAATGGCTGATGTGAAAAAACTAGCGCCAGAACCCCAGCAGCAACAAACCCAACATTTACACGGTGCCCAGAAAAATATGGGTCAAGCCGCTGGTCCAGTACAGGGTAAACCAACTCTAGATGCCGCCAACGTACCGGCCGCCACTATCCAACCCGCCGCGCCCAAGGTGGGTCGCAATGATCCTTGCCCGTGTGGGTCAGGGAAGAAGTACAAAAAGTGCCACGGGGCATAAATTGATCAATTAAAGTAACCACTATGGAACCAACACCAGCCACTCAACCAAAACCAAAACATTTAAGCGATAAACAGACGCTGTGGCTGAAGTACTGCGTTAGTTTAGCGCTGTTGAGCTTTATCATTTTGATCTTCAGTTTGTTTATGAGCCAAGTGGCTGATTATCGAGAGGGGATCAGCAGTAATAACTATGACGAAGTCAGTAGAGTATACAATGGACCGCTCACACAAGCTTCACCCAGTGTGACAGCGTTAGACTCGGAGGATGCGCTCTATCAGGACTATGATCTCAAACCAGTTCAAGCGACCTATTTTGCCGAGAATACTACCTTAGCTTCCACCACGGGTGCTGTTGTCGTGACAGCAGAATTTGTGAAGAAAGGATTAAGTTACCTGCCAACCTACCGCACTGATTTTACCGCCGACTACGTTTTAAAAAATGACTTGGCGGAAGAGAGCGTTGTCTCATTCCAGTTTCCGTTTCCAGATGCTACGACCGATGGTGAAGTCAGTAACGCTCGGTTGTTTGTGGATGGTGTTGAAATGACCAATGCTAAAACTAGTATCACGTTGTCACCGCAATACGTGGAGTACGATTATTATGGCAGTACTTCAGCCACCGTGATGGGCCTGCGTTGGGATGGGAAAATTCCTGCTCAAGGTAACGTCAACGTGACAGTGCAGTACCAAACGGTTGGTCTAGATTTATTCACCTATGAGGGAATTGATAACCCTAACGGTGCCCAGGATTTTAATTTCACAACCACCATCAATGGTATTCGGTCTTATGATGTACCGTATGGTTTATCGGTTGATCAGAAAACCTTTGGTCCAAAATCCGTTACGTTGCAGTGGAATAAACCAGCCCTCTATTCTAAACCCGTCGTGGCTGTGCAGGTAGGGGAACGGGTAAATCCATCGCAGCAAGTGAGCCGAATTTATTTTGTGATGGCTCCGGTCTATCTTGTCTTCATGATTATTGTTTTATTCCTGGTGATGCGCTTTGGTCGTAAACCACTTGATCTGTTTGACCTGTTTATGGTCACAGTCTTGTATGTCCTGTTTTTCCCGCTGGTACATTACTTATCTAGCTTTACGATTGATCCAACCATTGAACTGTTTGCTAACTTCAAGTCGGTGCCGTATTTTTCCATGCCGCTGTATGGTGCCTTTGGATTAGCGTGGTTGGGGACGGTTGGCGTAGTACTGTACTACTTGGCACGCTTGCAGGGGGTAAAATTCACCATGAAATTTATCTTCCCCACTACGGTTTTATTCATGGGCTTCTTTCCACTAGTAGTTACGGTACCGGAGTATTCGGTCTTATTGGCCTTAATTGGCGTCTTAGCCTTGGTGCTCATTATTGTGCAAACGCGCATCCAGTCACTGCGCCAGGTTGCCGATCGGACATAAATTTGCTATACTGCTTTTATGAAATTAACTTTCCAACAACGTCCAGGCATGAGCCTGACCATGATGATTGCCCTTGGCTTCATCGCTGCGGTCGTGCTTGTGTTCTTGATTGGCTTAATTGCCTACTTCGTTAGTTAAGCACGTGTTCTCGGTCAAAAAGTAGGGATAGAGCAATGCTCTGTCCCTACTTTTTATTTGACATGGTGTCTTTTTTTTGCTATACTACAATTAAATTC
>JACQPW010000056.1 GCA_016207285.1 Candidatus Kerfeldbacteria bacterium | reverse complement strand
GGGCTTAGCACTCATCAGTTGGGCAATTATTGCGACTCTGATTCAGTTTTGGTTCAAGGCGTAATACGCATATGCAAGAAATCCGGATGAGGTGTCACGATGGGTATGACTCAACAACTGGTGGTAAGCGAGGCGATCACGTATACTACAGCTAATGGATATCCCTAGTTGGTACGCACAATTGATCAAACCCTGGTGGGCGCCGCCGACATGGTTATTTGGTCCAGCGTGGACGGTGCTGTACGTCTTGATTGCCATTTCGTTCGGTAAAGTTTTTTGGATGGTTTGGAAGAAACAATTACCGCGGATGATAGCCGTGCCGTTTGTGTTGAATTTGATCTTTAATGCCGTATTCACGCCAATTCAGTTTGGCCTAAGAAGCAACTGGCTGGCAGCCGTGGATATTCTCCTAGTTCTTGGCACCCTCATTTGGTGCATGGTCGTCATTTATCCCCGGGTACGGTGGGTGGCGTATGTTCAGATACCGTATTTACTGTGGGTGACATTCGCGACCATATTGCAACTGACGATTACGTATTTAAATTGGTAGCGAACATTATCCTGGAACATGCAAGAAATTCGGGTAAAATGCCATGACCGATATGAACCAGACAACTGGACCACAAACGGTTTTAAGGTTACCTCGGAACAGGGGATAACGGCGATACAAGAGGCTTTGAATCGCGGACCCATTATTGTCCAACACTGGTTTTATCGTGGTGCTTCATCACCCTTTGTATTAGCAGTGGAAGTGATGGATGAGTTTGTGACTTATGTCAAAACGAAAACGTCCGCTGGCGATATTCTCCAGGTGTGGAGTTTTCCAGAAGTCTGTACGAAAGACAACGTAGTAGTGCAAGGTAAAGTGCCAGATCTCGACGGCGCTACACCCGAAGGGGGAGCATATTAATTTCAATTTAGAACGCAATCAGTTTAGTGACAATCCATCTTGACAGTCGCATCCTTGTTACGTACCGTGGGTGAGCCAATCCCGGCATTGCTCAGAGGTGTATCCATGCATCCGCTGCATCTCACGGACGAGTTCAAGAACAAGCAGGTAGTCCGCCCCATCATCAACCTGTGGGAGGAGCTCCTGCGCTGCGAGCCCGACACCCGCCTCTACGGCGACATCGGCTGGGCCGCGGCGCAGGTCTTCGGACCCATCCAGACCGAGCCCTGCCTGTTCATCCTCATCGGCCAGATCCGCTACTTCGACGGAGCGGGAACTCTGGATCATCTTCGTGAAGGCGACCACGCAGCAGCAACGCTCAACGGAGGCCGGCTGCTGGTCAGCATCTACACGTCCTAGCAGTAGCCGACGATTCGGCAAGGAGGCAGAAACAGGCTCGATTCATCTCGGTGGATCAGAGCCTGTTGCCTTGTAAATTGTGTTATACAAACGTTGTGAAAACGTCCAAAAGCCTACGCAAATACTTCCAATTCTAGTTAAACAAGCGTATACTAACACCATGGGTTATCAAGGTCCTTATACCTGCCAAGCCTGCGGCAACACGTTTGAATCCCGTGCCGGTGGCGGATTTCTGTTTATTGAATACCGCTGTGTGAATTGTGACGCCATTAAGACCGTAAAAAGCAACCGTCGTGTTCCATCGAGTGAGTATGTACCACCAACTGCTGCAGAAATTGGTGTCTGTGAGCAGTGTGGTGGAGAATTAAAATCCGACCTTCAACCGATGTGTCCAGCGTGTAAATCTCGTGATGTAAAAGAAAGCGGTGGGCGGGCCATCCGTTACGATTAATGTAACGTGTTTTGAAATCCAAAAATTTAATTGAGGTAACAGATTTTACTCAGCGAGAATGGATTAACTTAATTCACGATGCGGTAGCGTATAAAAAGAATCCACATCGTACGCCTAACCGCTTGAAACGCAAACGGATTGGGTTAGTATTTGATAGCAACTCCTTACGCACTAAGTTATCGTTTGAGACCGCTACACACTTGCTTGGCGGCACATCCTACTTTATTGATGTGGAGGAAGTCACTCACGAAAAGGATGGTACGAGACGTGAATCATTTGAAGATATTATTGACACTATGGATCGCATGATAGACGCTTATGTCTTGCGCGATTATTCAAGAGAAATGTTCACCATTTTTAAACGCAAATCTTACCCACCTTTTATTAATGGTTTTTGCCAAGTGGGTCACCCATCACAAGCACTGGCGGATCTAACGGTTATTACCTGGAAGAAAGGTAGTTATAAACAACTCAATTATGTTGGGGTCTGCCCAGCGGCTGGTAGCGGGGTGATGGAGTCTTTTGTCTATGGCCTATTACTACTCGGCCAGAGTATTACGCTCATTACCGAAACTGGAAAATTTACAGGGAAGAATAAAGACTTTCATACTACAGTTAAGCGGTTGTGCAAAGCTTATGGCGGAATGTTAAATATTACCAAGCAAATCAAATCAACCGTCTCGACCGCTGATGTGCTCTATGTCGATGAATGGTGGGAAAACACTCCCAATTACTTAAAGCGCAACATTGGTCAGTATCGAGTGGATGAACGCTTTTTACGGGGCGCTAAACCCAGTTTGATCATTATGCATTGTATGCCGGCTCATCCAGGTCGCGAAATCTCATTAGAGGTGATGCGGTCAAAACAATCGATCATTTATGATGAAGCGGAGTTTCGAACATATGCCGCCATGGCGTTGTTATCGTATTTAAAAAAGTAGCGGGTGCATCGTTTAGGCTTGACAAATCGTAAAAAAAGCGTATACTGTCTGCGCCTTTACGTCTCTAGATCGTATCCCTCAAACCCCCGGTGACCCATGTCCGCTTCCGAAATTCGCACGATGCTTTTCATCGTCATGTTCGGCATCTTCTGTGGCCTGTGCGGCTTCTGGGTCAGCAACAACCTGACCTTCGGCCCACCGATCACCGACCTGTGGGAGTGATCGAACGTACTGGTCGGCGGCGAGTTGGTATCCCCATCTCGCCGCCACCTACCCCTTATTTTATTGAGCATGTGCACTCGCAGCCAGGAGGTGCTATACTCAATGCCATAAGGAGGAACCCAATTGATCTATGAAATCAGCCGCTGTGCCGGCTAACGAGCCAGAACGCCTAGAGCATGTCAGAGCCCTTGGTATCCTAGATACCGCACCGGAAGAGCGTTTTGATGTGATTACACGGGCAGCCATGAAAGAGTTTGCTGTGCCAATCTCGACTATTACTATCGTGGAAGAGAAGCGCGAGTGGTATAAATCCTGCCAAGGTGTGGATATGACAGAAGCGCCCCGTGAGGCGTCGTTTTGCGCACACGCGATGCTATCCGATCACGTTTTTATTGTCGAAGATACCTTAAAAGATGATCGCTTCGCCGATAATCCGATGGTTGTTGGTAAACCTTATATTCGTTTTTATGCCGGTGTGTCCTTATATGACAAGGCTGGCGTACCGATTGGAGTGTTTTGCATTAAAGATACTACACCCAGAAAGTTATCCTCGGCCGAAGTCATGACACTACTGCAGTTTGCTGCCCGCGCTACCAAGGAGTTAAATAAGCAGGATAGTTAGCCACACGATATGGGCAAAAGTTGTATTCGTTTCAAAAAAATGGACCAAATCCCATATGACTTAATCGGCGAGTTGGCCAGTAAAATGACTGTTCAGGATTGGATTCGTAAATACGAGCAGGCTCTCAAAAGGTAGTAAATAGGGTCTGGTTGGGTCGCCGGCGTGCTCGATTGAACACAGCCAGCGACCCTCCCATGCGTCTCACTCCACGTAGTAGGTCACCTCGAAGCAGTCCTGACCGCCCTCGAGGAAGTCCGTACAGGGGACGTCGGAGATGCGGATGTCGACGGTGGGGTCGTTGACGTCGGCGTTGTTGACCGAGATCAGCGGCACGTCGCTCGTTCCGCCACGGTCACAGGCGATGGCCACGTCGACCGTTGTGTCGACCCACGCGCTCAGGTTGACCGCGAACTCGCCGAGCGAGTTGTGGTCGGACGAGGCGTCGTACACCACACACCGGTCCAGGTTGCTGGAGTCGAAGGCCTGGATCTCGATCATGGTGATGCGATCGTCGTCCGGGGGCTCGGTGGTGGTGAGATCGATCTCGATGTCGATGGGGGCGGCGCAGGCCGCCAGCAGAGCGTAGAGCATGAGTCCTCCATCCGTGTGTTAATGTGTGAAGAGAACGTGAAAAACCACACGGAAGTAAGGCAGGTTTAGCAAAAAAGGCCGTTCTTGTCAACTTATCCACACCCTTAGGGGCTGGTAGTTGACATGGCAAATCTAAATACGTATACTATCGTCTGCTTGTCGAAGTACCAGATTTAGTCACGAAATTGACAATTCAATAGGAAACGACCAAGCTCTGTTGGTGTCTAAACACTAATAGTCCAGCAGCAGTAATTTTTTAATGCCAAAGCCCAAACGCAGACCGTACAAACCAACTCCTCCCACTCAACCCAACGCCGTGGCTACGCCAAGAGTGCCACGTTCTAGTAAAAAGGGTTTTATTGAGATGCAGGGAGAGGTCACAGAAATGTTACCCAACGCGATGTTTCGCATCACGTTGGACGGCGCGCACCAAATTTTGGGGATTTTAGCTGGCAAAATGCGCATGCATAAGATCAAGGTCTTGCCGGGTGACCGTGTCACCGTCGAGATGACCCCCTACGACTTAACTAAAGGTAGAATCATTTATCGCCACTAAACGCATGAAAGTTCGATCCTCAGTAAAACCGATGTGTGTTGCCTGCAAAGTGGTACGTCGTAAACGGCGCGTCTACGTCATTTGTAAAGTCGCTAAACATAAACAACGTCAAGGATAATTATGGCTGCACGTATTTCCGGTGTTACCCTACCCAATGACAAGCGTATCGAAGTCGCTCTGTCT
>JACQPW010000053.1 GCA_016207285.1 Candidatus Kerfeldbacteria bacterium | reverse complement strand
TTCGAGCCCTGCCGCCCCAGCTAAATAAATAGTATAATCAATATAATGAAACACAAGTATTATCTCCCCGTGATCGTCGCTATCCTCTTTGGATCAGTCTTTGTGGCTGGTAAATACTTGGCAGACGCCATTCCTCCGGCCACCCTGTCCGCTTTGCGTTATAGCGTTACCGTGTTGATTTTTCTACCGATCTTGTTTAAGCAACGTTTACAAATCTCCTCCATCAACCGTCGTGACTGGATCTTAATTATCTTAGCAGCTATTCTGGGGATTACAACGTATCACGTTTTATTCTACTGGTCGTTGCATTTTACCAGTGCCACCAATGTCGCCCTGATTCATGCAGCTAATCCGCTCCTTACCTTAATGCTGTCTTGGTTCATTTTGAAGCAAGTGGTGACGCGGCGGGCAGTGCTTGGTTTTTGTTTAGCGGTGGTTGGCATTACCTTTATTGTCAGTGATGGTTCATTCCAGCAACTGTTGACTTTGCGCCTGAACACCGGTGAGTTATTGATGTTAATTGCAACCATCAGTTGGGCTGGCTACACGGTTTTATTGAAAGGGATCCATCAGCAAACAGTCAGTAGTAGTTTACTCACTGGGTTGGTGGCCGTGATTGGCTGGTTACTACTACTGCCGTTGGCCGCCCGTGAAGTTGATCTCTCCTTCCTATCTTCAGTATCATGGTCAAGTTGGTTGGCCGTCCTATACATGGGGGCTGGATCATCCGGCTTAGGCTATTGGTTGTATACCAAATCGGCTCGTGATTTAGGCCCGGCCACCAGCTCACTCATGGTCTATAGTTTAGTGCCTCTCGTTGTGGCTATTATCGAGTGGTTGTGGCTAGGTGTGGCCATGAACTGGGTGCAAGCCGCTGGGTTTATTTTTATTTGTTTTGGATTGGTCTGCGCCTTAACTAGTGCAACTCGACCAAAGTGATTGAACCAGGTAGGATACCACTATGACAGAACCAGTCAGCGCAATTGAACGGCAACCAACCGAACCTACCCCATTGGAAGAGCATCTGTGGAAGCGGTATGCGCCGGTCGTGCAGACGGTAGAGCGCTGGTTGGGTGATATCCGTGAACGTAGCACTACGACTGGTAGTGTGAGTCAGCACGTGTATGAAGATACCATGGATGAAGCTTTAAACCCAACGGTTTCGCTGGACGATTTAACGGCTACGGCGGAAGTGTTGCAACGTCACAATATAGTGCAAGTGAGTGAACAGGGTGTAACGCTGGCGCCAGATACGAGACTGTCATCAACGTTGCAGGAGGAATTGGCGCTGGCTGTGATCAAGTGTGTAGATTTACCCAAGGATTGCACCGTGCTCGAAGCGATCGCTCAATTGCACGACTGTCGTTTACACAATCTTGGTAATGATACTGTCACCGTCAGAGCTGATACCAAGCAACGTGGTTTATTGCGCCTGCTGGATGCCGCCGGTCTGATCCAGATCGAGAGCGTGCGTAATGGTGACGTAACGGTTCAATTACCGCGTATGAAAGGACTGGATAGTGCTTCTGAAGAATTGGCTGTTTTTTCGATTTTAGCTTTACACCAGTCTGAATCGGCTGCCGGATTAACGACGGGCTGGAACAAGGTGCTCGTCCCAGCTGATGTTGTGTATGGTAATGTGGCAGCTATGGCTACGGAGAAACCTGATAAAGCTTTGTACATCACTGGTTTAGCGAACCGTGGGTTTTTAATGGAAGCCGGTGTGGCCGTTGGTCCACGTCGGCAAAGTGAATTCTTTTTTAATGTCGATCATCGGCAAGGTAAGGCCTTTCGACAAGACCCACGCTACACGCAGTGGGTGGCTGAGCATCGCGTCAATGAAACGAACATTAAAGAGCGAGCTGCTGCAGCGTTTAAGGATCCAGCTGCCATGGCCGATCCACTGTTTCCGGATAATATTCGAATCATTACCCAGGCTGATTTAGAACGTCTGCTGGATATTAAACGTTCGACTGAATTACAAACAGTGACGCATTTGGGGTATGCCTTGCTGGCGGTTGATCCCAGTCGATTTATCTTTAAAGCCCACGGATCTGAAGTGCGCAAACAAAGACGGCATTACTTTATTGGTAGTGATCTAGCAGCGCTGCAAGCTTGGAAAGATAGTCCAAAGTATCAGCAGTGGATGGATGAGGACAAAATGCGTAGCTGGATGTTGGAACAGTGGAACAAACAGATGCAAGCTAGCGCTACAGTCAGAGCTGATCTTATTCCGGCAGAACAGCAACCCGCTTATCTGGTGACTGCGGACGATATTGCTCAGCCCAACACGATGGAATTAGATCCCCATCACTTGTCGGCCTTGGGGTGTATTATGTTGCTGCATGGGGACACGTACGTGTATTGGCCAGACCGTCAGCAGGGGTTAGCCTACAAACGGGCGATGCAAGGTCAGTTCGCTAAGCCAACCGAGTTGAAAAGACATCTAGAGCGATCATTTTATGAAACCCAAATCAAAAAATGTTTTGCGCGTCCAGATTGGCCGGCGCCACCGGCTTATATTAAGCTACCGGATGCATTTCCAGACATTCGGATTGTGTCCTATGATCAGTTAGAGCAGTTAGTGCACGGTCTTGAACCCTTGAGTATCGGTGCGTTGAAGCGCAAAGGGTATGTCATCGACGCCCAGACTTCAACCGCTCGTCCCGGTATTGGTTTATTGATTGCTTGTCCGGGTGGGCCGGCGCAGGCTGACCGGGTTCGTCAGTCTACTTGGTATGCAGAACAGCAAGCTGCCCAACGACAACGCGGTTTTGACCAGTTAATGTTAAGCACTAAACGTCAGCGCGCACACATCTAATATCATTCGATCGCAAGAATTTTGTAATCGATTTTGCGGTCACCAGCTTGCATAGTAACCGTTTCGCCAACGGCGTGCCCCAATAAAGCGACACCGAGTGGAGAGCTGTAGGAAATAACCCCGGCACTAGGATTGGACTCGGTTGAACCCAGAATAGTGAAGGTAGATTCTGTAGTGCCAGTAATAATGGTCACGGTATGACCAAGCTGGACGGTGGCACTACCAGTTACCGGTGCAATAATGGTAGCGTGATTAATTTGGTATTGTAACTCGTCGGCTAATTTGTTTAAGCCGCGCAGTCGGCCTTTGGCAATTTGGTATTCAGCGTTTTCAGAAAAGTCACCATTTTCCCCATAGCGCTGCGTATCGCGCATGGCTTGCGGTAACGTAACCTTTTTGAGTTGCGCTAATTTAGCCTGCATGGCCTGCAATTTTTCGGCCGTCATGACATGGTCAAACTGTGGAAAGGTATATTTACCTGGTTTTCGATTCGGTAGCCGCATGATCCGATTTAGTTACCGAGACCAGTCTGGCGCATCAAACGACGGGCATTTTTGTAGGCAAACAGTTCTTGTGCCGCTGGATCAAGCCCAGCAATAAAAGCGCGAGCATGATTAGCTAGCGTTTCACCCACCTCTTGATCAAACGTCCAAACAGCATCACCGCGATCGGTGGACCACATAAACCGGGTGGGGTGGGCTTCGATCAATGGTTTCCAGGTAGCCCAATCTATTTGTAAGAGCGTATCGGTATCGGCGACCGCGTCCAAAAACTCTTGTTTGGTCACTTCTGGCCGTAATAGGTATTGATCCCCATACAGCATGTCTACCGAATAGTAGATATTATCGTAGTTGTTCATCAACTCATCAATGTAGGGTTGAATTTGATCTCCATGTACAATGAAATTAATGTTGGGGTGAGCAGCTAATGTCTGGGCAAACTCTTCTGATTGTTCTTGACCAGGATGAAAATAAACCATCAAATTGTGATTTCTCACTACTGGGTAGATGTTCTTGAAAATCTGTGCGGTGGGCGGATACTGTGGTCCATCATTAAATGAATAGAGTCCAATTTCTCCGTAGCCCTGAAATAACCCTGGGGCGCTGTTGAGCATCTGTTTTAACGTTTTGGCGTTAGCAGTAGGCGGATCATCATCCGATGTGGGTGGCATGAGAAAAGGCACAAAGCGTTTGGGGTAGTTGGCTTCAGCGCGCCGCGCTTCTTTAATAAAGATCTCGTAATCAAAATCTTCGTACACCGGGAAAAAGGCAAAGACAGATTTAGTGCCTTCCGCCTTTAGGGTACACGCAATCTCGGCTAGGGTAATGTTTTTACCTAGCTCTGGTTGTTTCCCGGCGGCATCAACCGTTTGGGGAATATGAAAGTGGGTGTCAATCAAAATACCAGTATAGGCATCGTCAGCCGGAGTGATCGTTTGGATGCAATCGTCAGTAGCAGCTGTAACGGTTGTGACAGACAGACTAAATAGGAACAGGCTGGTGCTGATCAATTGTGTTGATCGTGAAATCATATGGGTTTAGTGTAGCGCGTTTCTGGATGAAAAACAAAACACCCCGTATTGCTACGAGGTGTTTGTTAATCGCGTTTAGCGATAGTTGACTAGGCAACGAGCTGTACGTTGACAGCGCGAGGGCCTTTGTCGGAATCTTCTGTATCGAAAGACACAGCGTTACCAACAGCCAATTGGTCGAAGGAGACACCCACTAAGGCAGACGAATGGAAAAAGATTTCCTTCGCTAAACCTTCAGCGGCGATGAATCCAAAGCCACGGTCCGTTAGAGTTTTGATTGATCCTGTCATAGGTTTGACTTGATTTCAAATGAATTATGTGTAATGTGGAGTTCATCGAAGTTCGACGACGCTTCTTATTGAAACTACTTTACGGTGGAAATACTATCAGATCGGGCTGTAAAAGTCAAGAGCGGGATGCTATACTGCCGCCATGACCCCACCTGATCCAGTGTCACACCCAGAAAACGCTGCCGAGCGTGACCGCCGTGAGCGGCAAGTGCTAAAGCAAGCTAAAGTTGAGATTAATCAATGGATACAGGCTAATTCGTGTCCACAAACCGAGGCATTCAACCGTAATCCAACCCCTCAGGTGTTGAATTTGACCGATGATCAGTTAGCAGCCAACATAGCTGAACCGGCCTTGGCTCAAGCACCGGATATGATTATGTTCCCGTTCACAATTGACCATGCCATGGCCAGACAAAACGGCTCCTTTGCCTTGGCTGGTCAAATCGAGTTACAGCCAGCTTTAACTGCCTTGCAGGCAAATTTGACTGATCGCACTGTAGTTGTAGTAGTGAACCGTGCACGGGACTACCAAGCCGCCTTTCCGATTTTAGGTTTACATCCGGTACATGAAACTACGATTGGGCAGGATCACGCCGCTGCCTTTGTGCGTGGCGAGGCGGTGCTCACAGACCAGAATATCGAATTACTTAGACAATGTGATTTTAAAATGGGGGCAGTACTCAGCACGGTGTTCATCACCTTGGATGGGTTAGCCGGTTCGATAGATGATCTTGGTATTCAATTTCACCAAGATGCATTCGTTAGTGATCAAGCGACTGAATTGCAAGAGGTCATTGATCGTTTGCGCTCCCGCCAGCAGACGTTAATGGAAGCAGTCCCAACCTTACAACGACAAACCGACCCAAGGGTGCAAGAGTTGGGTGAGCAGTTTGCCTTGACGCGCGATGCGTTAACACAATTCATTAGTGATTTGGAGGCGAGTGTCTCCGCTGCTCGAGTGTTAATTGCAGCGTATCAGCAGGGAGTGATTAATGATGAGGTACGTGCTGCCATCGCCATCATCACACCCGCGTTGCCAAAGGCACAACAGTGGTACCAGAATTTGAAACCCGTGTCAGATCGCATTGTTCATAATGCTGTCTACCAAGCCTACCGCTTAATTACTCCGCAAGCCCAGCGTGGATGAGTATGGCTAGTGCTGCTTTATTAAGCGTCGTTGGACGCATGGATATGATGTTAGTAGCGTTGTCCCGGCAGCCCAAGTATAGGGGACTGATTCCATTTTTACAGACCTATTATTTG
Organism: Candidatus Kerfeldbacteria bacterium; assembly: GCA_016207285.1. GTDB lineage: Bacteria > Patescibacteriota > Patescibacteriia > UBA9570 > UBA9570 > UBA9570. Next base: position 8,476 of record JACQPW010000053.1, on the reverse strand, counting down.
GTCACTAAGGCGGTCACGGCAGCGGGTATGCAGCGCCGTACCTTTTATGATCAGCCAGCAGCCTTGGAACGGTTAGATAGTGTGTTTGCTGATCTTTATTTCAAACCGTTAGAACGGTGGTTAGCCGGTCAGCGTAGGCAACCAGCTCCTTGGAAAACCTACTACACCTATTGTCAGTCTGGGCATGGTAATGCTTTTGTGGAATTGTTACTGGGTATCAATGCCCACATTAATGGTGATTTACCACTGGCGTTGAATACAGCGCGCTATCGCGCGGCTAAAGACTTTAACCGCATTGATGCTCTGTTACTGTCTGTGATTCCCGAAGTAATGCAATTTTTGACTAAACACTATCATGATTATCTATCGGTGGGGGCGTTTTTGTTGCCAAGTCTGACCGAGCAGGAGTTTCATCATATTATTGTCCGCTGGCGGCACCAGGCGTGGGACAATGCCCAACAGATCAATGCAAACAATTTGTCAGCTGCTAGGAAAAAATTGCATACGCAAACCGAAGCGGTTGCCAAACAGTTAGTAGAGATTTTTAGCAGCCCACAACAACTCGTTCGGCGGCGAGCCGAATTAGAAACCTTGCGGGTGGTGCTCTAAACAGACTATTTGATCTCCTTGTGGGGAGTATGTTTGCGACAGTGCGGGCAATGTTTGGTTAACTCTAATTTGCCGGCCTGATGTAATTTTTTCTTATTCTTTTGGGTGTAGTAATTGATTTGTTTGCACACGGTGCATTCCAGTTTTGTCAGACGATCTTGGGACATAGATATAACTTAACTTGATAACTTAATGTGTTGAATTGACGTTTAATTTGGAGCCGCCCGTCGGATTTGAACCGACGACCCACAGTTTACAAAACTGTTGCTCTACCGCTGAGCTAGGGCGGCGTAACCTCTGTGCCAAAGGTGGGTTGAAAAACTTTGGTTGATTCCTTTCACCAGGAATCCAACCACTGCCAACAAACCAACCAAGGCCAGTGTACCTAGCCCAAGGCTTAACCAAGCTTCGCTAGTATACGCGAGGTATCCAAAAAGTGCAACTGGCATTGCGAGCAGCACTAATCCAATGAAACAGAGCACTTGCACAATCACTTTCCAGCCAACGGCACAAAGGTAAATCAGTAGCGCATCCAGCCAATTGGCTTTCCATAATCGCCAAGCTTGCTGCCAACTTTGTCCTATACTGAGCTGTTGTAAAACGATACCTTGAATCGTAAAGCTATACAGGCTACTGATCACGGAACGCAGTGGTAAGGCCAAACAAACTAATATGATGACCAATGGTAGTACAATCACCAAGCCAACAATCGTCAAGGCCAAGATCACCAATAAGAGGACGACTACAGCAGTGATGATGCCCAGGCCGATTTTGAACAACAATGACACAGCTAATACTGGCCAAAACGTTTCGGTACCAGCCCGACACAGTGCCGTGAATTGAACTGGCTGATTTTGTTTGGCTAAGGCAGCCCCACGGTAGATACCGCCCAACGCAATGTAATGTATCACCAAAGCAGTGCACGCGAGTAAAAATAAACAGACTCCGATCAACACTAATAATAACCAATACTCCCGAGCCAGATCCGTCAACGCATCCAGCATGGCCACGGTTTCGTAATCCGTTGACTGACTGTACGTACTAGCGTCATTGCCTAGACCATAAGAAAATTGTGTGGCTCCTCCCACATTACAACCACCGATAATGGCCATACCTAACAACCACATGGCACGATATTTCCAGGTGGCTCGCCAGGCTCCAGTGAGCAGTTCGCTATAGTTGATCATACCTTGTCCAATTCAACATATATGCTAGTATTACCGTCGACTTTAAAAAAGTCAATCCTTCGACATGGGTAGGTGGCGGAGCGGTCAATCGCACTTGACTGTAAATCAAGCAGCCTCAGGCTTTCGGGGGTTCGAATCCCTCCCTACCCACCAAGACAAAATAATCCCGCCGCTGGCGGGATTATTTTTATAAGTTACTTTGTTAGGCACTCACCGTCGCCAGTGCCTTGTAGCGGGAACCAAAATGATCGATTCTAGATTCATAGAGAATCAAACCATTGCAGGTTGTGGGCCAACTGATGGTTTCAACCTGATCTTTTAAAGCTTGGACTTGATCAGCCCAGCAGCGAGCCATGGTGACATGGGGTCGGAAGGCTTGTTCCTCGGTAGGTCGTTCGAACACACTGTGCAGACGCTGTTTCATGTCGAGCAGTTCAGTGTTCGGTTGGCCTTCTACCCACAGCATACGTGGTTCCTCCGGATGAATAAATTTAATGACATCAAACTGCACCGTTTGTGGTTGAAAAAACCCATTCAAACTTTGCATGGCGTTAATGGCCGCTTGGGGTGAGGCTACTTCCCAGGGTGCAATAATAGTCAGGTGCAAATCAGTTGCCCTAGTCCAACGCACTGGCCAATCCACATGTTGCATGCGCCAGGCTGCTAAGGCTTGGTTAAAACTATCTGGCAGTTGTAGACCAATAAATAGTCTGTGCATAGGGAAATACTATAGCACAGCTGCAACCGAGCTGCCAGCTAAGTGGCCGGTGGCCCAGGCGGCTTGCAAATTATAACCGCCGGTATACCCATCAATATTCAATATTTCTCCGGCAAAGTATAAACCCGGACACAATTTGGATTCCATGGTACGGGCATTTACTTCAGATAGCTCGATTCCACCCGCGGTGACAAATTCATCCCCGGCGGCGCGGCCAATCACCGCTAGCGGACAACGCTTGAGCTGATCTAAGACACGTTGCCGCATCACGTTACTGACTTCGGCATTGGTTTTTTCGGCTGGCAATTCCAGTTCTGCAACTAGTGCGTTGACCACCGACTTGGGCAACCAGGCATGCAAGGTAGTACGTAGCTGTTGTTTCGGATTCCGGGTAATGGCCATATTTAGTTCATGCCGTAACTGTTCGTTCGACATGGTAGGTATAAAATCAATCAATACCGGCAGGGGATGACGAGCACTGTAGTCTTCAAAAGCCACTTGTGATGACAGCGCAAACACCGCCGGTCCACTGATGCCTTGATGGGTGCAGACAATTGGTCCGGTAAACTGGTAGTGCTTGTGTCCTGCAACTGACAAACCAACAGCGACAAACGATACCCCGCTCAGCTGTTTGATCCACTGGTTCGAGACAATAAAAGAATTTAAGCTCGCGGCTAGGGGAGTGATGTGATGTCCGAGGGCTTCGGCAAACTGATAGCCCTCACCCGTAGAACCCGTGTGACGATAGGCTTGCCCGCCAGTCGTCAGGATTAACTTGTCTGCCAGGATGGTGTCTCCAGACTGTAAGGTAATCTGAAAGTGATCGGTTTTTTTAATTGCTGCTACACTGGTCCGTAACCGTAGTTGCACACTAGGCGGTTGAAACAGGTGCTCAAATAGATCGACCACATCTTTCCCGACATCCGATTGTGGAAAGACACGTCCATCCGGTTCTGTTTTTAACGGTACGCCGTGCTGTTCAAACCAGTCGTACACTTGGTCGGGCGGAAAATGATACAGCGCCGTACTTAAAAACTTCCGGCCCCGTTGGTAGCGCGTTAAGACAGTTTTAATATCGTGGAAGCCGGTGGTGACATTACAGCGCCCTCCGCCGGATATTTGCACCTTGCGACCCATCAAGGCATTTTTTTCCAGCAAAATAATGCGGCAGGTTGGTGCCAGGGTTTGCAGCGTAGCGGTGGCCATCATACCGGCTGCTCCAGCGCCGATTACCGCAATGGTCATATTAATCGCGCTCTTGCAAGCGGAAAAAAGAGTTCGCCAGAAATAAGGTGACGACTGCCCAGCCAATCAGAATCAGTAACTGTACATACACTTCGCTCAAGCCTTTATCTAATGTCACCGTGCTGCGCATCAAATCGGCCAGCACGGCAATCGGTAATTTCTCGACCACTAGTTTTAACCAGTCTGGTAGGCTGTCGGTGGGAAAGAAAATACCGCCCAACAACAACATCGGAAAAGCGATGAGGTTGGCTAGTACCGGTACCGATTCCACTGTCTTAGCCAAACCAGACACAAATAGACCGAGTGATAAAAAGACAATATTACCGAGCACGATTAAACTCAGCAACCAGCTCCAGTGGTTAAAGTGCACATCAAACACTAACCAGGCCACAGTAATCAGGATACCGGCCTGGGTCATGGATAAGATCAAGCGAGCCAACATATTACCTAAGACATATTGCCAAGGGCGAATTGGGGTTGCAATGACGCGTTTTAAAACCCCTTTTTGTTTGGCATCGACAATCGCAAAGGCAGTACCAAAAATTCCTAACTGCATGATGGTCATGGAGATAATGCCGGGGACTAAGAAATCAATGTAGCGGGCTGGCTTACTGGAGATCGTTTCGGTAATGAAGGTGACGGTGGCTGGTGGTTGGAAAAATTGTTGCACGATCATTTTGCCAATGGCGGATTGGGATGGGTTGGATGGATTTTCGTAGACTGTAATCTCGTTTGGTGTAGCGTTCGGTATTTCAATCACTAAATCACGTTTATTGTCTTGTAAGGCAGCCGTTTCTAACTCCTTAGTATCTGCGGTGACCTCTAGAGCATCCACGGCAGACATGGCGTCAACAATGGTTTGAGCGTTGGTATTAGCGTGATCGTAGACGACACCGAGCCGAATGGAAACATCATTGGAGCGTGTGACGTAACCGATAATCAGCATTAAACAGAGCGGCAAAAACCAGGTAAAAAATAAACTCTGATTATTGCGAAAGAGCATTTTTAAAGTGGTCAGGGTAATGGAGAGAAACGGTTTCATGTTTAGTCCCGTAAGGTTTTACCAGTTAGATTAAGAAAAACATCTTCTAAGTTGACTTCGTGCACTTGCAAATCCGTAAAGTGTACCGGATGAGTGAGATCATACTCAATCAAGCCTTTCAAAGTATCTTGCACATGACTAGTGCTAATAGTGATCGTGTCTTTCATGCGGTTCACATCTGTGGCTGCCGCTAACTGTTTCAGCGGAGCAATATCCAGATGGTTTTTTACCTGAAATTTAATAGTAGCTTTTTGTTCGATCAGTTTGAGTAAACCAGTTGGGGTATCTTGCGCAATAATCTTGGCGCTGTCCATGATGGCAATGCGATCACACAATACTTCCGCTTCTTCCATATAATGCGTCGTTAAAATCAGGGTAGTGCCCGCTTTTTGAATATCACGAACGAGTGCCCAGAGATGGCGGCGCGCTTGGGGATCTAAACCAGTAGTCGGTTCGTCGAGAAAAATCACGAGTGGATCATTCACCAAGGCTACGGCAATGGATAAGCGTTGGCGTTGACCGCCCGATAATTCCTTAGCACGACTCTTCCATTTATCTGCTAACTCTACTTTGGTGAGTAATGCCATGCCATCAACTTTACGTCCGTACAAGCTGCCAAAAAATTCCAGCAATTCTTTTAAATTCATCAAGTCATAAAACGAGGAGGATTGCAGCTGGACACCAATGATATGCTTCACTTGGCGAGGGTGTTGTTTTACGGAAATACCGTTAATCACGGCATCACCTTCGGTAATGACTTTTAAACCTTCCATCATTTCCAGTGTAGTGGTTTTGCCGGCTCCGTTAGGGCCTAAAATACCAAAGATCTCTCCCGGACGAACCTGGAAGGAGATGTGATCAACAGCAGTAAGATCTTTGTACCGTTTGGTGAGCTGGTCAACACTAATAATATGTTCCACGGGTCTGATGATAGTATTATTCAATTGTCCGGTCAAAACAATAGTCACCAGCTGGATGTAACCAACTGCTGCCACCAACTAATTGTGGTAGTGCCTTTTCGCCATACACCGGGCCATAGGTTGTCTCATAATAATGACTACCATACACGTCATCCGCTAGCTCAGAAGCAAAGGTAGCACAGAGTTCAAATGTAGTGGCGGAGGTTTTACTGTAACGATATGGTTCGGTCGTGACAGGATCAGTGGGGAGTAACCCAGCCCAACTTTCTAACGTGGTTTGATCTGCCGGCAAGGTGTCCTTAGTTTGTAGATAATTCATCACCTGATTTTGTATTTCTGACAGGTTACTGACGCGTTGGTCATCTAAACGCACAGCGCGTTGCTCGGCTGGAGTACCGGCAATAAAGAAGCCACCTACGACACTAGCCACGACGATGACTCCAACACTGATGGCCATTAATTTGGGTAGGGACGAGGGGACTTCGGTACGATGTAACTCCCAGCGGTAATAGCCTAACACAATCGCGGCAATGATCAGGACGACAATAATTTTACTAACAAACCGGGCTGTAATTTCACCACCGTAGAATTCGTAAATCAAAATCATGATATCGACAATGATCGTAATGGCGGTGACAAATTGGGTAAAGTACAATAACCAGCGCCGGGTTCTCATTTGGCGCACTAAGGCTTGGCGGTTGATCTCTTTTTGAATCAACCAACTGGTGTACACCAATACCGGGAAGGCGACGAGTAATACCGAACTACCCCAACGGATACCACTATAGATAGACTCGCGGTAGGTAAAGGCTGAATCGAAGAAAATTTGGTTCGCGTATTGAAAGTACAGCGTAATGGCTGCAATTACGCTGGCATAGAGCATGGCAATCATGAGCAACTGTAGAAAAACGTGTTTGGGCGTGACATAACCGCCCGTTACATTAGGTTGTGGTTTGGTTTGTTCCATACCGATATGATACCATATTTCTATGACACAAGTGAACCAAGCCACTTTTGCCGGAGGGTGCTTCTGGTGTTTACAAGGTCCATATGACGCTGAACCCGGCGTCACGCATGTGCAGGTCGGTTACACTGGTGGTGATCCAAAAGAAGGTTCATATTATGTAGTAGCCTCTGGTCGTACTACACATCGCGAGGGGATCACCATGGAGTATGATCCGAGCATCGTTTCCTACGAACGCCTGTTAGAACTATTTTGGAAAAATATTGATCCAACGGATGCCGGCGGACAGTTTGCCGATCGCGGTCATGCGTACACCACGGCAATTTATTACCATACCCCTGAACAGCAGCGATTAGCTGAAGCTTCCAAACAAGCATTGAACGACTCAAAAAAGTTCCAGCAATCCATTGCTACGGTGATTGAACCGTTCACGACTTTTGTCCCCGCGGAGGCTGAACACCAGGCGTATTACAAAAAGAACCCGTTGCAATATAAAATGTATAAACGCGGTTCTGGGCGGGCTGGTTACATCGAACGTACCTGGAATACTGAATGATTTTAAGCTATACTATATCCATGCATAAACTAGGAGTGAATAGTTTAGCGTTCAGTTTACTTGGTGTACTATGGCTCCTGCCCAGTCAAACCCAAGCGGTGGCTGTGGCGGATATGGTGCAACTGGCCGGAGTAGCGGTGGGTGATCAAGTAGCGCACCAGATTGACAAAGGCGATTTTAACGGTGACGGCTACGATGACTTAGTCATTGGTACCCAGAATGTTACCACTGGTTCCACACAAAATGGCGCGATCTATATTGTCTATGGTGGAGCCGACGCATTGACTTCTGGCAGTTTAAATACAACGGCTGTTTCTTATATTGGAGAAGCCAGTGGTGACTGGTTTGGTTTTGCGGTGGCTTCGGCTGGAGACGTGAATGGTGACGGCTATGATGATATTCTAGCCAGTGCGTTGTTTAATGATGATGGTGTCGCTGATACTGGCGCAGCTTATTTAGTATATGGCCAAGCTGATACATTGTCTGGCGGCAGCATTAGTAGTGCAGTGGAATTTACCAGTACGACAGCTGGTCAAGGCTTGGGGTACGATGTCGGTGGAGCCGGAGATTTAAACAATGATGGCTATGATGATTTCTTAGTGGGTGATTATAGTCATGATGGCGCCGGTGTGAATGCGGGGGCTGTCTATGTGGTGTATGGTCGGGCGGCGGTTTATACGTCTACTACGATTAGTGCTGTAGGGACTACGTTTACTGGAGTATCCGCTGGTGATAATCTGGGCGCCACTACGCGCCAGGCTGGTGATTTAAACAATGATGGTTTTGCGGATGCAGTGTTTGGTGCCTACGGCGTGGATAGTCCGACGGCAGATACTGGAGCAGTCTATATTTTGTATGGTAGTAGTACAGCGGCCACTGGAACACAATCCGTTAGTACCTTAGTGCGCCTGACCGGTGAAGGTACCGGTGGTCAAGTTGGTTTTGCCGCTGCTGGAGCAGGCGATGTGAATGGCGATGGCTACGATGATCTGGTTGTGGCTGATTCGTTCTATGATGATGGTATAAATCAAAATGCCGGTGCCGTGTACGTGGTCTATGGCCAAGCCGCACAGTTAAGCAGCGGTTCACTCAGCAGCTACGCGCGTATTACCGGACCCGGGCCGTTTGAGTATTTGGGTTATTATGTTGGCAGAGCCGGTGATTTGAACGCAGACGGTTACGCGGACTTAATTATGAGTGCACCGTATACCAACAGTTCAACCGGTGCAGTGTAT
>JACQPW010000052.1 GCA_016207285.1 Candidatus Kerfeldbacteria bacterium | reverse complement strand
CTTCACCACTCGCCCCTTGGCTAATTGCAACCATTCCTGATAGCAGTGGTTTCTATCTTTTAATAATTCCGCCACTTGTTTGGCATAGTCCGCCGCTGGTACTGGTTTATTTTTAATATAATATTCCTTGTTGTGGAGATCACTACACAGGAAGACATTACTGCAACCTTTTAAACCAAGGGAGTAATGTGATTCCCGCGAATCTTGCGAGTCCTTTACATACGTGCACTGAAAACAATTGCGACAGTTAATGCACTCATAACATAATTCAGAATCATAGAGAAAACAATTATCAAAACTGTCTTTGCATTTTTGTACTAATTTGCCATAGGAACAGTTCTCACAATTTTCGGAAGCGAACAATAAATAACAATTCTTATTGTCCGCGCACATATTAGTGTAATCTGAATTATCACTGTTCATCGCTACTAATGCCAACCGCGGCACCCGTCTACGCACCTCTTGGTATTGTTCCAAGAATGAACGATTCCAATCAATCGCTTGACCAAAATCCACCGGATCCCAATCATCGCCCCACCAACAGGTTTGGCAATAGACAGTCAGACCATCAGTGGGTTGGTACAACGATAAAATATTCTTCTGACATTGAGCACACGTTCCTGCAAACAAAGCCCGCTCATTACGGTAGGCAAAGCGCCGCTGCATTCGACAACGCGGACAGGTTTTAGGAGACGGCGCTTGCACCTTACTGTAAAACTCTTCGTCTGCTGCGGTGATCGTGAATTGTCCCGAACAACTCACACACGTCTTATTGATTGTGGCCATAAAGTGCCATAAGTGTAGGGGCAACAGCTAACGTGGTCAAATGGAATTAGATTTTATTGTGTTCAGCTTTTCTTCTGCTCTAATCTTAGCGACTATTTTTTGCTGAGATGTCAATGAATAGTATACTATACTGGCTAGCTTTTAGCACACGCTGAGTAATCACCAGTTGACGGTACCGCTCTAACTACCTACAGTAAGGTGATGTTAAGCAAAAAAGAGCAGTCCATTCTCAAGTTGATCCCCAAAGCCCGCTCGGATAATGATCCCAATAATCCGGAGTTCCCGGCAGATGATCCAAAGTTTCCGGCCACCCCCACCTACCCAATTAAGGTACCTAGTTTCAGTGATGTCTGGCTAAAAGATGAGAGCTATAATCCTACTGGTACCCATAAGGATCGGATGGCCTGGGAATTAGTCTGCCAGTATCGACACTTCTTAGAAATGAAGCAACGGGGGTTAATGACCGGAGCACTGCCACGCTTCTCGATGATTTCATCTGGCAATGCAGCTCTAGCCGTTAGTACTGCCTTTAAAAAATATAACTTACCGAAGCTGAAGATCCTAGTAGACATCCACACCAAGCCGCATATCGTGGAGTTTCTAAAACAAAACCATAGCGAGGTGTATTTCACCGATTTATCGATTAAAAAATTAGACTTTAAGGATATTTTACGTTTAACTCGTAATCCAAATGGATTCGACGTTACGTCGAATGACGGCCTAGATCGCACTACTATCTTTTACGATTGGTTAAGTTTTGAGATCATTAATAATGATCCAGACTACGTGCTATGCCCGTTTGGTACGGGTGAGTTGTATGAAAATATCTGTAATGTCTTGAAGCGTGAGTCACAAAAAGTGAAAGATTATGACCCTCGCCTCAAAATCTCACCCAAGCGGTTAGGTTGGATCAACATTATTGGAGCGACATCGAATCGAGCCGATACTGCGGCTGATAAAATTTACGCGCCACATTTGCCGTTCACGCACTTTAACGAACAGTGGCTAGGCTTCTATCGTAATCTAGGTTATATCGGACAACAGTCAGGCGTATTCGTGGTGCAAGAACGTTATATCGAAAAAGCTTACGACTACTTAACTCAACTGGGCATCCGCTGTGAGCCATCCGGTGCCGCTGGCTTAGGGTATCTGTTGGAGCATCCAGAACGCCTGCCTAAACGTAAACGGATTGTGATCGTGAATACGGGGAGAGGATTGTATTAGATCTCTCCCCTAGCCCCGTTCTTGTACATAGCATTGCTCACAATACACTGTGGCGGCACGTTCCGGTGAATAGTTGGTTTGAATATTTTTTTGACAACGTGAACACTGCCGTGACCACAAGTGATAAGGACCGCGTTCCACAATGCGACGAGTACGGCGACAATCCGGACACAACTGCGGATTGGGTAACTGAGCTTTGGCATAGAAGGTTAATTCTGCTTTGACTAATCGATACGGTTTATGACAGTGTACACACACTAAAGCGTCGGCTGTAGCGTTTGCTGGTTTGTCTAACAACGGATGCCAGGTATAACCAATTAATTTAGCTGCCTGCTCACTCAACGGATAGTATTCCTGCGCAATCGTTTCATTGTAGCCAAACGGAGAGATACTGGGATGTAGATACTCTCCCCATTCCCCGGTAGTTTTCATATGCTCAATGACTTTGGCGCGCAACTGTTTATAGTCTGCTTCAGAATACTGTTTATTCAAAATAGAAAACTGTTGCTTTTGCATACCGACACAACCAAACAAATCGTGGCTTTGGTGACATTCTAGAGAATAACCAACATTATAAGAGTTCCACACCATAAAAGCACTCATGCCATCGCGTAAGCCAGTAGTAGAACACGTATTGTAGCAATGCTCTAAACCATACGGCGAAGAAAAAATGGCATCATAGCTATCTTTGGCTTTTGGTGTATTGGAAACATACCGACAATTTTCGCATTCCTTAATATCAAAACAATCATGACAGTTCACGCTGTTCAAGATTAAATCGCCACTGCAGTGCTCACTAGCATAGATATGACTGGCGCGCCGTGGTAAGGTCTGGCGCAAGCCTTCAAACTGAGAGCGCAGCTCGGCCAACTTGGCTGTCGTTAATGGTTGATAAGAAGTTAATATTTTTTCGTACTCCTCTTTACCAACGTACTGGTTAAACACATAGTATTGTTTGTTGTGTAAACCAAAACAACCAATACAATCGGTGCAGGCTTGGCACTCATCAATCATGATACAATCGCGGCAATCACGACTGTTCACGACATAACGACAATCATAACACCGTTCTGAAGCGACGGCTTCGTAACACAGCTCTGTCGAAAAGACCGATAACGCATCAACCGTATCAATCGAACTAATCACAAATTTACCGTATAAGCAGTTGTCATTATTGGAACCACCAAAAATCAAATAACAGTTATTCAAATTCAAACCAAAATTATTGTATTCGCTATTGGTACAGTTGGTGGTATAGAGCGACACGTGTGGTACTGCCCGATACAGCTCGATTAATTGGTCGGCTAATGTTTTGGTAAAATCGAACTCTCGACCAAGCTCTAACGGATTCCACTTATCGCCCCACCAACACTCTGGACAATAGACCGTAAACTGCTTGACTGGGTCATAAATGGTCACAATCGGACGCTGACATAAGCCGCACTTGCTGTTATAAAGCGATCGCTCATTCCGAAACGCCATGCGCCGTTGTAGCCGGCAATCTGGACACAGGGTTGGATTGGGGGCCTCAAAGGAGCGATAAAACTGTTCATCTACTGTGGTGATCTCAAATGTAGTATGGCACTGCTGACAAGTTTGATTCATACTAAAACATTTCTTTTTGGTAACAAGATTCACAATACACGATTTCTTTCCGCTCTGGGCTATAGGTAGTTTCAAAATGATTGGCACAACCTAGCTTCATACACTGACGTGTCCACAATTGCACGGCATTTTTGTGGTCTAATCGCTTGAGGTGACGACAATTGAAACACTGGTTCGGCTGCGGTAACCCCATGGTTTGATAAAATGTTACTTCGGCCGGAACCATTTTAAAAGCTTTGCTGCAGTGCTGACACAGTTTGGCATCGGCTACTCCAGATGTCATGATAGAGGCCGTGGCTTGCCGTTGTTGGCTAGGAAAGAAATCTTCAGCTACAGACTCTTCATAATGAAATGGTGATTGCTCAGCCGGCGGAAATTCCCCATACTCACCAGCTTGGATCATCTGTTGTTTAATTTTCTGCAGCATGGCATGATAGTCTGCTTCACTATACTGCTTATTCAATATGCAGAACTTTTGTTTACGTAAACTAATGCTACCAAAACAATTTGTAGTATTAAAACAGAGCTCACAGTATTCCAAATCGCGTACGCTCCACCAAGTAATGTTACAAAAATGACAATTATAGGCATCAACCAGGCTGACATCTTCATAGCCACTTTCGGCAGTACCGGTATACGATACATCATAACTATCCTTCACCTGACCAATGGAAAATTTAATAAACTTACTCTGTTCCGTTTCGTTGACATCAAAGCAGGTGGTACAGTTCATGGAATTTGTAATGTAATCACCAGTACAATTTTCTGATTTAAGCTGGTGGGAGTAACGGCTTGGTACGGTTAACCGAAATTTGTCCCACTCTTCCTGAAAAGATTTCAGGCCAGCCTCCGTATGCAATTGAAGTTGCGATCGTTTTGCTTTATAGTCCTCGGGGGAATACTGCTGGTTGAAAATACAATATTGTTTATTACGCAAACCTTTACAGCCAAGGCAGTTTTGGCAATTACTGCAATCTTCGATCATCCAGCATTCAGTGCACGCTACGCAATTGACTGCACCAACCACCCGATGCAGGAAACTAGAATCTGCCGAATCATACACCAGTTCACTCTCGACAACGTTTAAGGTGTCATAACTATTGTGGCACTTGCGTGTACCGACTCCATAACCACAATTTTCGTTGTTACCATATGAATTCGCAAACAATAAATAGCAATTCTTATTATTCCCTGCATAGTTTGTATACTCAGAATTTTCACTGTTCGTATTGGTCAACGCCACTCGTGGTACAGCATGCCGTAACTCATCATACTGTGCAAAAAATGACTGACTGGGATGATAATCTTGAGCATAGTCGAGGGGGTCCCATTTGTCTGACCACCAACAATCTTGACAATAGACTCTGTAAGGGCTATCTGGCCGATACATTGAAATAATCGTCTGATGGCAAAGATCACAATTACGCTGGTACAGGTTATGTTCGTTACGCCAAGTCAACCGCCGTTGCATTCGGCACTGTGGACACAGGGTTGGTACCGGAACGGCTAGACGATCATAAAAGGCCTGATCTTGGTCAGTGATGGTGAAGGTTATTTTGCAGTGCAGACATTGCTTCATACTAATAGACTTCTTTTTGAAAACACAGTTCACAATAAATTGTTTCCGGACGATTGGGAGCGTAGGTTGTGGCTACAGCTTTGCCACATTTGGCACACTGGCGCTGCCATAGCTGTCGCGGATTGCGCAATTGCATTCTAGCTAAATGGCGGCATTGTGGACAGAAAATCGGGAGCGGGACACCAAATTGTTTATAGTATTTCTGCTCTGCTGGAACCAAGCGATAATTTTTCTGGCACTTTTGACAGGCCAACAAATCTCCTTGAGCCGGTTGATAATCAGCCAGGTCTGGAGCATGCCATGGCCAACCGTTGGTTTTTACTTCGGCCTCGGTCAATGGAAAATATTCCTGGGCGACGGTTTCGTTATACGCAAAGGGTGATAATGAAATGGGGTAAAACTCTCCCCATTCCCCAGTTTTTATCATATCCGCAATCATGTGTTTTTTTAATGTCTGATACTCCGTTTCGGAATACTGTGTATTTAATATGCAAAACTGTTGTTTCCGCAGCCCAATGCACCCTATCAAATCGTGTGAGGTAAAACAATGGTCACAGTAGGACAGATTGTAATTTCCATCCCAACACACATTCAAACCAACACCGTTCTGAGTATGGAGGACGCTGTGACATTCATAAACAGACTCACATTGGAAACCACCAGTAAAGATATCACGACTATCTTTTGTTTCACGGACATCGAACATATAGGCTGTCTGTTCCTGGTCATAGACGTCAAAACCATACTGCGTGTCATGACAGCCTTTCATGAGATCACCGGTGCTAGCTTCACAATGAATTTGTTCGCTGGCTACATGGGGCCGGGTTAATTTTAATTTGGCTAACTGTGCCCGATAATTGGCAATGGTGGCATGGGTCCATTGAATGGCTTGGAGGCGTTGTCGATATTCGGCTTCGGTTAATTGCTCATTAAACCAACAATACTGTTTGTTGCGCAAGTTGACACAGCCAAAACAATCATTACAGCCACGACAGTTGTAGGAAAAATAGCAATCACGACAACTGGCACAGCGTTGCGAAAATAGACAATGATAGCAATCACTGCACTCAATTATTTCGTAACACAATTCACACATATAGGGCATGATGAAATCCATGCAGTCTTTTGAATAGGTGGGGAACATTCCGTACAGGCAGTTCTCATTTCGAAATCCACCGGCCGACAAGTACAAATTCTTCCCATCCATTGCCCATGGTGCAAAGTCACTATTGTCACAATTGCGAATGGTGATGGCCATGCGCGGAACGACGAGCTGCAATTCTTTAAACTGTTCAAAAAAAGATCGCCTAGGATCATAAACCAGTGCATAGTTGAGCGGATCCCATTGATCCGATAGCCAGCAGTCTTGGCAATAAATTGTATACGGCTTGTCTGGCGAATACAGCGAAATCACTGCTTTGCCACACAACCGACATGTGCTGGAATACAAACTCCGCTCATTGCGCCAGGCTAACCGTCGCTGTTGCCGACAATTCGGGCACAATGTCGGTGCTGGCACTTCCATTCGTTTGTAAAAATCCTGATCACTGGTGGTGATGATGAAACTGTTTTGACATTGTCGACAAGTTTTGGTCATAGTATCTACACCTACCCCGTTCCCCCTTTCTATATAGGAAGGGGGTTAGGAGAAAGGTGTTAATAAACCATCTTTTTATAACAGTCCTCACAATACACAATCTCCTTACGCTCTGGACTATAGGCGGTTTGGAAGCGATTATCACACCCACTACGCATACACTGTCGCTCCCACAATTGATACGGGGCGCGATAACGCATGCGCGCGATATGACGACAATCCGGACACTGGGTTGGCCACGGAATGTGCTGCCGCTCATAAAAATCCAGTTCAGCTGCCACTAGTTTAAAGTTCTTTTTACATTGTGTACAGTCAAAAATGTGCTTAGTGGAATCGGCCTTACCGTACGTACCAGGTAAGTTATCCTGCCAAGTCCAGCCACCCGCTAAGGCTTGCTCTTTCGTTAACGGAAAAAATTCCATCGCCATGGTTTCGTTGTACGCATAGGGTGCCAACGCCGGTGAAAAAAACTGTCCCCACTCACCCGTTTTAGTCATGTGTTCAACCAAACGCTGGCGTAAACCATTATATTCTTGCTCAGTGTACTGTTTATTCAAAATACAGTACTGTTCATTTTTCAGTGACACCGAACCAAAGCAATGTTTCGGTCCATTTAAGCATTGATCACAATAGTCGTTATCTTGTCCGTGCCACACCACGCTACAAAAGCGAATATCAGACGCCTGGCCACCACACGCATGGGCTTCATACATCCGTTCGGCATCTTCACCCCACACCGTGTAATCATAAGAATCTTTGGTCTTAAAGATGCCGTAACTATAGGAACAATTTTCTGATGCTCTAGTCTGGAACGAATGATAAACTGATTTATTGTTCATCAAATAATCACCGCTGATATCTTCATTACGTACTCCATGATAAAACTTTCGTGGTATGGTCACAGAAAACTCTAAAAATTCCTGCTGATATTGTGCAAAGTGGTCACGGGTTGTTAACTGATACTTAGCCAAAATTTGATTATATTCAGCTTCAGTATATTGTTTATTTTTATAGCAATAGGATTGGTTACGTAAACCAACACACATAAACGAATTGGATACACCAATACAATCAATTAACCAGTAACTATCCCGACAATTAACCGAGTCACGACTGTATTTCAAATTATAACAGTCCTCACTGTACAATGTTTCGTAACACAGTTCACAGGAATCGTTATAGGCGCAATCGACACTATCTTTAACATAATAGGTTCCGCTACTATACAAGGTGTTTTCGTTATCATTGGCATCAAACACCATATAACAGTTTTTCAAACGATAACAATGATTACAAAAATCACTATTCTCTGCCGTAGCATCATTCATTAGGGCAATCCGCGGAGTGCGCTTTTTTACCTCTAGCAACTGGTCAAAAAATGGCCTACTCCAATCAATATCTTGTCCGTACTCTAATGGGTTCCAACGATCACTCCACCAACATTCCCGACAATAGACGATGTACGGTTTGTCAGGTGAGTAAACAGACAGGGTTATTTTTTTACACAAGGCACATTGCCGTTGGTACAGTGTCCGTTCATTACGAAACGTTAGACGTAGTTGAAACCGACAGGGTGGGCATTTGGTTGGCGTCGGTACAGCCAAGCGTTGATAATACTCCTGATCACGGTCAGGGATGACAAAGGTCTGGTGGCAATGGGTACAGGTGGCTTGGAGCATTATTCTAACAGCTCTCCCCACGACACTTTGTTAGGATCATTCACTGGTGCCGGTTTAGGCGCGGCTGGCTTGGGTGTGGGTGGTTGCTGCGCTGGTTGCGGTTTGGGTTGGACGGGTACAGCAGGTTTCGGACTGGTTTGTGCTGGTTGGGTTATTTGTGGTTTTGGGTGTTGTTGAGGTTGGACTGAAGGTGGGATTGGTTTTGGAGCGGATACAACAGGAGATGGAAAAGCGGACGCCGGTTGTTCCCAACCAGGTGACGGTGTCACTGGTGGTTTTTGCGCCAAAGACGGAGGTTGCTGTGGCCTCGGTTGTTGCGCCTGGGGTTGGTTCATACCTGGATTCACGGGCGCTTGACCGCCGCCTCCACCACCACGCTTGCGCTTCCGCTTCCGCTTCCTCGGTTGATCACCCGTTGACTGTCCTGATGCATTACCAACTGATGTCTGATTACCACTAAATTTAACCTGCGGCGCTGTTCCTTGTTTCAAAGTTTGTAGTGATAAAGACGGAACAACGACAGCTGCTGTAGGTACAACTGGTTTAGGTTGGACACGCTGCGGAATTTGTTCAATCATCTGAACTGGTTCTTGAGTCTCTGCAACAATCTGTTCTGGTTCAACTTCAGTCTCCTATTCATGCTCCTCACCTTCTTCTTCAATGCATTCTGCTTGATTAACTTCAATACCTGCCTCGCCTTCGACGTCTATAGTGTTGAAATCCTGCGAAGCCTCGGGCGAAGCAGATTCAGCGATTCCAGTGACTCCTGGAACCCCATGGTGCACAAAACTAATGCGCGGACGTGTGGTGACCGCTGGTACTACCGTCTCCGCTTCTGGCTCAAGTACCACTGACGGCTGTGACAGTGACTCCACAGTTGGCTTAGGCCCTTCCGCTGCTTCCTCAACGACAGCTGGCTTAACCTGCACCGGAATACTCGGTGTCGGTGCGTGATCGCCAGGAATAAAACCAGCGGCACTGACATAGGCAGACGGTTGCAGCGTTTCTGCAGTCGCCAACTGCACTCCCCCTGATTTTGCAGCTGCGGTGTCAGACTCGTCATTAAACGTATTGGGTTCCGATTTCGACACCACTTGATCTGGCCAATCCATATTGTCCCCTTCGCTATCTTCATCTACCACAACGGCTTGAGATCCATCGGCAGCGGGCTGATTGGGTCGGTTAATTTCTACCCCACTCCAGCGAATAATGCGATCTTCCACCAATTCTTGTGGTCGGGCATAGCGTTCACGGGATACTTTGAGCACCTTCTCATGGTTTGTTGTGGCACCAGTGGCCGGTGGCAAACCAATCGCCGAAAACGGTTCGGTGGCTACACCATCCACCATTAAGCGTAAACAGAAAGTGTATTTTTTTAAGTTGACGATATCCGTCGGTAAAAATTGCGGAGCGAATTCCAATTCTAATTCAGCTGCATCGGTGGCACCTACCCGGAAAACGATCATGGTACCAACGTTACCAAACACAGCGGCTTTCACCACATCACCCAACTGTTCAAAGTATTGGTGAGCCATGATTAAGCATAGTCTATATTTACGGGCTTCGGACAAAATTCCAGCAAAACTGTCGGTGGCAAAGTTTTGAAACTCATCCACGTATAAATAGAAGTCGACACGCTTCTCTTCTGGAATATCTACCCGACTCATGGCAGCAATCTGCAGTTTGGTAATCATCATGGCGCCCAATAAAGCAGAATTTTCTTCACCAATCCGACCCTTCGCTAAGTTCATAATCAGAATCTTCTGATTATCCATGATCTCGCGCATCTCGATGGTACTTTTAGATTGTCCAACAATATTACGAATAATCGCCGAGGCTAAAAACTGACCGACTTTGTTTTGAATCGGAGCAATCGCTTCCGTGCGAAACTTTTCTGAATAGTTGGCATACTCATCCGCCCAAAACGTTTTCACTACCGGATCAGTCACTTTAGCCACCACCTTTTTACGATACGCTTTATCCACTAACATCCGCATTAACCCTAATAACGTACTGCCCGGATACTCCAACAAAGCCAAGATCGTATTGGTCATGATATATTCCATCCGTGGCCCCCAAGAATCAGCCCAGATCTTTTTAAAGACACCTACTAACCCATAGGCCACTAAATGTTTGTAATCGTCACCGATACTTTCTAAAATATTAAAGGCAATCGGAAACTTAGTATCGGACGGATTAAAATAAATAACATCATTCACCCGATTATTCGGAATAAAATCCAAAATCTTTTCAGCTAAGTCACCGTGAGGGTCTACCACCGCCACGCCTCGCCCGGCCCGAATATCGGCAATCACCATGTTTTCCAACAAAGTGGATTTTCCCATACCAGTTTTCCCCACCACATACATATGCCGACGGCGGTCATCTTGTTTTACGCCAAACTTACGCCGTTGGTTACGGAAGTTAGTTTCGGCAAAAACGGTAATAGTCTGTGCGGACATAGGCTTAGACAAATGGTAAATTAGCGGGTGGTTCTGGTTCGGCGCTGGCAGGCTGACTGTCCGGAACAGCTTCAGTTTGTACCTGTACACGCGGTCGAGCTGATGGCTGCTCTGCTACCACATGAGCAGCCGGAGCCGCCACCACATCAAGATTACCATGTTCTAAGCTGACACTCGGACCGCCAGCGGTTTCACCCTCATCAAACTGTAACAGAGTTGGCGGTTCCACACCACGGGTTTGCGCTTTAGCCAAAAATGGAGCCCGCACTTCAATTTGTGGAAAGTGAAACATGCTGGCCAACTCTTCGGTTGATAACACAAACCCTTCATGTTCGCCCCGTTCCATATCGCGTGAGCGGTAGGCCCAAAACATGCGTCGGGCGCGGGTGACTAAGCGACGTTCCGGAAAGACGTAACGATAGGGTAAGACGCCCCAATCGGTCCGAGTTAAAGCGCCTTCTCTAAAGGCATTAATGAAACGATATAAGCGCAAACAACCCAGCATCCCCCGCCGGGCTTTTTTACCATCCCAAATTTTGGGAGCGGCAAAATACATAAAGCGCACCTTGGTATGAAAGGGCCAACGCGATGCCTTTTTATCAACCTCTTCCACAAATTCGCGTTCAGGAGTGGTTAAGCGTTGCCGTTCAGTTAAGCGCTCTGGTCCTTCGTGGCTAATAGTTACTGTTTCGCCGCCAAAAATGGCTTTATCCAGCCCAGCCAGCAACAATGTAATACCGTCCTTGATACGATCGACAAAATCCGGTCCAGCGTGACCAGCCCCAGTGGGCTCCACAATCTCATCAATGGCATGTTGAGCACGCTCTTTTAAATGCGGCAAACTGGTTGGTTGGGCCATGATCTGATACCACATTTTTTCACCGGGTTGCATCCGACTCATAAATTCTAGAATGTACGCAAACGGATCAACCGCTTTTTGCGCGATTTGATGCTCAAACATTGGATAGGTTTTAATCGGCTGCACATCATCATTTTCCAGCGCCATCTCTGAACCCCAGATTTTAATCCGACCATCATTAATCTGATCAACAGTAATCTCCTTAGTGTAATCTTCTACCTCTGTCAGAATCGCATCCGGATAATGAGCATAAAAAGCCGCTTGCGCAATTTCCTTATAATACGTCGGAGTCCGAATATAGTAGGTCACATAACCGCCATCACTGACAATTTCAAAAGAAAATTCTTCTTGCACAAATCCTTGCCACCAGCGCTCCCACCAATCGGGTACATTATAGGTACCATACAGTTGCACAAAAATTTGCTCAACCGCTTTCATGCTCTGTTCATTATTCTGTGGTACTTCCACTTTATAGAGTTTGTGCGGTACATGATGCTTATACTTTTCTTGAATCCAAAAAATCCAGCCCTTCAACGCCATCTGAATCATGACTGGAATCAAAATTAACGCTCCGCCATGGCCAAAAATAAACCAAAACGCTTCAAATGGATTACTGCCGTATTCAGTAACAATGGCCTGGAACGGGGACATATGATTATACTGTCGGCTGTGGTGCTAAAGTATAGCGACCATCAGGCAGCTTGGTAAATAACTGTTTATTGGTCAACGCTAGATGAATAGTGTTCTTTTTTACCATGCGCTGTTCTAAGACAGTTTCTACAATGGCATCACGTGTCATGGGCTGTTGTGTAGTCTTTAAAATATCAGCGATCACATCAGCCACTACCCCTTTTTGGTAGCCCCATTCTTTAAGTGCATAAATACCACGACCCACCAGCACATAATGGCTATTTAAAATTAATTCGTTGTGCACAGTCGGAGGGTAGGCCTCTTTCTTAAAGACTTCAGTGATGTTTTTTGCGATATCCACAAAGTGCATTGGTTTGCCCATTTTTTTCAGCACCAAATAAATTTTGTCATTCATGCGCTTAGGCACCACACTGCCCCATTCGCGCAAGCCGTATTCATCAAATGGATTATGGTCAATAACGGCACTCACTTCTAACATCGCTAACACCGTTTTTTCGGTTAGGCGATCACTCTGCACCTGTTGCATCAAGGTATCAAGGTCAAGTGGTGTGTTGGCAGTGGCGATGGTCTTGGCCAGCAATTCTAAAGTACTAGCAATAAATTCAATATCGGCTGTTTTCATCCGCCAGCCTTTCATAAACATTTTATCTACACCCACCTTGGAGACACGATCATCTAATAACTCAGTCAAGATAAAGACCAAGGCCTGGTCAAATTGTGGCGTATGTGCGCCGGTCGCTAATTCAGTAAGCAGGTGATCTTCATGCATGATGCCACCGTGCTCTTCTAAGGTGGTCAATACCACATGCTCGACTGGCTTCATCTGCTGATGAAAACGACTATCCTCTTTTAATTTCTTAACAGCCAGGTTCTCAATCTGACGAATACGCTCACGCGTCACATGATAAGAGCTACCAATCGCCTCCAGGGTTTCCTTGGCCACCCCATTCAAGCCATAGCGGCGTTGGAGTACGTCTGCCTCTTTATCCGTTAGTTGACGCAATAAGCCAGCAATCAGTTCTAACGGCTGAAAGTCTTGTTTTTCTTGGTCTTCCTTGCTGGCAATGATGCGATCAAGGATTGATCCACCGATATCCATAGTGCACAATTCAATGATAACTACATTTGATAGTATATCATTTCTTTTACAAACTGTCAACTATGTTGTTTAACCCTTTTTGAGCAGTTTTTGCCAAATCAGTAACGACGGACTGGCAATAAAAATCGAAGAATAGGTACCAACGGTAATACCAATCATTAAGGCTAACACAAAGTAAAAGGTAGAGGCACCGCCAAACAGCAACAATACTGCCAAGACAATAATGACGGTCACAGAGGTATTCAGTGATCGCATGACGGTCTGCTGGATACTTTCCCCAATCACTCCGGCAAAATGAGTAGCGCTGCTGCGCCGTAAATTTTCTCGGATACGATCAAACACCACAATCGTATCATGTACCGAAAAACCTAAAATAGTCAGCAACGCGGTGATAAACATCACATTCAACTCTACTCCCAACCATTCCCCTAACACCACAAAGACACCCAGCGGAATGATAATGTCATGGATGAGCGCTACCACGGCCGATAAACCAAATGCCCACGCCGGCACTGGCCCTTTGGAAACTCCACGAAACGCCCAAGCAATATAGAGGACAATGGCTACTACCACCAGCACAACCGCACTAATGGCTTTACGACGTAATTCTTCACCAATGGTCGGGCCAATCGTTTCAAAGCTATCCTCTACCACATCATCACCCAAGGCCTGTAAAATCGCTACACGCTGATCATCTTGAATGAACTGCGTCTTAATAATATAGCTATCGTCATTGGCTGGCTCAATTTGCGTTTCACCTAAATTCAATGGCTGGAGTGTTTCTTCCACAACACTCACAGCTGGCCGTTCACCAGTGAAATGGACTTCTAACAACGTACCACCCGTAAAATCGATCCCAAAGCGAAAACCGTACACGACCATCGCCAAGATACTCACGATCATCAAAAGACCAGACAATGTGTACCAGAGATAACGTAAGCGCAGTATACCCATATATTTATTGTTTGATTCCGTACAACCACGGATGTTTTAACGGTAAGACTTTCAAGAATAAACGCGTCACCGTAATCGCGGTAAATAAACTTAACAGGATACCAATCGCTAGCGTCAGGGCGAAACCTTTAATCACAGAAGTGCCAAACCAGGTTAGAATGACACACGTAATCAATGACGATACATTCGAATCACGAATCGATAACCAAGCCCGTTTAAAACCATCATCAATGGCGCTCTGTAAATCTTTACCGCGGCGCAACTCTTCTTTCATCCGTTCAAAAATCAAGACGTTCGCGTCCACCGCCATCCCCAGTGATAAGATAAACCCGGCAATCCCTGATAAGGTTAAGGTAATCGGCCACAGTTTAAAGATCGCTAATAACAGTAGTCCATAGACCGTTAATGCTCCCATGGCAATTAAACCGGGGTAACGATAATAACCGATCATAAATACTGCCAAACAGATCATGGCCAGTAAGCCGGCAAACACGCTGCGTTCCAAGGCCTCAGCACCTAAACTGGGTCCGATGTTACGCTGATTCACTAACGTAATCGGCACAGGCAGAGCGCCTTCATTGAGCCGTCGCGCTAGGATCTTGGCTTCATCTAACGTAAAATCACCTTGAATGACTGCTTCCCCACCAGTGATGGCTTCGTTCACCATGGGAGTGCTAATCGCACTACCATCGAGGTAAATAGCAATGGTTTTACCGATATTGTCCTTAGTGATTTGTTCAAACAAATCTGCACCCTCCGCATTGAACACTAAACCAACCACTGGTACGGACGTCGTGCCATCAAACTGGACATCGGCTCGTTCCAATTGTTTACCGGTGAGTTGTGTCTCAACATACTGCGCACCGAACAAACTACTATCGAGCGGTAACTTTTGCATTAAAATCTGATCTAATTTAACCGCTTCTACTGTAGCGGCACCGTCAGGAGCAGTGGGGATAATACCGTTGAGCACATCCAAAACGCCAGTGGTTTTATCCTCTACCTTTAACACGTAATAGCCAACCTCCGTTTCAATGACACTCGGAATAATGTCTCCAGGGTTAGCAGCAAAAGCAACCTCTGCCACCGCTGGTTCCAGCTCTGCTCGCTCCACATAACCCAAGCTCCCACCTGAATCCACCGTTAACGTATCATGGCTGTTGTCTTTAGCTAATTGGGCAAAATCATCACCGGCCATGGCTTTGGTCAGGACATCTTCGGCTTGCTGTTTGGTTTGATCATTCAAGCTCTGGATAAAACCTTTCTGCTCATCGGTAATCCCCTGCTCGGGTGCTTCGGTTTTAAATTCCAGAGTGGGGGTTTCACCAATTTGCTTAATGGCAGCATTAATATCAGTCACGCCTGGTAGTTCCACAATCACCCGCCAATTGGCACCGGACCGACTCGTTTGCACGACCGGTTCAGAGACACCAAAGGCATTGACGCGACGTTCAATGACATCACGCACACCAGCCAAAGCCTCCGTTTCTTCACCAGCCCCCACATGGCTTAAATCGGCTTCGTACACCAATCCCGTACCACCTTGTAGATCCAAGCCAAGCTGTACCTTGAGTTCCCGCTTTAACTCACCAGACCAAGTAATATCTGGACCATTGGGATAATCCACCACGGCAGCCACAGCGGTCAGGGCAATAATCAAGCCAAATGTAATCCACAATTTAGTGCGTATTTTCATACCGGCCTAGTATAAATTAAAACCGCCGTTTCCACAATACAATACCAGCCCCTAGGCCAACCACAACGCTACCTCCAACTAACCACCAGATCCAAGCCCAGCCAGAACCAGCTGCAGGGATGATCTCCGCTGGATTGCGCTCTTGGCTGACCGCCTCACGTTCTATGCTACCATCAGCCTGAATAGTCAGGGTATGATAACTGCGGGTAGATGCCGTAGCGGTGAGGGCTGTTTCTAAACCCTCTACCCGATATTGGTGAGCGGCGTTAGCCTGATATTCTTGTAAGACACTTTGATCCACTAAATTAGCTACCCGCTGATAACCGTCGGGTAATTCGTACACGACGATGTTAACCAGGGCTTGATCACGAAACGGAATGAGACTACAACGATTAGCCTGACACGTGTAAATGGTATCATCTCCATCCACGGTAAAAATATAGTTATAATCGCTTTGGGCGTCTTCGGCGACACCCTCATGCAATAGCACCACATCGGACGGCTGGGGCAAAGTAGCTGCTTGAGCAAGCAGTGGAAAGAATAACAACCAAAACCAAAACATACTAATCGTGAACAATGACTGGATCGCCAATCGATGCCCAGTTATATAACCACTCCGAATTAATTCGATCGATATTGACGCATCCATGGCTTCGCCGCTTACCGAAGTCATTATGCCAATAGGCATAATGCAAATATTGACGGTCGCTGGCATTAAACAATAAATTCCATTTGACGTCTTTGATGTCGTAATTGTCTGGATGGTTTTCACCGTAACTCCACTTGTAGTCTTTATTATAAATTTTACGCTGCACTGAAAATTCACCTAACGTCGTGGGATATTTTGTGATCCCGGTGGAGACGAGAAATTCGCGCACGAGTTCGCCGTATTCATAGACCCGGGTAGTTTGTTCAGAAATATCGACATCCACATACCGCACTAAATCTACTCGACCAGCGGCTCGATTCTTTCCAGGAACAGTCACGATGTCTAAGTCACCATCACCATCAATATCCCCCGTCGCAATATTTAAACCGCCCCGAAAATCTTCTGGATAGGCAAAAAAGTTGTCACCGGTATACGTACCATGACCTTTATACCACAACACATGTGGACCAGCACTTTGTCGTGGCGTGACCGCTACTTCATCTTTACCATCACCGTTCAGATCACCAGCACCAATCGCTAAACCACTGTACAAATCATCGAAACTTTTCCATTCCCCAAGGATACTGCCGTCATTTTTGTAGGTTTTCACCCAGGCTTCACCCGCAGACTGGATAGCCATCACTAACTCATCATCGTCACCACCATCCACATTGGCAGTCGCCAGAGAGACGCCGCCAGTATTATCAGTAGCAAACGGACGAAACTCAGTACCTAAAAATTTACCTTTGCGGGAAAACACCCGCACATGGGGCGAGCCACCGGGGCCAGCTGCTGCCGCAATTTCAGCCTTACCGTCGCCATTAAAATCCCCAACAGTAACATCACAACCACCGCGGAAACTACTGTCGAAGGCAAAGAAGCCGCTACCGAATTTACTGGTACCATCGGCTGTAAACACGCGCACCTGGGGACCGCCGCCGGCGCCTACGCCAGTGATGATCTCAGCTTTACCGTCAGCGTCCAAATCGCCTACTGCTACTTTTACTCCAGTGCGTAAACTGTCGCTATAGGCAAACCACTGCGCAATTAAAGTGCCATCGCCTTGAAACACTTGCACCATCGGGCCACCACTGCGCCCAGCGGCGATAACAATTTCATCATCACCGTCGCCATCTACGTCCCCGACCGCGACATCCATACCGCCGTCAAAACTGCCGTTCAAAGCATTGAAACTACTCACTTGATTGAACTCCTGATCAAACACGCGCACTTCTGGAGCCATCGTATCGTAGGCCAACGTAACGCTTGGTAACAGCAAAGCCAGACTAAAAACAAGACTATATTTCATGTTGCTAGTGTAACATATTGCCCAGCGCCTTGTCATATTTAAGCTTTGTGATAAGGTACTTTTATGCCCAGACCAGAAAGAAGACAACCAACACGCAAAGTAGTTAATCCAGAACAGGATCCAGCTTATCAACAGTTGCGTGAGCGCCAACATGCCGAACATGAACGTGCCGGCCACACTCAAAAATGGTTTATGGCCGATGTCATTAGAGATAAACAACGACACGATGCTGGCGATGACAGTATTACTGAACAGCAGTTGGCTGAAGCAGTGCATGAAAAGCTACAGTATTTAAGCCAGGTTGACCAGATGGATCCAATGCTCCATGACGCTACGGATCAGTTGTTTAGAGCTAGTGCGTTTCGCCTCTTACATGCTGTTGACAGTCTTGACCCACACAGTCGCCAGCATCTCGTTGAGCTTGGTGCAATCAAATCAACCGGCGAGTTAAACCCGCAGTATACCTTTGAAGATCTGGCAGATTGTTTAATGGCTGGTAATTTGCCCTATCAACTGTATCTAGATATTTTTCGCTTACGCTTAGAAAATATGACCGAACACTTGGCCGAACGCCAAGCTGCGTTAGAGCAACATAAAGCAGATTTTTTGAACGAGTTACCCGGAGTAATTGAGGCATTGCGGTTGCCACTTGACCCAGTGCTAGCCCGTGAACGTTTAGCTCAGGTAACGATGCGCGTCATTGACCCGTTTACTAATCCAAGCACATCGGTTGTGCATAAAGGTTCAGGATATTACGATCCTAATCAAAATACGGTATCAATAAGCTATGAACTGTTTGACCATGGTTCCAATATCGTTAAACATGCGGTTACTCATGAATTCTACCATTTGCTGTCTGGACAAACCTTTTTAATAGATACTGGGTCTAACCCAAGGGTAACTACTCAACGCGTTGGACTGACTGTGCTACACCAAAAACTACTACCCCATCGCTTTCAATGGCTGAATGAAGCCGTGACTGAAACCAACGCCACCGCCCACTTACGACAGGTTGGTGCGAATGATGACAGTATTGTTGCTTACCCTGACGAGCAACAGATCCTGGATAGTTTGCTGCATATGGCCAATGCACCAGCAGATTTTCAAGAGCAATTATTGGCCGCCTATTATGCGAATGTCACGGCACCAGATGCAGATAATGATCGCTTAAAACCATGGCGCACATTTTTAGGCACAGTGCGTGAGCTGCTGGGTGATGGTATGTTTGTGCATCTTGATAAATTGATGCAGGCCAAAAACTATGCGGCGGCTGATCATCTCATTCATACTCCAGACGCTAAAGCAGTCCGAGTTGCACATCGCGTGGCCATGGAGCACCTACTAACTGATACAGCGCGATTAGATTTGCGCCAGGCTGGTAATGATTGTTTAGCGATGTTAAGCGGCCATACACCAGTCGCTATCGAAACTCTGGCTCATGGTATCCGTGGTGCCATTGAGCTATCGATGGACGTGGCGGGTGATTATCAAGTCCTGCCAGAACAGTACCGCAGTTTGGTTGAACAAATTGTGCGTAAAACATATAGTGATGAGCAAAATGCAGTGTTAGAAAATACCTGTGTTGCACTGCTTGATCAATTGAACACAACTGATCCTGTTGATGTAGCAACGCTGATCCAACTAGCCTATATCGGTGATGCCTTAAAAGAAACGCAAATACGCCGTGAACTATCAGACTACTTGGTTGATCTACGCAGCGCAGTCGCAAACCTGCCAGAAAAAGATCTGGCGACGTTACGTCGCCGAGCCGACAACCTATTTCCCCAGCACTTACTTAACTTATTGATACCGGCAGAACGTTAGCACTTCTTATAGCCCCAATGCTAGACTAACTTTACGACTGATTTCTTTCATCACGTTCCTTGGAAGCTCACCAATTTCCCCAATAATAATGGTTTTGTTCAAAGATATGACTTCTTCAAATCAGCTCTAGTATAGAAATGAAGTATAGCTAAGCAAAGGTCCACTGCCAACCCCCATCGTCACCAAGTGGTGATGTCGATAGGGGTGCGGGTCAGGAGGATTGGCTGTCTCTCTCCTGCCCCGGGTCCTCCTAGACTCTACCCTCCTATTCCGCGTCGGCGTCCGGGTCGTAGCCGACCGTGGTGCGCGTACCGCTGCCGGCTCCTTCACCGTGGGCGTTGCAGTCCCAGTCGGGGCTGCCGTCGTCCTCGTCGTGGACAGGCCGGTCGGTGGGCACCGGCCGCTGGCGCATCAGCTCGTGCACCTGGAAGCGGACTTCGGCCAGGCGCGTAGCATCGTCGCGATGTTCGAGCGCCTCGGCGATCCAGTCCGCCACGAGGATGGCGTCGGTCTCGACACAGCCGCGGGTCGTCATGGCCGGCGTCCCGATACGGATGCCGGAGGTGACGAACGGGCTGCGCGGCTCGTTGGGCACGGTATTCTTGTTCACCGTGATGCCGGCCAGGCCGAGGGTGCGCTCCGCGTCCTTGCCGGAGTACGGGCACTTGGACAGGTCCACCAGCATGAGGTGATTGTCCGTGCCGCCGGAGACGAGCACGAAGCCGTGCGTCATCAGCCGCCTCGCCATGGCCTTGGCGTTGTCCAGCACCTGCTGCATGTAGGTACGGAACTCGGGCCGGAGGGCCTCGCCGAACGCCACGGCCTTGCCCGCGATGACGTGCATCAGCGGACCGCCCTGGCTACCCGGGAAGACGGCGGAGTTCATCCCCTTCATGAGGCTGGCGCGAGCGAACACCAGGCCACCACGGGGACCGCGCAGGGTCTTGTGCGTGGTGGTGGTGATGTAGTCGCAGTGACCGAACGGGCTCGGGTGCAGACCGACGGCGACCAGCCCCGCCACGTGGGCGATGTCCGCGACGAGCACGGCACCGACCTCATCGGCGATCTGGCGGAAGGCCTCGAAGTCCCACAGACGCGGGTAGGCGGAAGCGCCGGTCATGATGAGCTGTGGACGCTCACGCCGAGCGATGTCACGCACCTCGTCCAGGTCGATGAGGCCATCGGACGTGACGTGGTACGGCACCGCACGGTACAGCTTGCCGGAGCTGTTCACCGGCGAACCATGCGTGAGGTGACCCCCGTTGGAGAGGTCGAGCCCCATGATGGTGTCTCCGGGCTTGATGGCGGCCAGGTAGACCGCCGCGTTCGCCTGGGCACCAGAGTGGGGCTGGACGTTGACGCCGTAGTCTTCACCGGTCAGGCCGAACAGCTCGAGCGCACGGGTACGAGCCAGCTCTTCGACGACGTCGACGAACTCGCAGCCGCCGTAGTAGCGCTTGCCGGGCAGACCCTCGGCG
>JACQPW010000057.1 GCA_016207285.1 Candidatus Kerfeldbacteria bacterium | reverse complement strand
CCAGTTTTATCGGTACAAATAACATTGGTTGAACCTAAGGTTTCCGCCGCGACTAATTTACGCACTAAGGCTTTGCGCTTTAAAATCCGTTGCATCCCAGCGGCTAAAATAATGGTCACCGCAATGGCCAAGCCTTCTGGAATAGCTGATACAGCCATCGCTACTGCCACGGTAAACATTTCCGTCACATTACCACTGACGAAGTAACCAAATAAAAAGATGCTAGCAGCGATCAACACCACCACGATGCTCATTTTTTTTGCAAACGATGCTAGCTGTCGTTGTAAAGGCGTATCCTCATCTTCGGTCTCTTTGATTAACCGAGCGATGCCACCCATTTCTGTATTGAGTCCTGTCAGCACCACCACCGCTTTAGCTGACCCTTTGGTAGCCACCGTTCCGGAAAAAGCCAAGTTCAAACGATCTCCGACCGTTGCTTCAGCTGCAAAGGTGGCGTGTGGATCTTTGCGTACTGGTTCAGATTCACCGGTTAAAGCAGCTTCGTTGACTTCAAAATCAGCGACATGTAACAACCGGACATCAGCCGGAATTTTGTCACCGGCTTCTAGTAAGACCACATCTCCCGGTACTAATTCTTGAGCGGCTAATACGAGCTCTTTATCATCGCGTAGTACTCTGGCAGATAGTGCGATCACACGTTGCAAAGCTTGTAGACTAGTTTGGGCTTTGTATTCTTGCACAAACCCAACCACCACTTGTATCAACACCGCTCCAAAAATAACGGTCGCGTCGACAAACTCGCTCAAGAGGACGCTAATGAGGGTGGCACCGAGTAGTACAAAGACTAAAGGGCTTTTGACTTGTTCCCACAATACTTCCCACCAGCGTTTTAGTTTGGCCGAGGGTAAGACGTTAGCACCGGACTGCCCTAGCCGTAATTTAGCCTCGGTTGATTTTAACCCATCCGCTGACGACGCTAATTCGGTCAGGGTTTCCGGAATGGTTAGAGTATGAAATAGTTTAGAACCAGCCATTGAGAACACCAACTACAAACAAGGTACTAGCGAGAATGGGTAGCACTAAGCAGCAGACAATGGCGATCAGCCAAACTTTGTACGCTTGCTTTACTTTGGGTAAATAAACCCCTGGTTCAGTGACAATGGGGTTACCGTTGAACTGGCGCTTGAACCAACGCACTACCATGTCTAGTAAGGCCTTGAACATAACTATAGTATAACACAAGGAAGAGAGATGTGGGACGTGCTGGATTTGAACCAGCGACCATTTGCTTAAAAGGCAACTGCTCTACCCCTGAGCTAACGTCCCAAAAAATGCTCGGCTATTGTACCAACCACCAGTAGCAGTGTCAACGACGCTTGGCTTTCCAATAGTGCCAAACGGCCGGTAACAACGAGATGATCACGACGGCAATCGCTGCCAGACTAAAATGCTCTTGCACGAAGGGAATATTACCAAAAAAGTAGCCAGCGCCCACGGCCACTATAATCCACAGCACCACACCGGCAATGGAATAGGAAAAAAACTGCAGATAAGACATTTTGCCAATGCCGGCCACAAACGGGGCAAAGGTGCGCACAATCGGCACGAACCTAGCCATGATAATGGTCTTGCCGCCATGGCGTTTATAAAACTCTTGGGTTTGATGGAGATGCTCTTGGTTTAACCACCGGATGGTTTTGCCGGCAGACAGGACTCGTTCTACTTTGCGCCCAACCCAATAATTGACATTATCTCCTAGCGTGACGGCACTAAACAAAACGAGCGCTAAGATCCACACATTCACATCACCCCGGGCAGCAAATGCTCCCAAAGCAAAGAGTAAAGAGTCGCCTGGCAGCACTGGGGTCACCACGAGACCCGTTTCACAAAACAGTACCACAAAGACAATGGCATAGGTCCAACCCCCATATTGGCTAATGATCGCCCCTAGCTGATCGTCTAGGTGTAAAAACAGGTCAAGCAGATAACGCATGGATATCCTCTGTTTGTACACTAAAACGGCCAGCTGGTCAAAACTGTGGACACGGGGTGTATAAGGCCGGTTGGCAGGGAGGGCGGCTTCCGCTACTATAAGGTTCCTCTATGGAACAGCTTCCCCCCAATAATCTCGAGGCCGAACAAGCCTGTTTAGGCTCTTTGTTGATTGATAAAGATGCCATTATTAAGATTGCGGACATCGTGTCTCCAGATGATTTTTATAGTGACAAACACAAGTTCATTTTCCAAGCCATGCAGGATACCTACAATCAGCATGAACCGATTGATATTGTCAGTGTCGCCAACAAACTGACTGAGCGCGAGGTGCTAGAAAGTATTGGTGGACGCAGTTATCTCGTATCGCTCACGACTGTGGTGCCATCCGCTGCCAACGTGATTAGTTATGCCAATATCGTCCAACGTAAATCTACCTTACGCCGCTTGATTACTGCCGCTCATCAAATTCTGCAGACCGCGTATGATGACTCGACCGATGATGTCAGTAAGCAACTCGATAATTCCGAACAAGCTTTATTCTCTGTTTCACAAAAACATTTACGGCAAAACTTCACTCCGATTGGGAGTATCTTGGCCGATGCTTTTGACCGCATTGATGAGATCCACAAAGAAGCTGGCAAGTTACGTGGTGTGCCGACCGGTTATGTCGACTTAGATAACAAACTTGGTGGTATGCAGAAATCTGACCTGATTATTTTGGCCGCTCGTCCATCGATGGGAAAAACTTCGCTAGCCTTGGATATTGCGCGGCATGTGGCGGTGGTAGAGCGCATCCCGGTAGGCATCTTCAGTTTAGAAATGAGTCGCGATCAATTAGTGGATCGGTTATTGTGCGCCCAAGCTGGAGTGGATTTATGGAAGATGCGCACCGGTAAATTATCTGACGCACCGGGCCATGATGACTTCCCCCGCATCGGCCAAGCCATGGGTGTGCTATCCGAAGCTCCACTCTTTATTGATGATAGCCCGATGAGTAATATCATGGAAATCCGCACCAAGGCGCGCCGGTTGCAAATGGAACATGGTTTGGGTTTAATTGTGCTGGACTACTTGCAGTTAATGGAAGGTCGGTCAGCTAAATCGGATAATCGGGTACAAGAAATTGCCGAAATCTCGCGGTCTTTAAAAGGTCTAGCGCGTGAATTAAGCGTACCGGTATTGGCATTATCCCAGTTATCACGCGCGGTGGAAGCCCAAACGGTTCCGATCCCAAAACTGTCGCACTTACGAGAATCTGGCTCTATCGAACAAGACGCTGATGTGGTATTATTCATCTACCGTGAAGAGTATTACAAGCATGATACCGACCGCAAAAATATTGCCGACGTGATCATCGCTAAACATCGTAACGGTCCTACTGGCAAAATCGAAATGTTCTTCGATATCGAAAAAGCCAGCTTTAAGAACTTAGAAAGATCATTTAGCGAATAACCTATTTCTATGGCATCCATGCTCACCAAGCTGAAACAGTTTAAAGATCTCCGCTCCCAAGCTAAGACCATGCAAAATGTCTTGTCCCAAGAAACCAGCCATGGCAGTGGTGCTGGCGGCAAGGTCAATGTGATTATGGATGGTACCCAGAAAATTATTTCGTTGGATATTGACCCGACCTTATTAGTGGTCGACCAGAAGAAGAAAGTGGAACAAGGCGTGGTTGATGCCATTGCCGGTGCGAGTAAAGAACTGCAAAAAATCATGGCCAAGAAACTGCAGAGCGGTGAGATGACCATGCCCGACCTATCCAGCCTAAAATAAAGATGGCGCGCTACCCAGCGACGATTGAACAACTGATCACGGCCTTCATGGCCTTACCGGGCGTTGGCCGCAAGACGGCCGAGCGCTATGTGGTGTATTTACTGAAGCAACCACCAGAAGTAGTCGGCCAATTAGTAGCCACCTTAACGAGTGCCCAGCAAGCGGTACGACTCTGTGAGCGTTGTTTTAATTTTTCCAATGGTAAACTGTGTGATATTTGCCAAAGTAGTCAACGTGACCAGACCACGGTCTGCGTAGTATCAGATGGCACCGCCGTAGCAGCGTTAGAACAAGCGGCGGGCTATCATGGCACCTATCATATCCTGGGCGGCACCATTAACCAGTTAGAAGGGATCGGTCCGGATCAGTTACACATTAAGGAACTAGTCGAGCGCGTTAAACAACAAGCGGTGACGGAAGTGATTCTGGGCACGAACCCCGACATGACGGGTGAAGCGACTGCGTTGTATGTGATTGATGCACTGAAAGATAGCGGTGTCCTGGTGACTCGCCTAGCGCGCGGTTTGTCGGCTGGCAGCGATATCGAGTACGCGGATGATATCACGTTGAGCTCGGCGTTGGAGAATCGGAAAGCGGTGTAAACCCCTCTCCTGTCCTTCATCAGATTCAGGACATCCTCTCCCACCTGGGAGAGGAATTTT
>JACQPW010000054.1 GCA_016207285.1 Candidatus Kerfeldbacteria bacterium | reverse complement strand
CCCTCCACTCCTTCAGAGGAGGGAGGGCTGGGGAGGGAGGTAGAATTGACACCATCGGTTAATCCAGTAAACTATCAGTCCGTTCCAAGGTTTTGGACGGAAAGGTAATGCAATGGATCTCTCCACTTCCGCCGGCCGCCTGGCCTTCCTCAAGACTCATCCCTACCTCCGTGGCATGCCGGAACCGATCATGGAGTCGTTGCTCCGTGAGGGCACCGTCGTGACGTTCAAGCGTGGCGACACGCTGGTGCGGCAGGGCGAAGTCGCTGACGTCGCGTACCTGATCGCCTCCGGCACCGCCATGGGCGCTACGCTGCCCGGCAGCCGTCAACTCACCATGCACCACTGGGTGGGCGAGCTCGGCGCGCTGCTCGACGATCCGGTCAAGCGGGTCACGACGATCACGGTGACGTCCGAGGAACTGGTGGCGCTGTGCTTCAGCTTCGAAGCGCTGCGGGCTCACAGCAGCTACCTGTTGCGCTACTTCTACGCCTTGGCCGTGGCCTACGTCCAGGCCGACGCCGAAGCAGCCCAGGTGATGTCTCCGCATCACCTCGACCGCCCCGACGAGTAAGCTGGATCCGACAGGAGGAGGGGCGTGGTGTAGGGATAGATCATCGATCTGTCCATACCCACGCCCCCAACATAGCCCCTTCATCTAGCGGGGGGTTGCTTTTTTTGGTCACAGCGCGTATACTTGATCTCGTTTCATTAGATACTAATATATACAGCTATGGGTAACTTTAATCGTGGAGGACGCAGTGATGATCGTGGTGGCTTTCGTGGCGGTCGCGATTCCGGTCGGGGTGGATATGGTGGTAACAGAGGCGGTGGCGGTTTTTCCGCCAGAGGCGGATCCGCCTATGGTGGAAGAGATCGCAACGAAGATCGCGAAATGTTCCAGGCGACTTGCACGGAATGTGGTAAAAGCTGTGAGGTACCATTCAAACCAAGTGGTGGTAAGCCGGTATTATGCCGGGATTGTTTCCGGGTAGCGCGTGGTAATGACCATGGTGATCGGGGTGACCGCGGTAGTAGGGATTCTGGTAGTCGTGATTTTAGTTACCGTGATGTCAATGATCGTCACAGTGAAGGCGGCAATGTCGGTGGTAAGAGTGCCGAGCATTTTGATCAACAATTTGCCCAGTTGAACGAAAAATTAGATCGGATCTTAAAGCGCTTAACCCCGGCCTACACGCGGGAAGCTCCAGCTGAAACAGTAGTAGCTGCGGAAAGTGAGGCCTTCACTTCACCGGATCCAAAAAAAGTCGCCAAGAAAAAGGCGACTAAAAAGAAAGACTAGCCGTTCACCTAACCGGGCCTGCGGGCTCGGTTTTGTTTTATAAGGCCTTGATTTTTTTAGTTTTTTTTGCTATCATTACGTCATGTCCCGTAGAGAACATGCTCCCGCACCGGTAAAACGAGGTCCAGACCATGATTTGCAAGCTGCCTTACAGCGTATGGATATGCTCAATCCCGGAGACTCAGACGAAGAGTGGTCAGGAACTAGTCTAAAAGAAGATAGTGACTTTGAGACAATACCAACCCCGCTTGATTCAAATAAGCGTCCGGAACTACAGCGCATCGAGGTCAATGCAAAGAGTTTAGAACTCCTTATTCATGATTTGGGAAATTTTCTGGAACGCGCTGAACAAGTTTCTGCCGAGATCCCTACTAAGCGTGATCCAGAGGAATCGCAAGCGGTCGGTTTTTACTTGCGTCGCTTACATGGCGTCTTGTCTCGTTTGTATAATGATGTTGTTGGTAACAACTATCATGTCCGCAACGCTCATACCAAGTTAGCGGCTGGAGAAATTTCCACAGAGTTACGTCAACGCATGCAATCAAACTGTCAATCCATTACTGAAACCATGGCAGTAGCAAAGATGGATTTATTAGTGCCAGCAGAGGGTGGCTCCGTTTACCAACACCGTGAGACATTTCCCTTTTTTGTCTGGTTAAAGGATATTCAATATTGCACGGACTACTTAAATCGCTATTTTAGTAGCGTTACCTAATACATGACCTGCTTATAGCAGTCATCACACAGCACAGTTTCAGGGCGATCGGGCGCGTACGTGGTCTCGATCGCTTTTGAACAGCGTGCACAATTGCGTTGCCAAAGCTGGCGCGGATTTTTCCAGCTACGCAACCGTTGAAAGCGGCAATCCATACAAACGGTTGGTTCTGGCACACCTATTTTTTTGTACAAAACTTTCTCCTGTTCAATCACACGAAATGGTTTAGTGCAGACTGACTGGGTAACGGCTGCTAAGTAATCCGGAGCAACGCTCTCTTCATAACTGAAGGGTGATAACCATTCGGGGAAGAATTCACCATACTCTTTAGTCGTACGCATGTGTTCAATTAGGCGTGAATGTAGTTTTTCATACTCCTCTTTAGAATACTGTTTATTCAAAATGCAGTACTGGCTGCGGGCATGAATACCGTCACAGCCAAAACCATTGCTTAGGTAAAAACAAGAGTAACAATATTCTGACTCTGGTGAGGCACAAGTACAGTAGCTAAACTTAGTGAGGTAATTTTTTTCTCCGCCAGAAGACAGCTCGTAACATAACTCGATCTCCTTATCGTGCATGCTTAGATCCATCGAGTCTTTCACCCCAGCGCATTCTAATAAGTACTTGCTAGTATCTAGGTCAAAACAGTCAAAGCACTCAACTGCGTTGTGACAGTTAAAGAGGTAGTCTCCCGTTGAACCATCACAGTTCACCTGAATTTGAGCGGCTTTGGGAATAGTCACACAGAACTGTCTAAACTCAGCCAGCAGCTCCGTCTCCGCTTTGCCTTGATATCGTTTTAAAATCTCATGGTATTCAGTCTCGGAGTATACTTTATTTTTGAAACAATATTTTAAGTTTTTCACTCCACAACACATGAACCCATACTGAATACCGGAACAGTTTTGCAAGTAAGTAGAGAACGAGCAGGATCGGC
Source organism: Candidatus Kerfeldbacteria bacterium (assembly GCA_016207285.1). Classification (GTDB taxonomy): domain Bacteria; phylum Patescibacteriota; class Patescibacteriia; order UBA9570; family UBA9570; genus UBA9570. Next base: position 6,733 of record JACQPW010000054.1, on the reverse strand, counting down.
AGTTGGTTAAATGATGCGAGGCATAACAGGTATCACAGTTGGTGCTATTGGCTACCAGTTCGCATTTATTCAAGATCATGCTGTTCGCACAATCTTTACAGTTCTGGCTTTTACGTACATAGTAACAATTCTCCGACAGGTAACTACCCGGGCACATATACATATTCTTACTGAAGGCCAGCAAAGCGTTGTAGTCCGAGTTTTCATTATTCAGACTAATCACTGCGGCTTTTGGCACCTTGTGCATGAGTTCTTGAAACTGTGCAAAGAACGGACGGTTCCAGTCAATGTTGCGACCATAACTCAGAGGATCCCACCGATCCGACCACCAACAATCGCTGCAATAGACTGGAAATGGTGTGCCGGGTTTAAAGACAGCGATAATATTTTTTTTGCACAAGTCGCAAGTGCGCTCATACAGGTGGCTTTCATTACGAAACACTAGCCGTCTGCGTAAGCGGCAGATGGGACAGTGAGTAGGTTCAGGGACGGCAATTTTACCGTAGAATTGGCGGTCACTATCCGTGATCGTGAAGGCTTGCTGACAGTGCAGACAGTTGGGCATGACTGTTATACTACAAGACTGGCTCGATTAATCAAACTGCTTCAGTGACTTTGACCACTATGGTATAATCTCCTTATGAAAAACAAACTATGGATCATCGTAGTAATCGGCATCCTCTTAGCAGTGGGAGGTATAGCAGCCTGGTACTGGTATAACCAAATGTCAACGTCGGATACTACCGCGCAGACGGCCACAATTACTTCGGATGATGGCCTAGTGACCCTGCTCATTCCTAGCGTGAGCTTGCCGGAAGGACTCACGATCGATGACATCTCCATTACGAAACAAGACTATGAAGGAGAAACCCTCTATCAGTTTTCTCCTGATGGCACCACATTCTTGAAGCCAGTGCATGTCACGTTTACCGTGCCTGGTATTCCAGATGTCGTGCCATTGCTCATCAGTCATTCCCAAGGAACTTCAGAAATTATCCCTGCATTCTCGACTGATATCAACTATGATACGGAGACAACCACCGTGTCAGCTGACCTCAGCCACTTTAGTACGGTGTACGTTTCACTCCATGGTTTTTTCGCTCTTGATCTAATTGATTCGGCTCCACACTTTGTCAACGACACTTGGCCATTTCAAATTGAATGGACCTTGCAAAAGGACAAAACTGCTAGTTGGCATATCGACAAACAAGGGTATCGTGAAGTGACGTTTGTGCACCGCGATCCATGGACGGTGAGCGGCAGCATTGCCGTTCCACTCCCACAGCGTTTGATTACTGAACCAACTGATGATGAAACATTACCAGAATCCACCAGGTTGTCTGATCGTACTAGTTTTACTGCCTATACAGATTTTTATTGCGTCGAGCCAGGTGAAAGTGCCTTTGATTATACCTTCACATTACAACAGTATTATGGAATTGAAGGCGAGGACGGTGAATTCAGTTATACGACAGATCTTACCCTGCGTGGTTGGCCAGTTACCTGTTTAGATTTTGAAACTGGATCAACTGATACAGTGGAAGATGATACAGGCGTTACGGTTGACGACACTACAAATGTGAACACGGCTGATGATAATACCAATACAGAAAAAGAGGTGGCATACGTTGAAGTGCTCAATATTGGTGGAGGTCTGTATCCCTCCGAACAATTTCATTTGGCAGAACCGGATGCCTGTGGCGAGCAACATTGGCATGCCAGCGGGACAGTGTATACGTTAGATTTAACTGGTAACACAACTGACCCAAACCCAACCGGTTGTGGTTTTGGAACAGTAGGAGAAGTGCCGACCTCAACGGCCGAAGTAGAAGTATGGGAATATGAAGTTTTCCGCGAGGGTATTAAGTAGCGCAGTATCGCGTTGATTAACGGCCCCCTCTATACGATACCTGTTTCGTAACGTGTCTAGGTAGATACTAATTCGGTTGATTTCGATAGAGCGCAAATAGCCCTTCCGCCTTCACGAACCCTACCTCGGTTTCAAAATTTTTAAAGGCAGTCTTACTATCCGTTACTTCCCCTGGCGGTAAGTCGTCAATGAAGGTAATACCGCTCACATCCATCGTCCAGACGGTGTTCACAAATCCTGCTCCGTAAAGATCCATGGTCGCGCGCACGGCACCGGTATCATGGGGCAGACCGCCATCATCCGCAGCACAGGTGTAGTTGACGGTTTCCGAGGGAATGTCGTCGCCGTTCCAGACGGGCTTGAGTGTCAAGATTCCATCCGTCACCTCCGCTACTCCGGCAATAGTACCCGGGTTCGAGCTTACATACTCACACGTGTCAGAGGGACAAATGCTTGAAGGTTGACTCGCGTTGTCACAGCGCATGGTGTCTTGTGCGTAGGTAACATCGCCGAAAATTTCATACTGGTCTCCGGTGACGCGTGTAAATTTCAGTTTTATCAGCGCTACACCGCTCGCGCCGTCGTGCAAGCGGTCTTCTTGTGAGTCAAACCTCCAGGAACCCGAACCCCAAAATTCATCTGGCAGCAATGCATCTGGCGACGTGGTGGTCGAGCCACATGCGCTTAAGATTAGACTACAGAAAATAAGTCCAAAAAATTTTTTCATAGTTTCGTTAATTTCATACCACGGTCAAATCGTATCATGCTGACGACGGGTGACAAGCTGAATAGTATGCCAGTTAAGTTATGGTATACTAAGTTGATGATACATATACCTAAAGCTGCTTGGCTTGGTCTTGTGCTAGTGGGTTTTGTTGGTTGTACCCAACAGTCTAGTGTTACCGATCAGGTCGTTGTTAATCAAAACACTAACCAAGATACTAGTCTGGTAATGGAATACTGGCAAATTCAGGGCAGTGGGCACAGCTATATAGATGCTACTAAAATTGTGGATGATGGTTCGACGCTGTCTTATGCTTTTCGCTACGGATCATGGGCCGATGACGAACTCGCTGGTACAACTAAGTTCTACTATAATCCATCTCCGAAGCAGGGAGGATTCAGTGGCGTACGGCCAGCCACAAACAACACTACAGCAACAGATTTTGCGTCCATTAGTAACTTCGAGCCCAGTGATAACGGCATTCGGTTGACCTGTGATCAGAACCACAAAGACAACTGCCCCGCATCCGCCGCTTATAGCATGACAGCCAGTCAAGCTATCCCACTCACAAGCAGTGAGACGATCAGATTGTTTTTTGAGGCACAAGATTTGAGTGTGCAAGGCCCCACTACTACACAGATCTATTACTTAGATAGCCAAGACGGTTATGTGGGTGAGGATTTTAACGAAGGTACGTCGACGGTATGTGGTGGCACTGGTTCAACCGATTATAGTTCGGACGGGGATTGTGCACTGACTATAGCCATTGCAGCCAATGAGGAGACTGGTTTAACTCAAGCCAGACAGTTTAAGATTGGTTACCCAACACTGGATTCAACCCAGTGGGACGAAGCGGTTGGTACATTTATGGTCATTACTGGTGCCGATCAATGTGAGCAAACTAGAGATGGATTATTCTATGCCACCTGGGATGGGGTTGCCTGGAATGTACTGCAAGATGATGAGGGTTGCGCTCAACCATTGGTACCGTATGCCCATGGTCCAGTGATTGTGTACGTCGGTGCTGGCCTATACAAAATGTATTATGAAGATTACCTAAGCGACGCACCGATTGGTTCAGTCACAAAACCACTACACTACATCACAGCAGATGCTTCGCGTACCGGCGATCCTGAAATTGTAGAGTTTGAAGATTGGGATTCCTATGAGAACCCAGGTGAAGTAACTTTCCTTTGGCCAGACGGTACAGAATTAACAGACAATGAGGAGGCTGGATTAGGAGATCATTTTATTTATGTACCAAACGGGCTTGATTCACGTGTGATGTACATGAATTTAGGTGGTTTTGATAATCGCACTAGTCCGACTCCTTCTAATGGGCTAGGAGTAGCGTTACCGATTGAACGTTAACTGTGAACAGTAAAGCAAAATGGATCAAAAAGTAGCCATTATTATTGGAGCGGGTCCAGCTGGTTTGACCGCGGCTTATGAACTGTTAACCAGAACTGATATTCGGCCTATTCTATTTGAGCAAAGTGACTCTATTGGGGGTATTTGCCAAACCATCAATTATAAAGGGAACCGGATGGATATTGGGGGTCATCGTTTTTTCTCAAAATCAAATCGGGTCATGGACTGGTGGCTTACTATTTTGCCTTTGGAAAAATTAGATAACACACAAACTGTACTGCAGTACCACAACCAATACCACACTATTAAACGTGGTCTGGTGAGTGCTGACCCAGCAAAGACCGACCGAGTCATGTTATTACGATCGCGGCGGTCGCGCATTTATTATAAGCAGAAGTTTTTTGACTACCCCATTTCGTTGAGTTTTAAGACACTGCAACAGCTTGGGTTGAAAGAGGCCACCTGGATTGGTTTAAGTTATCTACAGAGCCTAATTTTTCCCATCAGACCAGAAAAAAACTTAGAGCAATTTTTTATCAATCGGTTTGGTCGTCGGCTTTACCAAACATTCTTCCAGGCCTACACCGAAAAAGTTTGGGGTGTGCCTTGTACCCAGATTTCTTCCAGTTGGGGGGTACAACGTATTAAGGGATTATCCATTGGTAGGACCATAAAACACTCTTTGAGCAAACTCATGAAACGGTCGACAGATATGCATCAACAGAAAACCGAGACGTCGTTAATTGAACAGTTCTTGTACCCCAAGTTTGGTCCTGGACAAATGTGGGAGACCGTAGCAGAGCTGATTCAGAAAAAAGGTGGTCAGATTTTTCGCCAGACTAAAGTCATTGGTTTCAACTCGGCAGGTAATACGCTCACTTCAGTGTCGGTTCAAGATAGTAGTGGCAAAGTCCAACCAGTTGATGGTGATTTATTTTTTTCCACTATGCCAGTGCCTGAACTGGTCAAGGCCTTAGGGGCAACTGTCCCTGATGCAGTTTCTCATCTAGCAGAAGGTTTAAAGTATCGTGACTTTATTACGGTTGGCTTACTTGTGCGTAAGGTAAGCATGACAGAGAAAAATAACCAGCCTATCACAGACAACTGGATCTACATTCACGAGCCCGCTGTTAAAATTGGTCGTTTACAAATTTACAATAATTGGAGCCCATACTTGGTGCGGGACAGTAACACAGTTTGGTTGGGATTAGAGTATTTTTGTAACGTTGGGGACAGGATGTGGGAGAAAAGTGATCCGGACTTCATCCAGTTTGCCATTGAGGAATTAGTTCGGATAGGAATGGTTGAGCCAGCTGACGTTTTAGATAGTACTATTGTGCGCATGCCAAAAGCGTATCCGGCTTATACGGGTACGTATAGTCAGTTTGACCAGATTAAGCAATGTACGGATCAGTTTGAAAACTTATTTTTATTAGGCCGCAATGGTATGCATCGTTATAACAACCAAGACCATTCGATACTGACAGCCATGGTGGCAGTTGATAATATTATTGGGGGACTTACAACTAAGGAGAATCTTTGGGAGGTAAATAGCGAAGAAGATTACCATGAAGCAAAACTATGACGACTAAGCAAAACACTACTATCGTCACTTCTACGGGTGTACTTTTCATCGTTGGTTTAGCTCTTAGGTTATACCTATTAGCGCTACCGTACTGGTTTGATGAGGCGAACACTATTTACTACATCAGCCAGAATTTTGATCGCATGATCCAGTTTATCCAACATGACTATTCACCGCCATTGTATTACCTATTACTCTGGTTGTGGGTGAATATTTTTGGTAGCAATGAAGTGGTGACTGGTTTGTTTTCGTTTATCATCAACCTATTGAGTGTAATTGTTCTCTATGTATTTGCCTTGACATTGGCTAATAAGCGGGTAGCGCTGATGGCAAGCTTACTGTTTTGGTTGAATTCCGCCAGTGTCTACTACGCAACTGAAACCAGAATGTATTCGCTGGTCACTTTGTTGGGGTTGTTGTCTTGTTTGTTTTTCTGGCAGTTAACACAAAAGCCTAAATGGTACTACTGGGTTGGTTACTACCTGGCAACACTCGCTGGTGTATATACGCATAATACTTTTTTCTTTTTACTTGTTGGCCAGAACTTTGTTTGGGCTTTAATGCGTTGGCAGTATAGTAATCAACAGGTATCCAGCAAACGGTGGTTAGCAGTCCAAGTACTGCTTTTTTTAGGCTACCTTGGTTGGTTGCCTACATTTTTGCAGCAGTTGTCCTCCAATAGCCAAGGCGCAGTGTACTGGACTGATTATGCGGCCTGGAAGGGTATTTTAGCAGTACCCGAAATACTCTTTGCCAGCATTAACAATTTTGGGTTTCCAATTGCTAGTCTTACTATAGCTGTACTCATTAGCTTTGTCGTCTACCATTTTTTTGTGACCAATAGATATGCTGACAGTAAACTCAATCAAGTAAAGGTATTTTTATCGGTACTGATACTCGTACCATTAGCCGTAGCTTATTTAGCCGATATTTTAATGCCGAAGTTTATTGTTTTTGTGTTTCCACTCTTTGTTGTTATTTTGGCGATGAGTATTGACAGTGTGCGGTTTGATTTTTTTAAAAAATACATCATTCTGGCAGCTTTTTTATTTTCATCCAGTCTGGTTTTATTTACAAACAATCTCTCACTGCAAGAGTCAGACTTAGGGTTTATGATGCCTAAGGTGGCAAATTACTTTGCAGCGAAAAAAAATACTGGTAATGCCGTGATACTATTTAATGG
>JACQPW010000051.1 GCA_016207285.1 Candidatus Kerfeldbacteria bacterium | reverse complement strand
CCTTCACCGGTTTTCATTTCAGCAATCATACCGCGGTGCAATACCATGCCGCCGATTAACTGGACATCATAGTGACGCTGACCTAACACCCGCTGAGAAGCTTCCCGTACCACGGCAAACGCATCCGGTAAAATGGCATCCAAAGTTTCACCGGCAGCTAAACGCTCTTTTAACTTGGCAGTTTGCTGTTTTAACTCATCGTCAGACAACGCCTGATACGTAGCTTCCAGGGTATTAATCTGCCGCACGATCGGCTGCAACGACTTAACTAGCTTAGTGCCATCATCACCAAACAACTTATCCAGGAAGTTCATACCGCCGACTTCATGTCGCGCACGGCGGCATTGGCTTTGCGATGTTTAGTTTCTAATTTGTTTTTGTAATCACGTAACTGGCGTTCCATTTCATTTTTAACAATATCAATGGCCGCATACATATCGGCCGCTACCTCTTCCGTGTAGAGCACTTCATGGGCCACATGAAATTGAGCCGTCGCTTTAAATTGATCCGTATGATCTTCTCGGATTTTTTCTAGCGTCACCCGCATTTCGGTCACATGCTCATTAAGACGGTCTAGCCCACCAAGCTTGGTATCAACATATGTTTTGAGGGCATCCGTTAATTCCAGATTTTTCCCTGATAATTGCAATTGCATAGTCTATTTCTAATTATCTATTGAAGCTCTTTAAAAACCAGGGGTAGTATAGCACTAGCGGCCAGCTTGGGCAACGCCGACCAAACGCGTTAATAACGCCTTGGTGATCTTGGCAGTCCTACCCTGATGGTCTGGCGGGGTGTACTCGACAATATCACCCACAATTTTGCTTGGTTTGTTTGGATGCTTGATACCAATAGTGAAGCCGTACTCTTTTGTAGCCATGTCTAAGGCTAGGCCAATCCAACTAGCTGGTAAACCTTGATAAGGCGAAAATCCCTTCGCATCCATATGCATCTCTAAGAGGGCAACAAATTCGCTAGCTGCTGATTGGCGTTGTAAACCGATACCATGGAGAGTCTGGTCTGCCAAGTCTTGTAACTGTTCATCAAAAAATTCACGCTTCATCAAATCAAGCGAATTATAATCTGTGGCTGTGTACACTTGTTGTGTCAAGCGTAAACCATCTAGATCGATACTGGGATAAATTTGTGTAATGCCCATTTCCTGCCAACGAGCCAAAATGTCACGGAGGTAAGCTGTATATTTAGCTTTATCTGGTAAGTGTCCAGCTGTGTACAGATCCTTACCGGTGACAATATCAACCGATTTACCGAACGGAGCTTTATGACCAGTAGTGGCATGAAGGGGACCAACCACTGCTAAAGCAGGTAGTTGAGTTTTGTCTAAAATATGTGACATGACACTCCCTTTATGCAAACCGGTTGCGGCAGAATCTACTAAATCAGTATGGTGATCGAAGGATAACACTGCACTGTGACTTAAATCGTAACCACCATTTTCAGCTGCCTGTAACATGTACGCCGCGGTTGTATGGCTATCGGATGTAGTCACAAGCAGCGGCCGATCAACTACTTGAACCCACTCCTCCACTAACGGTAAATTACTGCTCCCACCCTCTAACAAGTCATCAACCGGTCGATTAAGCTTCACTTCAGATAATTGGACTGCCGCTGTTACCCGTAATGCCTCCGCTTCCGGTTGACTCAGGTCACGTGCAATAATCTCTTGACTGAACAGCTGGTCATAGACGTGCAACCACTTCACCACATCTTGCACGGTGCGTTGTTGTGTAGCGGTCAAACCTAACTCTGGAGTTGCAGTAACATAACGCAATACTTCTAAATAGATTGGTAAAATCTGACGCAGCTCGTTGATCTTATCCAGACGGCGATCAAGCAGTTGCTGCTCTGCTGTCCGAAAATGAATGTGACTCACTTGTGACCAGTCCACCCGTTCTTCCGCCCGATGCTCAAGCCGTGATTCAGAATCCGACATATTCTATTTCCTCCATTAACTGTACCCCCGCTTTGTCACGCACCTGCTGTTTTACATACGACACTAACTGCACTACTTGGTCCGCGGTAGCGTGGCCGACATTGAGAATGAAATTTGCGTGGGTGGCGGAAACCATCGCGTCACCAATGCGGTAACCTTTTAACCCCAACTCATCAATCAGTTGCGCGGCCGATTTCGAGGAATCAGGTGGATTCCTGAAGGTGCACCCGGCAGTATCTTCACCCACATTCTGTTCCTGCTTTTTTAAGTTCGATAATTCTACCATTAACTTGCGTAAGATAGCGGCATCACCGGATAGCAATTTAAACGTGGCATCCAGAATCACTAACGGCTGATGTTTAAAGATACTGTCGCGGTATTTAAATTGGCATTGCTCGTTGGTGAAGGTCTGGATATTACCGTGGTGATCGGTAGCGGTACATTCAGACAGTACCTTAGAAATTTCTGAACCACGGCAACCAAGGTTAGCCCAGACAGCGCCGCCGACGCTGGCCGGCACGCCAGTAGAAAATTCCAATCCCGCTAGACCTTTTCCGACTGCCGTCCGAATGACACTACTTAACGGTAAGCCCGCCCCCGCTTTGACTAGGTTGTCATTGATTTCGACTCCGCCCATTTCCATCTTAATCACTAACCCAGCAAAGCCTTTATCATTGATTAGTACATTGCTCCCACCACCTAAAATATAGACAGGCATTTTATTTTTTTCCGCGTCTGCAAGCGCCTTCACTAATTCAGCGATCCCCTTGGCGCGTAAAAAATACTTGGCCGGCCCACCAATTTTAAAGGTGGTGAATGGCGCGAGTGGAACTTGTTCTTGAATCGCTAAGCCTTCGAACATATTTGCTCCGCTACTAAATAGACATCTCCGGCACCAACGATCAACACCACATCATCTGCTTCCACATGTTCAGCTAGTAGTTGCACCGTATGCTTGTTATCTTTCGAATACAATACCATCTTACCGCGTTGCTCCACAGCTTTGACCAGATCATGTGATGACACCGTTTGATCTTGCACTTCTTCGCGACCAGCCACATCGAATACTTCTTGAATGATCGTTAAATCCGCTTGATCAAACGCCTCCGTAAAACCTTTAAACAAACGTTTCGTGCGGTTGTGTTGGTGTGGTTGAAAGACAATCACTACCCGTTTATCTGGATACCATTCTTTAGCCGCCTTCAGCGTACTCGTCAGCGCAGTGGGATGATGAGCGTAATCGGAAATAACATCGGCGCCGCGATATTGGCCAACTAACTCAAACCGCCGCCACGTGCCGGTAAACTGATCGAGCCCAGCTTGGATCATCTTGGGATCAATCGCCAAATGACGCGCATAGGCAATAACGGCTAAGGCATTGTAGATATTAAAATCACCCGGCACATGAATCGTATAGGTATGACCATCCACCACAAAGGTTTGTTGATGACCAGATTTGGTGATCTGTTTGGCCATATAGTTAGCCGGTTCGTGGATACCAAATGATACGGTCGTGCCGGCAAAACCTAATTCCTGACTTTCTGAATCATCGGCATTGCGCACAAACACACCATGCTCAGGCAGTAAATCAAGGTAGCGTTGAAACGTCATCTGAATATGATCAAGATCGCGATAGTAATCCAAGTGATCTTCTTCAATATTCGTAATCAGAATCACATTGGGATGCAGCTCCAACATGTGCGCCCGATACTCACAGGCCTCAACGACAAAATTCTGTTTATCTTTTCCGACTCGCACATTACTCCCTAAGGCTTTAATGGTGCTACCGACAATGGCTGTAGGATCATACCCAGCCGCAGTTAACACCAAGGTGAGCATGGCGGTAGTCGTGGTTTTACCATGCGTACCCGATACAGCAATGCGGCGCTCATACACCTTCATCATTTCACCCACAGCGCGAAAGTAGCTCATCGTCCGGCTTTCTAATTTATGATCAATCAACCACTGGCGCTCTGGGTTAGTGGGTGGTACGGCATCGGAGTAAATATATAAATCACAGTCCAGTGGAACATGGGCAGCGGCTTGCGGTACATGGATAGTCATCCCCTCCTGACGCAAGGCCGTAACAACCGCGCCCACTGAGCCATCTGATCCAGCCACCTGTTTACCATGTTGCTGGGCGATGCGTGCTAATCCCGAGACGCCAGCGCCACCAATGCCGATGAAATAGAGTGATCGCGTTTTATCGAAATCCATGCCTCAATTATAGCACGCAGTCACTTCGGCGGTAAGATAGATCCCACCCAGAATAAGCACAACATCATTGGGTTGGGCCAACGCCATGGCTTGTTGCACAGCTTGTTGAATATCCGGAATCAGATAACTGGTCGGCGGTAGATACGGTGCCAATTGTTCCACCGGCATACCGTTGCGTTTAGACTGCGTGACAATAATAGTATCCCCTAGCTCAGCAATCATCGGCATCATCACCTGATACGGTCGGCCCTGTGCACAACCGGTCACAATGATTTTACGTCGATCAGGAAAAGCGGTTCGAATGTGCTGTTGGACGTAAGCTAATCCGTGAGGGTTATGGGCAATGTCGGCAATCACCAGTGGATGAGTGTGGATAGTTTCAAAGCGCAGCGGCCAATGCACAGTCGCCAACCCTTGTTGAATAGCTTGATCACTGATCCCCAGTTGGCGAGCACAGGCAGTAGCCAGAGCACCATTATCACCATCGATATAGTGTAACTTGGCCTGCTGTTTGTCCGCTACGGCTTGGATGACAGCGCGCACCGCCGGATCTGGTTCAGTGGTGAAACAGACCGACTGTGGTTTTATGATGCCGGCTTTTTCACGCGCAATTTCGGCTAATGTTGCTCCTAAGAGTTCTTGATGTTCTAAACCGACATTGGTAATGAGTGCAATATTGTGCGGAATACTATTCGTAGGATCTAACCGACCACCTAACCCCACCTCCAACACTGCTACATCCACCTGCTGATCACAAAAATAACACAACGCGATGATTGTCATCACTTCAAATAAACAGCTACCAGCTGGTAGTAATGGCTCTACCCGATCCAAATACTGTTGCAAGACAGCGTCGGAAATATCAACACCATTAAGTTTAATCCGTTCATTGTATTTCCATAAATGTGGTGAAGTGAACAGACCCACAGTCTGGCCACTGGCCTGAGCCATCGCAGCCACCATAGCAGCGGTGGAACCTTTGCCGTTGGTACCGGTAACATGCACATAGTTCAACTGTGTAAACGGACAAGCGAGCTGTTCCAGAATAGAACGCACTCGATTAGGATCAGGTTGGTCCGGAAAACGCGGCAACTGATCCAGGTTCATAGCAATTTGGCTTGGCGTAAATAACCGATCAGATAGAGTGACCCAGTAATAATACCGACATCATTTGATTGTAAGCTGCGGCGCCAAATAGCGTAAGCCTTGTTCGGTTTGGGTTCAAGTATCATTTGGACATCACGATTCAAACTGCGCAAGACACGGCGCACCGTAGCGGGTGAATAGCTGCGTGAAAAGGTGGTAATCACCACGGTATCTAATAAACGGGCTAAGGGCAGTAACGTTTTCCGGATATCCTTAGTACTTTTCATGGCATATAGACAAACAATGCGTTGGTGCTTGGTATCAACGACCGCTTTTAATGCGTCTACAAAGGCGGTCATTTTTTGTGGGTTGTGCGCACCATCTACAATCAACAGTGGTCTCCGCCCCAGCACTTGAAACCGTCCAATCAGTTTAGCAGCGCGCAAACCATAGCGAATGGCGGGTTCAGCAATCCCTAACGCCCGGGCAGCTTCAATAGCTAGAATAGCATTACGCACTTGGTAACGTCCGCCAGTGCTTAGTTCAATCCGTTTCATTTTACCGAAATCGAAGGTTGTCGTCGTCAGGGTTGGTTGAATATGTTTGGCGGAATCAACATTCACATAGCGCCCCCGCTTAATTAATTTGGAACCAGTTAAACCGATACTGCCCGATTTAATAATCGCTTGTTTGTGATCGGCAATGCTCCGTAAGGTTTTTCCCAACAAAGCGGTGTGATCTAGACCAACGGTCGTCACTATTGCCACCGTGGGTTGGACAATATTGGTAGCATCATACTGGCCACCCACCCCCACTTCAACAACGGCGTAGTCTACTCGACGGTCGGCAAAGTACTGTAAGGCTAAGATCGTAAAAAATTCAAAGTGGCTCAGTTTCAAATCAACCAAGACTGGCCACAGACGATTAACCAAACGCAAGGCTACGGATTCAGTCGCCATTTTTTGATTAACGACTAAGCGCTCCAACGGTGATACCAATGACGGTGAGGTGTAATGGCCAACCGAATAACCGGCCGCTTCCAGAATACTTGCAATCATGGTGCAGGTAGAGCCTTTGCCGGAAGTGCCACCGACATGCACCACTTTATACTGTCGCTCTGGATGACCTAACCGTTCGGCCGCTTGCTGCATGCGCTCTAGCGAGTAACTAGAACCAGGTTTAGGATCGCGCTCTTTTAAAAAAGTATGTAACTGGGCTATCGACTTGAATTGCCGAGGCGCTCGATGATCTGACATAAGGTGATAGTAGCGTTGACTGGAAAAATAGTTTTAATATTCTCTTCCAAACTGGCAGTAACCTTGAAGGTAGCTTTGATTGCATCGACCAATTTAGCTGGAGTTAATTGATCTTGCTGGAGCACAACAGCTGCCTGCTTGTGTACTAACAATCCGGCGTTCGCTTCTTGATGTGACTGTGGGATGGGAATAAGGATGCTCGCTTTGCCCACAGCAGCCAGTTCAGTGATCGTGCCGAACCCTGCTCGGCACACCACCAAGTCTGCTTTGTGCAATGCTTCGGCAAAATTTTCTTTCAATAACTCGACTCCATGGAATCGCTGAGAACGCTGAAGTTCCACTGAAGACGCTGAAGATTTATTTGGCCCTGTGACCAGAATTACATTTGTAAACTCTACTAATTCAGGAGAAACTAAGTCATTAATCGCTTGGGCGCCGGTACCACCACCCATGATCAACACGGTAGGCACAGTGGAGTCCAGCTT
>JACQPW010000050.1 GCA_016207285.1 Candidatus Kerfeldbacteria bacterium | reverse complement strand
GTCTAGGACTATTAGATTTAATAATGAGGAGGTCATTTATGATTTACGGATGGTACTACAAAAAATACTAAAACAACTCCCTCTTTCCTGCATAGGAAAGAGGGCTGGGGAGATTAGGTGTTAATTCTGTATAAAAATCACATCCCCTTCCACTTTGGTTGGGTAACTGCGTTGTGGCCGACGGGCTGGACCATCAATGACGGCACCGGTGGTAATATCAAAAGTAGAGCTATGCCACGGACATTCGACCGTACTACCTGATAATGAACCCTGGCAGAGTGGCCCACCGGCGTGGGTGCAGAGGTTATCCATGGCGTAATACTTGCCATTAAAATTAAACATGGCCAGTTGCTTGGTACCAATCGTAGCCAGGTACGCTTTACCCGGTTGTACTTGAGCAATCGTGGCGGCTTTTACCCAGGCACCACTAGCGATTACTTTTTCGCCCGGCCGGAAACGATCATACAAGCGTAATCCAACTGTCAGGACAGCGGTCACTGCGTATCCAATCCAAAGATATTTTAAATTACTGAAACGAACATCGGAACCCAGAAACCAACTGTGAATCCAAACCGATGCAAAGACTGCATAGTTGGCAAAATGCACATAACGCCAAATCTTTTTCATGAAGGATTTTTTCCGCAGCAGCGCAGTGATCACTGTGCAGACCATCAGCAACAACTGGAAGTAACCCAGGTAAAGGTACAACTGCATCTCTGGGGCTACATAATCTCGACTGATATACAGCTCCAAACCATAGCCATAGGCAATCATGGTAGGATGTAAGAAAGCGAACAGTAAGGCAAATAATCCTTGGGTGCGATGGAACGGTTCAATCCAACTAAACACTTTACGCCATAACCACATAGCACTGCCCAACACAAATTGCGCCCACACCAAAGTGAAGGCGTATAGACCTACTAGCGGGAAGAGTAATGAGCTAATGGTTTGATTATCTAAGTCAGCCAAAAACCCCGTACCGCCACGCGCTTGAAAGAAGATCATGGCCGGCATCACGAGCGCTGTAGCGTAAGCCACCACCAGCACGACGCGCAGTAACCATTTGAGCCAGGCTTTGAGTTCGCCAGGCACTTTGGGTTTCGGTAACTTCTTGCCGGTACGTTGCAAAGTAAATAATTTAGCATGCTCTGGAATAGCACCCAGTACATAGCCACTGAGTAACTGGGCAGCGACCGCACTGCCCACCATCCCATTACCCGACAGGCCACACGCTACAAAGACCTGCTGAGAATGTTGTGGATGAGGTAACGCATAGGGTAACCCATCCTCGGTCTCGAACAAACTACCAGACCAGGTATGTGTTACGGTAGCCGCTCCTGGGAAACGCTGATGTAACCAAGCCGTTAAGGCATCATACGGTGAGGCAGTTGGTTGTGGTGCACTACTGGCACGATCTTCCCCACCTAACATGATGGTGTTGGCATCGGTTTTACGCCAGTAATGATAAGGCGTGGTGCTATCCCAAAATTGCCCATCCGGAATGGGTGCGGCGCCTGGATAACGAGCGGCGATGACATACGTGAGTTGAGTTTCAAATAACGAGTGTAATTCCGGAAAACAGGCTGGCAAGCCGGAAGCAACCACTACCTGTTTAGCCACTACCTTGCCTTCAGATGTCGTCACCAGCACCTTCTTAGCATCTGGAGTAATAGCGGTCACTACTGTTTCTTCAAAAATCTTGATCTGTTTACCAACGGTTGTATTGAGTAAGCCTAAGATGAACTTCCGAATATGGAAGGAACCTTCGTGCTCGAACTGGATATAATTCTCAACCCATTTGGCTTTGGGATCTAACTGTTGAATCACTGCCCAATCCGCTGGCGTGCAATACCACTGCGATGGATCCATTTTAAAATCACAGTCAATCTGTTCTCGTTGGACAATATCGAACAACTGTTGTTGGGCGTCGGCATAGGTTAGGTAAATTGCTTTCAATTTCGGTAAACCATACCGTTGTGCCAACTGTGGAATATCGGCATCAAGCACGCGGCTCACAAACGCCGTGGTAAAACCACTATCACCCGTAGCCACATGATTCTGTTCTAAGACAATGACCTTTTTACCAGCTTTGGCTAACTGATAAGCCGTTAGGATACCAGCCAAGCCAGCACCCACTACCACCACATCAGCTGCGGCTGCCTGGCTCAACTTAGGGTACTTCAGTTGATCCGGGACTTGATCGAACCACAGGGAGATATTGGGCATAGTTAACAGTATTTGTACTACGCTTTGGCAACTTTAGCAACTAAAAAACCGCACAGATAGTGCGGCGCTTTAGGAAAAACAGAGGAAGGATCTATTTAACAAGCAGTGAAGCAAGTTAAGGGCAAGAGAAGAGCGAGGGCAGAAAAAAATGGTTGGGATAAGCCCGAAATAATGAGAGACACCGAAGTGTCTGGTAAAAGGTCCCGGATCGGTTATCCGCTTGACTAGTACCCCTTGATGCCCGTAGGCAGCGCAAGGCATCACTATTTATAGACTAGCTCGTCTTTATGACTTTGAGACTCCTGTAGTAAGGTGTCTCCAGATAGATCATTATTATGGGCTAATAGGCCTTAAATAGGGATGTATCTGGAGGCAGAAGCTTAACGCACAACAGTCTCTCCTTCCTCTGTGTGGCCGCACCTTATCAGAAAGAGGACTATTTGTCAATGACTAGGATTCTGTGGCGGTTGTAAAATTTTGTGCACTTGCATCATCACTAAATCGTGCGAGGAACGCCCGGTAGTCGTCGGTGCAAAAATACCTTCATCACGAACGAGTGCACCATTCACATCTGCAAACACAAATTGTTCAGGATGGGTTTGAACTTGTTCTATAAGCACCCTACTCTGTTCGTCACGGGCTGTATAGCCATTGCGTAACAACCAGGCCAGCACCTTACGTTGGCCAACTTCTTCCCACACTTCCACTGGTTGTTTTCGCCGATTCGCTAAGGCTTGGAAGATCGTTTCAGACTGTTGTAATAGACGATCACCTATCCGATGGCCACGATAGGCTGGCTGAACATAACGATGGCGCATCATGACCGTTCCATCCGCCGGAAACTCAAACTCTAGCTCGGCAATGTGCTCATCACCATGCTCATATTGCAGTAGAATATGATCTGCTTCACCCGCATCGCGTTGACGAAAATGTACATAATCGACGGTTAAACTTACTGGACCAACCTGGGGTAGCTGTTCAGTGACGGTCTGTAGACGAGCATGCACCGCCCCACCATCATCATATGTAACTTCGGCCTGATCAGAAACTTCACCCGTCAGTATGGCATTGATTACATCAGGCGTAGCAATGACCGGACGGTGCTCTGGTACTGGTTCTGACATACCTTATGGTTTATCCGCTAACTCACGTACAGCGCGCAAGAGTAGTTTTTGTTCAGCGGCTTGGACGCGGATTTTCAGTGTCTGTGGTGTGTCGCCTGGTAACACCGCTACCTCCTCTTGGCCATAAATCGGCCCACCATCCAACTGTTCGGTGACATAGTGCAAAGTGCAACCAGTGACTGCATCACCTTGTTTGAGCACTTCGGCATGGACATCCAAATTCATGCCACCGGCATATTTAGGCAGCAGTGATGGGTGAATGTTTAGAATCTTATGATCATACTGCCGCACAAACTCGTCGGATAAAATCCGCATAAAACCAATCAACAAAATCAGATCCACTTTGCGCCGCTGCAACATATTTAGTAACTGGTGCTCAAAATCTGTTTGGGTAGCGGCTTCGATACAGACTGCTTCCACACCCACCCGCCGGGCTTTATCTAAAATGCCAGCGGCTGGTTTATTAGACACGACCAAAACAATTTCTGCCTCACCTAATTGGTGCCCAACTTGGGCATCCAACAAAGCCTGCAAATCCGTACCGTTGGTAGAACCTAATACTGCAAGCTTAAGCATGACGTAAGTTACGTAACATAGTAATGCGCTCATCGATCAGCGCCGCTGTGCCGATATCTTCCCGATGAAACACCGGTCCAGTGATCTTTTTAATTTCTTGCTCAACAACTTGTTCTGCTTCAGCAATCGTTGTGCCCGTAGCCACTAAACCAACCGCGCGGGAACCAGTCAACACCAAGCCGCCCTCCGTCTGATCAACAGCTCCATAAAATAACTGCACCTTAGCTTGATCCACTTGAGTGATATCAATTGGCTCCCCCCTGACTGGTTTATCTGGATAACCCTGTGGCACCACATATTTGCAGACTGAAGCTAGCGGTGCAAACTCTACATGCAGTTGATCTAATGTCCGTTCAGCAATCGCTTTAGTAATATCCACCAGACTAGTCTTCAACAAACTAAGCATATTCATCACTTCTGGATCACCAAATCGAGCATTGTATTCAATTAAGCGCACGCCACCGCGGACAGCAATGAAACCACCGTAAATGATCCCTTTATATTCTTCACCACACTCTTCTTGAATAGCGTACAAAGTCTGCTCATTAATTTGCCGCGCAAAAATCACATCATGCTCATTCAGAAACGGTAAGCTATGATTGGCATCCGTGTACGAACCCATGCCACCGGTATTGGGACCCGCATCACCAACATAGGCTCGTTTGTGATCCTGCACCGCTGGCATATGCACCAAATGTTTGCCATCGGAAAAACTCATTAAGGAAAATTCCTGACCAACTAACTTTTCTTCGATCACAATCCGTTTAGCACCCTCAGCAAATAACTCAGAGCAATAGGCCATGGCATCTTCACGTGTTTTTAGTTGGGCACCCATCACCCGCACCCCTTTACCACCAGTCAGACCATCTGGTTTAATCACCACATCATCTTGCAACGACCACATATAGTCGGCGACACCATCCATACTAGTGAACACCCGGTAACTAGGTGAGGCTTGAATTTCGTACTTATCCAACAATTCACGCGTAAAGGATTTAGATGATTCTAGCCGCGCCATTTGTTGGGTTGGGCCAATACAAGCAATGCCAAAAGCCTCTAACGCATTCACCACCCCAGCCGCTAATGGCGCTTCTGGACCAATCCACGCGATATCGATTTTTTGTTCTTGACACCACTGTAATACGGCCGTCACATCAGTGACATCCCCAATGCCCACGGCTTGGCAGAGACCCGCGATCCCTGGATTATGGGTTGGACCAAAATTAAATAACTGCACGGTTGGATCGAGCGATAGCTTCCAAGCAATGGCATGTTCACGTGCTCCGGTTCCAATAATGGCAATATGCATAGTGACGATGTTTAGCAGTGCACTGAGGATTTGTCACTTAAACGTTGTTGTTCAATCTTACGTAATAAAGCTGGCTTAGCTTCTGGTGTTGGATACTTCTTAGTCCAACAAGCCGTACAGAATTCCTTCACCGGGCCTTTGTCGATCTTCACCGCATCAATTAAATCTTCAATGGTTTGGTACAGTAAGAAATCGGCACCAATATGTTTACGGATCGCCTCGGTAGAACCATCCACCTGATTAGCTATTAATTCTTGGCGGGTGGGCATATCGACACCATAGATACAGGGCGATACGATCGGTGGAGCCGCTGCCACCACGTACACTTTTTTAGCACCGGCTTCGCGCAGCATCTTGATAATTTCACGCGAGGTATTACCACGCACGATACTGTCATCCACCAATAAGACATTACGCCGCCGGACTTCTAAAATTTGCGGATTTAATTTACGCCGGACAGATTTACGCCGGTTGCCAGACATAATAAAGGTGCGACCGATAAACTGATTTTTATACAAACCTTCACGATAGGTTAACCCTAGGCTTTGTGCCAAAGCGAGCGCCGCCGTGTTCGAAGTAGATGGAGCCGGAACCACCACATCAATTTGCAGTTTTTTAAGATGTGGTTTTAAACGTTCGGCTAACTTTTCTCCCATCCGTAAACGAGCCTTATAGACACCAATGTTATTCTGAATGGAATCAGGTCGAGCAAAGTAAACATATTCAAATAAGCAAGGTTTCCAACGGCCAGGTGTGACCACTTTACGGTGTAACTTATTATGCTCATCAATAAAGACCACCTCGCCAGGTTTGACATCATCCACATAAACAAAATCTAACATGGTAAACATCACAGATTCGGATGCCACAATGTACTCGGCATTTTTGCCTTTACCCCGTTTACCAATTAACAATGGTCGAATCCCAAACGGATCTCGCCACGCTACCATTCCCTTACCAGAGATACACGCCAAGGTAGAATAGGCACCTTTGCAACGCTTATGCACGGATGCAACGGTAGCATATAAGTTATTGAGAAAGTTACCCTTGGTATGTTTGGTTAACTCTTGGGCAAAGACATGGAGCATCGCCTCAATATCGCTATTCGCATTCAAACTGACTAAGTCTTTCGTACGGAGTTCTTCCTTTAAGGCTGCAAAGTTAGTCAGATTACCGTTAAACACCATCGAGATGCCGTAGGGTGCGTTCACAGTAAAGGGAGCACAATCTTCAATCGACATGCCGCCAGCTGTGGCATAACGAATAAACCCTAAACCGATATGACCTTGTAAACGTTGGATGGTCGAAAAGTGGAAAGCTTCGCGCACCAAGCCGATCGCTTTTTTGGTATGGAACTGCCCATCATAGGTCACCATACCACAGGCATCATGGCCGCGGTGCTGTAAAGCGATCATGCCATCGTACAGGTCGATATTGATGTTGGTTTTAGCTTTACCGTGAATGCCGATGACACCACACATACTATAGTTGCGCTATCTGTTTAGATAAACCGATGTAGGTGGCTGGAGTCAATTTTTTGAGTTTGTTTTTTTCCAATTCAGGGATATCAAGTTGATCAATAAAAATATGTAAGGTGGTCTGATCAAGTTGCTGACCACGCGTTAAGCGTTTGAGTTGTTCATATGGCGTGTGTTTACCTAATTTACGCATCACGGTCTGGATAGCTTCGGCTAATACTTCCCAGTGTTGATTGAGCTCTGCCAACATCATTTCTTTATTTGGTTGCACCCGACTAAGGGCTTTTAACGTATTGGTCAGTGCCAGCAGACTGTGTGCAACCGCTACACCTTGATTACGTAGTACGGTGCTATCGGTTAAATCGCGTTGCATACGAGACACCGGCAACTTTTCTGCAAAGTGGTTCAATAAAGCGTTGGCGACACCACTGTTGCCTTCACTATTCTCAAAGAAGATTGGATTGATCTTATGCGGCATAGTGGATGAACCAACTTCACCGGCAATACTATGCTGCACAAACAAACCGCGCGACACATAGAACCACATATCTTGGTTAAAATCACGCAGGATGGAATTCACCAGTGCCAGTGTTTGGTAGGTTTCTACGAGGCGATCATGTGATTCAATTTGGGTGGTGGCGGGATTAAACTCTAAACCTAGATGCTCAACGAACCGTTTGCTAAAGCTGAGCCAATTCACTTTGGGGTACGCCACCTGGAGCGCTGCCCAATTACCAGTGGCACCACTAAATTTGCCAAGCAGTTTAATGTGGCGTAAACGATCGTACTGGCGTTGAAAACGTAAGGTGTAGACGTTCAGTTCTTTACCCAGCGTAGTGGGAGTGGCGGGTTGACCATGAGTTAAACTCAACAACGAATAACTGGCATAGCGACGAGATTGTTGTTTGAGAATTTTAATCAACTGTTGCAGCGCCGGCATATACACTTGGCGCAAGGCATCGCGTAGCATGAGACTATACGCCAAGTTATTGACGTCCTCACTGGTGAGACCGAAGTGGACAAATTCAAGTTGCTTCTTGAGCTTAGTGTGGCTCAGTTTACGTTTGATGAAATATTCGATAGCTTTGACATCGTGTTTCGTTTCTAACTCAATGATTTTAACCTGTTCGGCATCACGTTCAGAAAAATGTTCATGGAGGTGACGCAATAACTTTTGGTCGGCCGGTTTCAGTTTACGTAAGGCAATCAGGTACTCCACTTCCACATACACCCGATAGCGCATCAAAGCAGCTTCAGACAAAAACGGGGCTAAGCTTTTAACCTCATCCCGATAGCGTCCGTCGATGGGGGAAATGGCAAATAAGGTAAGTGATGATTTCATGTGGCTATAATATAACATATATTCCTATAAACCAGTAGAGACATGCCACGGCATGTCTCTACTGTAGGATGGTACGATCAGGAGCTATTTTGTCCTAAACGTTTCCCACTGGGTATAGGCCGAGC
>JACQPW010000048.1 GCA_016207285.1 Candidatus Kerfeldbacteria bacterium | reverse complement strand
TAACTCTACAGGTCAGGGGGATGACTTGTCAGTCCTGTGAAAAAATTATTAAGGCAGAATGTGAGGAATTACCTGGTATGCAAGATATCGCGGTGAATCATCAGACGGGAATATTTACCGCTTTAATGGACGATGCCCAAACGAATATTGCGGCGGTGCAAGCGGCCATTACCAAAGCTGGGTATGAATCGACTGTAGAATCCCAGGTGATTACGGAATCAGTGGCAGTATCAAAGGCAATCCCCGAAATTCATAACACATTCAATATCTCTATTGTTTTGCCAGCTCAGTTGGATCCTGTTCAAAACAATCTCATTGCTGTGCCTGCAGCCATTATGCCCAACACGCCAACCGTACCTGCAGTGTCATCGTCAAACAATGCCAGTCAGCGAGCTAATTTATCGCTATCCGGGATGCACTGTGCGTCGTGTGCCAATATCATTGAACGGTCTTTGAAAAAAGTACCAGGTGTGCAGCAGGCTAGTGTCAACTTTGCGGCCGAAAAAGCCTTAGTGACCTATGATGCAGCCAGTGCCACGTTACAGCAGTTGATTGGCGCGGTTGCCAAGGCCGGGTATACAGCACAGGAGGTGGATGCTAAAGACACGGAATTTGAAACACGGAAACGTCAGCAGACGATTCAAAACTATTGGAAAAAGTTTCTAGTGAGCATGATCTTAAGCTTACCAATGGTCTATTTCATGTTGTTTGATTTCTTCGGTTGGATTCCTGGAGCAGCGCTCTTGTTACCTTATGTAGGGATTATTTCTTTACTATTGACTACGCCAGTGCAATTCATTATTGGCGCTGGTTTCTATAAGGGTGCTTGGGCGGCGTTGCGCATGAAAACATTTAACATGGATAGTTTGATCGCCATTGGTACTTCAACAGCCTATCTGTACAGCTTAGTGAATTTTGTTCTCTATGCTGTAAACAATCAGTCATTGCTTGGAGTGGATGGAGCAAAAATACCAGAACTGTATTTTGAAACAGCTGCCTTCTTAATTACCTTTGTGATTTTAGGCAAGTGGTTAGAAACCCGGACCAAAGGCAGAACCTCAGATGCCATTCGTAAATTGATGGGTTTGCAAGCGACCACTGCTCGGGTGATTCGTGACGGCATTACCCAAGATATTCCGATTGCCGATGTGATACAGGGCGATCGAGTAATCATTCGCCCGGGTGAAAAAGTGCCAGTGGATGGTAAAATCGTCACTGGATCATCAGCGGTAGATGAATCGATGATCACGGGTGAGAGTTTGCCGGTCGAGAAACAAACTGGCGATAATGTGATTGGTGGAACGATTAATAAAACTGGGAGCTTTGAATGTGAGGTAACTAAAGTGGGCAGTGCCACAGCGTTAGCCCAGATTATTCGTTTAATTGAGGAAGCCCAAGGCTCAAAAGCGCCGATTCAAAATTTCGCTGATCGCATTTCAGCCCGGTTTGTTCCGATTGTGATTGTCATTGCTCTGATTACGTTTGCAGTCTGGTACTTTTTACTTGGTGCCGAGTTAACCTTTGCGTTGATGGCGTTTACAGCGGTGATTGTGATTGCTTGCCCGTGTGCCTTAGGCCTAGCCACCCCAACCGCTTTAATGGTGGGAACGGGCAAGGGTGCGGAACATGGTATCCTGATTAAAGGCGGTGAACCACTGGAGGCGGCGTGTTCGGTCACAACTGTTGTGTTTGATAAGACCGGCACAATTACGAAAGGCAAACCACAGGTCACTGAAATTGTGAGTGCAGGGCTGACGGATGATAGTGAACTATTAGCGATCGCAGCAAGTTTAGAAAAGTTATCCGAACATCCACTAGCCGAAGCCATTTATAGTTATGCCCAAGAGGAAACTGTGACACTCAAAACAGTCCAACAGTTTCAGGCTATCCCTGGGCATGGCGTCGAGGGAACGATTGATGGAATACGGTATTATTTTGGCAATCGTAAATTGATGACTGAACGCTTGCACTTATCGATTGATAAAGTGCAACGTAAATTAGTGCGTCTAGAAGAGCAGGGCAAAACCGCGATGATGCTTGCAACAACTCAAGACCTACTTGGCATTGTGGCTGTCGCGGATACCGTTAAAGAGACATCGCGCGAAGCTATCGCCAAGTTGCAGCAGCTAGGAATTGATACGTATTTGTTGACCGGCGATAATCAACGCACGGCTCAAGCGATTGCTCAGCAAGTGGGTATTACGAATGTGTTAGCGGAAGTATTGCCGGAACACAAAGCCAATGAAGTCAAAAAACTGCAACAAGCTGGTAAGCGGGTTGCTATGGTCGGAGACGGTATTAATGACGCTCCCGCTCTGGCGCAAGCAAATCTAGGTATTGCGATGGGTTCTGGTACCGATGTGGCGATGGAAACCGGTGGGATCATTTTGATGAAGAGTGATTTGAATGACGTGGTGACGGCCTTACAGTTGGCTAAAGAAACCATGGGGAAAATTAAACAAAATTTATTCTTTGCGTTGTTCTATAATGTCATTGGCATACCAATCGCAGCCCGCGTATTTGTGGTCTTTGGGTTAGTACTGAAGCCGGAGTTAGCTGGTTTGGCCATGGCGTTTAGTTCAATTTCAGTTGTCGGCAATGCCTTGTTGCTGCGCTGGTTCAGACCAAAAAAAAGAAATTACATCTCTCTGTTTGCTCCAGTACTCTTGGTTATAGTTTTTACGGGAGTATTTTTAGAATTTGCCAGACTAAGTAGTGGTATGGAAGACGAAACCCCAACGGTCAAAACTGTAACCGAACAGGAAATAGTAACACTGGAACAAACCTTAGGCGTTGAGTTCATTACAGCCATGGTTGGTAATGAGTTAAAGTTGTTTTATCCTGTAACGGCATTGTCAGTGACACAAGTGCCAGTGGAATTTACCGATTTGTTAGCGAAGAAGAATAGCTTTTCAACGGTGATGATTGATGGGATTACCTATCAATCAATTTACCTTGGTACAGAAGAAGCTAGTCTCATGCAGGCAGAACAGTTATTCAATAAACCAGGTGATACGATCCAAGGATTTTTTGGTAATAACATTATTGTAGCTGGAATATTACCAAAAACAGATACAACCTTTGACCGGATGCATTTTGTTGGCCCAAACTTTATCATTAAAACCCAATAGTCATTAATCATGATCACATTTCAACCTATCGAATTTATTCATCTCGGACCGCTGGCCATTTCAACTCATGCGTTGTTGATGGTGATTGGAATAGCCTTAGCCTACTGGAGACTACGTGTCTTTGCTCAACAGCAGAAATTACCTGTCGACTTCCTTGATACGGCGGTATGTTGGGGTGTACTTGGCGGTATCGTTGGTGCTCGCATATTGTATGTAGCTCTCAATATCCAGTTGTATGATTCAGTCTTCGATGTATTGAAGGTTTGGGAAGGAGGTCTAGTGTCATTCGGTGGTTTGCTGGGTGGATTAATAGGAGCGATGATTTTTTTGCAGGTGAAAAAACAACCAGTGCTACGTTGGCTAGATGCTGGCATGCTCTATATTCTGCTGGGTTGGGCGATTGGTCGGATTGGCGATTTAATATCTTGGGGAGAAATTGGATCTCCCACCTCACTGCCATGGGGTATGATTGTGAATGGCGATGTTCCCCGCCATCCCGCTCAGCTCTACGAAACTCTGTTGCTGTTGATCGGTTTTGCGATCATCCGGCTGGCACATCGTAAAGGATATCTGCACAAACCCGGAACACTATTTGGGGTAGCGCTAGCATTTTATGGTTTGAACCGGTTTATCATAGAGTTAGTGCGAGATTATCCAAATAGTGAATACTGGTTTTCCTATGGGTACTTTGCTCAGGGGATTAGCCTGATCCTGTTAGCTGTAGGTATCATTTGCTCTGTTCTATTTGCCCGAAGATATACTATCATGTATAGTAGATAAATATGAGAAAGAAAATAACACTGTGGTGTGCAGTTATCCTGATTATTCTGGTTGTTATTGGAATAACTGCCTACATAGTACAACAGTACAACAAGAATTTACCCGGTATAGAATTTACCAATCAAGGTCGAGAGCATATTACGTTGGATGAAGCACACCCAGAGTACAATTCCAACCCACCCACCTCTGGTTGGCATAGCAGTGATTGGGAAAAAGATTGGGGGATTCAGGTGGATTACGTAGAAGAACAATATCAGATTCATAACTTGGAGCACGGTGGTATCATCGTGCACTATCAGCCAGATAAAATTACCAACTTATCAGAACTGGAAAGTCTGTTTACGGAGTTGCAAAGCAAGAATAAAAAAATGCTGCTGATGCCCAATCCAAAGCTTGATACCACCTATGCGCTCACAGCCTGGACGCGGTTGGATGCATTTGACCAATATGATGCCGAACGTATCAAAACGTTTACTCAAGCCTTTTACAATAAAGGTCCTGAGAAAACAATAGAATAATTAATTCATAAAGATCATTCATTATGATTATAGATGCACCACAACAGTTGGACACACCAAAGCAATCACAGCCAGTTAAAAGTGTGTTGACGCAATTACCACCTCGCCTCGCCTTTTTTGCTGGAGTAGTTGTGACCAGTGGCATCATATTTGCTATTGGTTTCGTGATTCTTGTCGTGATGATGTTTAAAGGGGTAGACTTTGCTACTGCCAGCACCACTACAACTACGAAAACGCCTGAGGTAACGACCACAAAAACACAACCCACAGGTAAAATAGACTTGGCAGCTTTCGATTCAGGGCGCATTCGTGGTACTGGAGATATTACCATTGTTGAATATTCCGATACCGAATGTCCATTCTGTAAGAAATTTCATCCTACCATGCAACAAGTACTGCAGGACTATGATGGCAAAGTCCGGTGGGCGTATAAACATCTTCCACTCACCAGCTTACACAGCAAAGCACCACGTGAAGCTAATGCGACACTGTGTGCGAACGAACAAGGTAAGTTTTGGGAGTATCTCGATTTACTATTTGAACGTACGCCAGCCAACAATGGCTTAGAAGACAGTGAGCTATTTACTATGGCCGATGATGTTGGTTTAGATCGTACCGCCTTTGCTGACTGTGTTGAAAATGACAAGTATGTGGACGTGGTCAGTCAGGAAGCTAAAGAAGCCCAGTCATTAGGTGGACAAGGTACACCATTCAGTGTCATTGTCGATAAAGATGGCAACGTGCTGGCACCACTCTCTGGAGCCTTACCCTACGCGCAACTCCAACAAGCACTTGACCAGTACGTGCAATAACGCATGTTTGATTTCATTCAGGTAGCAGCTGCCGAAGGCAACGTCAGTCTGGGCGTTGCCTTTTTGGCTGGAGCGATCACTTTCTTATCGCCCTGTATTTTACCGATTGTCCCTTCATATCTAAGTTATGTGGTTGGTGTCAGCACCACGGAACTAAAACAAACGAATGGACAGAGGAGATGGGCAGTGGTGTGGTATGCCAGTTTATTTGTCCTTGGTTTTATCGCTGTCTTTATGGTGCTTGGTCTAGTTACCGGTACGATCGGTGGCTGGCTGGCGTTGTATAAAACAAAACTACAAGTGGTGGGTGGAATATTGCTGGTACTATTTGGGTTACATATGCTGGAAGTATTCAAGTTTTCTTGGTTGTACAAGCAAGTCCAGCCTACCACACCACGAAAGATATCGCGCTGGCAATCACTGAATGCTGTTCTGATTGGCACGACCTTTGGTTTATCCTGGACACCCTGTGTTGGACCGATTCTTGCCTCCATTCTATTTTTGGCGACATTTTCTGGAGGTTCCACACAAGGCGTCTTATTACTGTTGATGTTTGCGCTGGGCTTAGCGGTGCCATTTTTGTTGATTGCATTTTTCTTACAAAAGCTGCTACCATTACTCAAGCGTTTCAGTAAATATCTGGTATGGATTCATCGCTTAGCTGGAGTGGTGATTCTCTTGATCGGCTTGGCGTTATTAACCGGAACGTTTAACTACATCAGTGGATATTTTATGAGCATTTCACAACCACTGCTGTAGAAGGTATCAAACTCGTGTGTTAAGTGGTATAAAGGATCAAGCCAGGCTGTATGTATAAAAAAATCGTTGGGGCATTATTAGTAGTCATCGGTCTAGTGATCCTTGGGTTTATTGCTTTATTGCTGTACATTGCGCGCCAAGGACCTATTCAGAACGCTTCATCCATTCCGCAAACATTGACACGTACTACGGCCGGGACTCCGTTTATTCCAACCGCTGGTGATGATCCAACGCTTGGCAATCCAGCCGCCCCCATAGTCATTATCTCGTTCGCTGACTACCAGTGTCCCTACTCAAAGGCTGCCGAGGAGATCATGGTGAACTTGGTACAGCGGTATCCGGATGATCTCTTGTTTGTCTATCGTGACTTTCCACTCTATACGCACCCTCAGGCTGAAGCGGCTGCACAAGCTGCCGAGTGTGCCGATGAGCAAAATCAATTTTGGCCATACAACGCCTTATTGTTCGAACAGCAGGACAACCTGGCACAAGCTGGCCTGTTTGCAACCTTAGCTGAACAGTTAAACCTTGACCTCATTCAATTTAATGACTGTGTCGCAGCAAGCCAGACGGCAGTAGAAGTGCAACACGATTTGGATGAAGCCTTACTAGCCGGACTGAACGCTACTCCAACTTATTTTGTGAACGGCACCAAGTTGGTCGGGGTAAGATCTGAAGCCGACTGGGTTGATACCATTGAAACTATCTTGTCGGATTAGCGGACAATATAACTGAGTACCTATCTATGAACAAAAAACAAAGCAAGTGGTGGTTAGTGGTGTTACTGGTGCTGTTGCTATTATTCGGCATGACAACCTATTGGTATCGCGGGACAATACTGAACACGAACACGGTAGACAGTACTACCGCTGACCCATGGTTGTTAGTGACGGACACAGTGACGATTGCAGTGACACCAGATACAGCACAATCGACGTGTGAGATTAACTGGCTCAATAACTCTGTACCGGCAGAGTTAAGTTTTTATACCATCACTGCTACGGGTGAAGAACGACCATTAGCCTATACGGCTGAACCGTGTCGTCTAATAGAAGATATCCGTCCCTTACCGTATGTGGGTGTGGAGTTGGGTGGAGAGCCGATTGGTGGTTTAGAACCGCCCAGTTTGCCCTACAGCGCCATCATGGCACTGGGATTGCCCGATAATCCCACTACGGTCTATCCCACTAACGGCTATTGGCGCTACACCATGACTGCGGACACCAGCAATTTAAATTGTTCGATCGATTCTTTTGCGGCCGTGGGTGCCAGTGGGCAAGTCCAACTAGCCATGTCAGATTATGGCTTTACGGCTAATTTAATTACTGATGATAACGCCATTGGTCTGTATCGCTTACAGTATCAAGCCACCGATTATGAAAGCCCAACCTATTCTTTTCCCTTGTTAGATGGGTATGGTGAGGTGCAATGGAAGTTTACTGCGACTGATCAAGAGCACATGACGGGAACGTTACACGTGACAGGGGATAGCTGTGTGGGGGAATATCCGTTAACGATGGCATTAGAAACCCCAACGGTGCCGCCGCTGTATATTCCTGGTCAAGGTAGCTGGACACTGAACTATGGACCGCTGGTCTGTGGCAGCACGGTATTGTCTCCGAGCCAGCTTAATCTGCCCATTGGCAATGCCAATCTAACGGTTACCGGCGGAGGGCCATTACCGATGACCCTAACGTTTGTTGGCGCACCCAGTGGTGTGCAATTAACCCAAACTATGGACACGAACCAATACAGCTCGGTTCCGAACCTCTATCTGGGGGTGGCGATTGATCCAATCACTAGCCTGCCCTTTACCTTGATGGGCACACTGAATCTCACAGCCGTATCGGAAGCGCAACTGGTAGGAACCCTGCTTATTCAGGGCACCAACGGGTGTGTAGCTGGTGGGGTAGTGCAGTTTCAACAGTAGGGGGTTGACAGTCTTTGTATTAACGTGTTAGCATGCTGGTACAAATGATTCCTATGAAAAACGTCGTAAATAACAGCTTAAACAACCATCATCGCCGGGGTAGTTACCGGCTGCTGTTGGCATAACGCCACAGCGCATCCTTAGCCCGTAACTGCCCGTCTTTCACCCAGACGGGTTTTTATTTTTACCAACTGTCATCGTTTATGAAACTACGCATTGCCATTCAACAAAAAGGTCGCCTGAAAACGGATAGCTGGCAATTACTGGCTAGGTGGGGATTACGCTTCACACCGGAGGCGCGCACTCTGATTGCTCCATGTCTTAACGCCGATGTGGAAGTAGTCACGCTGCGGCAAAGTGACATTCCGCGTTATGTTGAGCGTGGCATCGTCGATTTTGGCATCGTGGGCAATAACGTCTTGCGCGAACAGCTGCGGCCCGTACAAACGGTGCAACCGCTGGGCTTTGGTAGTTGCAACTTAGTGATCGCCGTGCCGAACATCAGCCAGATCACGACCATTGAACAGCTGCAAGGGAAGCGCATTGCGACATCCTATCCTAATAGTTTGCAGCACTATCTCGATTCTATTGCCTTGTATGCCAAAATTGTGCAGATGAGCGGATCCGTGGAGGCAGCACCAGAACTGGATATTGCCGATGCCATTTGTGATCTCACCCAAACCGGTACAACCTTAGCAGCGCATGATTTAACACCGATCGTCACCGTCTATCAATCAGAAGCAGTGTTGATTGCTCCGACCAACCTCACTCAATCGCAACAAACCTTTATTAAGCAATATGTCTTATGAAGATTATTACTAATCGTGCAGCTGCTACTACGCAGCGTGCCCAAATTGATTTTACGACTATTACCCGTCAGGTCGAGCAGATCATTCGTACCGTGCAAGCCAACGGTGATCGTGCTTTGTTCGACTATACCAAGCAATTTGATGGCGTCACCTTAACTAATCTGCGGGCGGACTTAACTAACAACGTCCCGGTTACGGCTGCGGTGCAACAAGCCTTAGCCATTGCCAAGCAAAACATCACTACTTTTCACCAGGCGGTGATGCCGCAAGCGATCACGGTAGAAACCATGCCGGGTGTGCTGTGCACGAGTGAACCGCGCGCTATTGATCGGGTGGGGTTGTATGTACCGGGTGGCAGTGCACCACTGGTATCCACGGTATTGATGTTAGCAATCCCGGCGCAACTGGCTGGTTGCAAAGAAATTATGCTGTGCACACCGCCCCAACCCGATGGCACTTTAAACCCTCTGATCGCTTATGCTGCCAAGCTCTGTGGGATTGAGCAGGTGTTTTTAGTGGGTGGAGCGCAAGCTATTGCTGCCATGGCGTACGGTACGGCTACGATTCCTAAGGTGGCCAAGCTATTTGGCCCAGGCAATGCGTATGTGACAGCCGCCAAACAATGGGTGGCGGCGGATCCAGCTGGAGCGGCGATTGATCTGCCGGCTGGTCCAACGGAAGTGCTCGTAATTGCCGACGAGCTGGCTAAACCAGAGGTGATTGCCGCTGATTTATTAGCGCAACTAGAACATGGTGCCGATTCGCAAGCGGTATTGGTGACCACTAGTCTGGCCTTAGCCAAACAAGTTAATTTGGAATTAGAGTTACAAGTCCGCACCTTGCCACGACGGACGATTGCGGAGCAAGCCTTGCAGAACAGTTTCAGTCTAGTGGTGGGTTCTGTGGCAGAGGCGATTGCCTTTGCTAATGACTATGCACCGGAACACTTATTGCTGCAATGTCTGAACCCGGAACGTTATACAGCCAAGATTCGCAACGCCGGTTCAGTATTTGTGGGTGAATACGCTTGTGAATCCGCCGGAGATTACGCCAGCGGTACCAATCACACCTTACCGACGTATGGTTATGCCAAAGCCTACAGCGGGGTGTCGGTAGCCAGTTTTCAGAAACAAGTCACTTTTCAAACGGTGACCAAGGCCGGAGCCTTAGCCTTAGCCCCGACGGTGCTACAACTAGCTGAACTGGAAGGATTAACAGCCCACAAACGAGCTATGCAAATAAGATTATGAAAAACTTAGTGCTAAAACGGATTCAACAAATGTGCTCATATAATCCACCGCTTGATGGCAGGGCAGCGTATCGTGGAGTGTTGTTAGATTTTAATGAGCGCACTATTGCCACCACTGGGTTACAGCGCTATCCAGAATATGGCGATCTAGCCGAACAAGTCGGTAACTATGTGCAGGTACCGGGTAGTTCTATTCTCGTTACGAATGGATCAGATCAGGGGATTGATTTAATCTTTCGTGCTTTCGTCGAGGTGGGTGATGGTGTGGTGTTGCCCGAACCCAGTTTTGCGATGTTCAAACAGTGTGCGGATATTCAGGGTGCCTGCATCGTACGCCAGATCAAACCTAACACAAAGTTGATCGTGATTTGTAATCCCAATAACCCGACAGGAGCACTGACGCCATTGCTGACCATTGAGGCATTAGCTAAAACGAATCCTAATACTATCATCTTAATTGATGAAGCCTATGCAGAGTTTTCCGGCGTCACCGCTATTCCTTTGATGACACAGTATCCGAACATCATCGTCACGCGAACCTTCTCGAAAGCGTTTGGCTTGGCTAGTGTCCGGATGGGTTATATCGTGGCCAATAGCACGTACATTCAGGAATTAAAAAAAATCATGGGTCCGTATGATCTCAATAGTGCTGGAGTAACGGCGGTGCGGGTAGCGTTAGCCGATACGAGCTACGTCACCAGCTATGTGCAGGAGGTGATGCAGCAAGCTAAGCCCTTAGTAGAGTTATTCTTCCGGAAGAACAGTATTGAATATTATCCATCGCAAGCTAATTTTGTGTTGTTTAAACCAGACCAAGCTGAACACGTAGCTCAACGTTTAGAGCAAGCCGGTTACCGGTTGCGACTGCAACGTCATCCCAGTATTGCCGGCACGCTGCGGGTATCGATTGGTACCGTGCCACAGATGCGTCGCTTTATCAATGTCTATCAACAAGTGATTTTGCAGCGCCAGCCGCAACGGATTGCCTTATTCGATCGGGATGGCACTTTAGTATATGAACCAGAGTCAACCAAACAGTTGGATGATGTGAAGGATGTTCGGCTATTACCTGGTGTGATTCCTGCTCTACAAGGTTTGCAGGCTCAAGGCTATCTCCTGGTCATGGTTAGTAACCAGGACGGTTTGGGCACAGTCGCGTTTCCACAAGTAAAATTTGCTGCTTGTCAGGAGCTGATTATACAACACTGTAAAGCGGCTGGTGTTACTTTTGCAGAGGTTTTAATTTGCCCCCACTTACCAACTGCAGATTGTACCTGTCGCAAGCCAAAAACGGGCTTAATCGACGCCCTATTTTGTGACTATGCTGTGGATTACGTCGCTACCTTCCTGTGTGGAGATCGCCCGACGGATCGGCAGTGTGCCGACGCCCTGGGAATCACTTTTTACCCATCATTAACTGATTTACCCTTATGAAATCTGCCATCAGAACCGCTCGCGTAAAACGTCAAACGACCGAAACGGATGTGACCGTGAAATTGAATTTGGACGGTACCGGTAAATACCAGATTGATACCGGGATTGGGTTCTTTGACCACATGTTGGAGCTGTTCGCCAAACATTCTTTAATTGATCTCACCATCGTAACGCAGGGCGATTTGAATGTGGATGAGCACCACACGGTAGAAGATACCGGCATTGTATTGGGTATGGCCTTAGCTAAAGCGTTAGGGAATAAGCGCGGGATTGAACGTTACGGTTTTATGGTGCCAATGGACGAAACTTTGGCAGAAGTGGCGCTCGATTTGAGCGGTCGCTCGTATCTCGTGTGGAACGTCCAGTTTTCACGCGACCAGATTGGTGATATGCCCACTGAGTTGTTTGAACACTTTTTCAAGTCGTTGGCTGATTACCTACAAGCGAATATTCATATTCACTTGCGTTACGGTCAGAATAGTCACCACCAAGCCGAAGCAATTTTCAAAGCCTTTGCGCGCGCTTTACGCATTGCCGTGCGTGTAGACCAACGCACACGTTTACTAGTGCCTTCCACGAAAGGACGCTTATGATTGCAATTATTGATTACAAAGCCGGCAATATTGCCTCGCTGGTCTCGGCTCTAACCCGGCTTGGTCAAGCGTGTGTTGTGACCAACGATCCAGCCGTGATTGAAGCTGCCGATAAAGTGATTTTTCCTGGCCAAGGGCGCGCTAAACCAGCTATGGCAGAATTAAAGCGGACTGGTTTAGATAAAATCATTCCGACGTTAACTCAGCCGTTTTTGGGCATCTGTTTAGGGATGCAGTTGTTGTTAGAACAATCTGCAGAAGATGACACGACATGTTTAGGGGTGATTCCTGGTAAAGTGGTCAGATTCCAGACTGATCAGCCAGTGCCGCAGATGGGTTGGAATAACGGTTATTACTTTGTGCACTCGTATTATGTCGAGACAGCACCACGTTACACGCTTAGTCGAGCGCAGTATGGTGGCCAGTGGTTTGCGAGCATGATTGCTCAAGACAATTTTTTTGGGGTGCAGTTTCACCCAGAAAAATCCGGTGCATTAGGCCAGCAGTTGTTACAGCAGTTCTGCACAAGCGGTCAATTGCAGCCTACCCAAGTCATCCCAGCTATTGATTTACTCAATGGTAAGTGTGTGCGCTTGCAGCAAGGGGATTATAGTCAGGTGACGGAGTATTCAGCGGATCCGATTGCTACCGCTCTGCAGTTTCAGCAGCAAGGAGCAGTGTGGTTACATGTAGTAGATTTAGATGGGGCTAAAGCGGGTAAACCGGTGAACCAACAGATCATCTTAGACTTGGTGAAACAAACCCAACTAAGGATTGAAATGGGCGGCGGTATTCGGACAGTGGAAACTGCTAAATACTATTTAGATAATGGTGTCGATCGGGTGATCTTGGGTACAGCCGCAGTCAAACAACCTGAACTAGTGAGTCAACTGATTAAGCGTTATGGCCGTGATCGAGTAGTAGTGGGTCTGGATATCAAAAATAATAGTGTTGCCATCGACGGTTGGATAGTCAGTGGAGGAGTATCGTTACAAGAATCATTAGCAATCTTTAAACCGTATCAACTTAAAACGATCATTGTCACGGATGTTTCTAAAGACGGGATGTTAACCGGACCAAATTTTGCCTTGTGTCAGTTGGTGAGAGATCAGGGGTTTGAGGTGGTCGTGTCTGGTGGAGTCAGTAGTAACGATGATATTGAACAAGCTAAGCAATTAGGGTTTGCTGGTGTGATTGTGGGTAAAGCCTTATATGAAG
Organism: Candidatus Kerfeldbacteria bacterium; assembly: GCA_016207285.1. Taxonomy (GTDB): domain Bacteria; phylum Patescibacteriota; class Patescibacteriia; order UBA9570; family UBA9570; genus UBA9570. The sequence continues at coordinate 8,109 of JACQPW010000048.1, read as the reverse complement.
GTAAAGTAACATTACAACCTAAGGGTTTTAGTAAACGGATCATTGCTTGTTTAGATATCGCTAATGGGCGAGTAGTCAAAGGGACACACTTTACCGATTTGAAAGACCAAGGTGATCCCGTCGAGTTGGCGAAGCGTTATGAAGACCAAGGCGCTGATGAACTAGTGTTCTTGGATATTATGGCCAGTGTAGAACAGAGAGACACACTCTATAGTCTAGTGCAGCGGGTAGCCGAAACGTTGTCGATTCCGTTTTGCGTTGGCGGGGGAGTCCGTACACTTGAAGATATGAGAACGTTACTGTTGGCTGGTGCCGATAAAGTCTCAATCGGCTCAGCTGCTATGAGTAATCCAAATCTGATTAAAGCAGCGAGTGAGCAATTTGGTGCTCAGTGCATTGTGGTGTCATTAGATCCAAAATGGAACGGTCAATTTTGGGAATTGTTTAGCAACGGTGGGCGGGAAGCTACGGGTGTGGATGCTGTAGGGTTTGCCAAACAGATGGAGCAAGCCGGAGCCGGTGAGTTATTAGTGAACTCACTGGATCGCGATGGTACCCGCCAAGGATATGATTTATCCCTGTTACAGGCGATTAACAACCAAGTCACTATTCCGGTGATTGCTTCCAGTGGTGTCGGTACGGTTCAGCATATTCAGGACGTGTTTGATCAAACTAACGTCAGTGCAGCTCTGGTGGCCGGAGTGCTCCATAGTGGAGAGCTAACCATTACTCAGATTAAACAATCATTACACGTATGAATCTCATTCCAACTATTATTCAAAACGCCGACACTAACCAAGTGCTCATGTTAGGGTACAGTAATGAGGAGTCGCTCGCTAAAACTAAAGCCACTGGCCAGGTGTGGTTTTATAGTCGCAGTAAGCAACGTTTGTGGCAGAAAGGCGAAACGAGTGGAAATACTTTAACCGTGCAGTCACTATCATTTGATTGTGATCAAGACACTATCCTCATTCAAGCCCGTCCAAATGGTCCAACCTGTCATACTGGCCAGGTATCTTGTTTTGGTTCCGGTAGCCAGAGTTCTTTGTATGCACTCGCCGAGCTCATTACTGCCAGACAGCAGCAATTACCAGTTGGCTCCTATACGACGAGTCTGTTTCAGGCTGGACGAGATAAAATTGTGGCTAAGGTGATTGAGGAGGCAGCGGAGGTGGTCAAGGCCGCCTTGACGGAAACACCACAGCGTCTGACGGAAGAAGTCGCTGATTTGATTTACCATCTGTTGGTGTTACTGACCCAGCAAGGTGTGACGCTCACAGTAGTGTTAGCTGAACTAGAGCGACGGCGTTGACGTTCTGTAATCAATCGACTATCATGGGATAGTAAATAACTAAATGATCTTATGGATATCCAAGTCAAAAAACCAGTGAGTATTGAAGCGTTGCAAGCCGAGCTCACCCAGAAATTTCCAGAGTATACCTATTTTGTGCGCAAAACTTTTGTTGGTTCCATGTTGATTGTTAAGCAATCAAGCTTTATTGGTTCTGGCATTCGTCTGATGAAGGATAACTCTGTGATTAAGGTGTTCCCCGCCTTCCCAGCCCTGTGGGTACAAGCCTTGTTTGGTGGCTTGTTGATTTATGCCTTTGTGTATTCCAGCATGAAAAAGCTGGAGCAGAAGATCGGTGGTCATCTTACCCAAACTTACGGTCAGTAAGGTTGGCTTGTGACTAAACCGCCACGTGATTGGAGAGGGCCAGTTGGCGCCGTTGCCGTCCTGCTGTTTGTGATTATCTTTGCACTGATTGAGGATGCAGGGGTGGCGCTGATATTTGGTGGAGTGGTTGCGCTAGCTGCGATTGTAGCGCTGTTGATCCAATACCTGCTGTATCGTAAAGGCAATAAATAGGATCCAATCCTACTTGCACTTATTTTCAATTTGGTCTATAACTGATCTCGCCTAATTTCATGGGGGCTCTATGAAGCTGTTTGGTCAACTGATCAGCGGTGCAGCGTTTACGGTCACGGATACCTGGAGTCGTGATGACCTTGACCTCGCGACGGTCTACGTCAAGGTAGACGAACAGCGGGCTCGGCCGGGTAACTGGCACGAGGGGCGCTGGGTGGCAGGAACTCTGCCGCACGTCCGCTTTGGCCAAAACCACCCGGTGGTGGTCGCGTAACTGGAGGAGTCCCGATGGCTGCACACATCGGGGACTCACTTTAGACCAAGATAAGTTCTTGGTTTGAAGTGTGTATAATGAGGTAGAGGGGAGGGCAGGGGGGGTAAAGCTGTTTGAATAGTTAGGTAGAGTCTATTGACCAACTAACTGGACGGCATCGATTTCGACCCACTCCTCTGGGGACAACGTAGTGTCGAGGGTAATGCGAGCCCCATTCACTTCATACGTTGTGAGTGTCACTGGAACCTGGAGGTAATCTAAACCACTGGTGGTGTCGGTCCCTTCCCAAGCAGTGTAATAGTTCCCGTCAATATCTTTTAATTCAACCAGTGTAACGGTACCAGCACCATAACTTTCTAAAATGCGTAGACCAACTGCATTCACCGCTTTGGTGAAGGTGACTTCCAGAGTTTCTTCACCTTTATTTAGTTCAAGTGGAGCCCAGGCATAACCATTATCTCCATAGCTGTCTACATTAGGTGCTTTAGTCACTTGTTCGGCTGACCAAGAATCGGAACCATATTCAGATGAAGCTGTGGCGGTTGTTGCCCACTGTCCGTTGGCATCACTCTCGACGGCAGAGTTGGAAGCGGTAGCATTAAAAGTAACCGTCGTGGTTGCTGTGTCCGCAGTTTTGGCGGTGTTTGTCACCGTAGTCTTGGCAGGTTGGTTAGTAGTGGTCGGAGTTGTTGTAGTATTAAAACAGCCGGCGCCGATGGTAAGTAAGCCCGCAGCCACGATGGCACCTAATGATAGATGGATTTTTTTCATAGTGTCCATTTTAGTTGTTAATCTTTACAGCTGTTATTTTAGCAAATCGTTGCGAGCACGACAAGGAAAATAAGGCTGTATACAAGGGCTTGACAAAATGCCCAATTTCAGCTACGTTGAGCGGGCTATTTGACAATTTATCCTTCGACTCACCACCCGGTGATTCGCTCAGGACGGAGCCAGGCAGTCTCCGATATCAACACTCAAAACAATACCGCGCGACAGCGGTTCGTTCCCTTCGATTCACGTCGAACGGTTTCCCGGAAATGACCCAACAGGGTCTTTTTTTGTTAGCTTTTTATCGCTCTTCCCACAGGAGTCAACAGCTTCTATGGGAGGGGCGATAGATCAATGATTGGCACAGCATTTTGTAAGCTGTGTTCAGTCAGCGAAGAAGCCTCCAACCCAGGATTGTTATGCACCCCTTCCACTACAACGGGTTCATCGTCGGTTTCGTGACTACACTCGCCTTCTGCTTGGGCATCATGTTCATGATGGCCAAGAGCTATCGCCAGCAGATTGCGCGGTTGGAAAACCAGTGCAACCTGCTGAACGACAACGTCGTTCAGGGGAAGAAGAGCGACGCTGAAATGTACGCGTTCCGGTTGCGCGTGGCAGAACCGATCATCCGCAACGTGTTGCGTGGGCTCCTGGCAAGAACCATGACACTGGAGGAGACGGAGTTCACTATCCATCTCCTTTGTAACCTGTCATTCATGGCGGATCCGGCTAAACCCGAGACGGTGTTGATGTCGATCCGTAGGGATGTTCAGACAGACTCGGAGCGGGCTGCCTGGTTGAATGCCAAGATGGGATTCGCGCGGCCATGGCAGTTTCCTGACTGGTTTTTCGTGGCCGTGCTCCACGAAGAGGCAAAAAAGGAGGAGGTCACTCACCAGGAGTGACAGGAGGAGAAAGAACCTGACCGCTGGCGATGTACACACATGGCTGGCGGCAGGTTCCTCTCAAATTCCATTGGCAGTAGCTATGTCTGTAACACCAAATTTTATAACAAAAGGTGATGCAGAGATAGCCGTTTCTAATCGGCTAAAGGATCGTTATGATCAACTTCTTGCTTGGTTTCGGACTGGGTCTGCTCGTGGGAGCACCCCTCATTGCAATTTGGTTCGCCATCCAGATTGCGTGCGAACCTGATGAGGTGAAGAAGGTCGTCATGCTCGACGAAGACGAGGAGGTCTAGAAACAGCAACAGGAGGAGAAAGAACCTGACCGCCGGCGATGTACACACATGGCTGGCGGCAGGTTCCTCTCAACTTTCATTGGCAGTAGCTATGTCTGTAACACCTTAACAAGTGATACAAAGATAGCCGCTTCTAATCGGCTAAAGGTAGGATTGATGTTCGCAATGTTCTGGTGCTGGTTCCTGATGATCGCCTGTACCGAAAACGGGCTGGTGACGGACGACTCCAGCAACGTCGGTGACAGCGTACCTGGCTGGTCCGCCATCGCGGTCGGCTACGACTTCGGCTGCGTGCTTGGCGAGTCCAACCAGGCCCGTTGCTGGGGCAATATCGCTGCAGGTAGCCTGGACATGGTTCCTTCCGACGAGTTCATCAGCCTGACCGCGGGCTTCTTCCACGTCTGTGGCCTGCGCAGCGATGGCAACATCGTCTGCTGGGGGAGTGACAGCTACGGGCAGTCCTCCTTCGCGCCTGGCCTCGTGAGCAACGTGGCTGCCGGCGGGCACAGCACCTGCGCTATCAACGACAGGTATGAGCTGCGCTGCAGCGACGAGTTCTCCGCAGTCGTGCCAGCTGACAATGCTGGCTATACCGAGGTGGCGGTAGGCCTGACCTTCGTCTGCGCCAGTGGCTCTACTGGTGATACGCAGTGCTGGAGCAACGCCGGCACTGATTTCACTATCGCTGGCAGCTACCATGGCACCAGCATGTTGGGCCTCTTCGCCTGCGGCTTGACCGAACAGGGTGCTATCTACTGCTGGACGGAAGGAGAGCTCGACAGCTCACTGACCCCGCCGTCGTATCAGAGCGCTGTGCAGGTGAGTGCCGGCAACGGCCACGCCTGCGCCTTGTTCGAAGATGGCACCAGTACCTGCTGGGGCTCGAACGAATTCGGGGAGAGCAACGTCCCGCAAGTTACGCTGTCCGCCATCGCGGCCGGCAGTGACTTCAGCTGCGGTCTCGCGGCTGACACTGGAGAGATCATCTGCTGGGGCGACAACAGCCTCAGTGTCGTGAGCGACCACAACTAGCCACGCCCATCAGGGGCTAAAGGAGCGTATGAGCATTCTCATTCTCGTTCACCCGGTGCCTGACCTCACCAGCTTGCACACGGAGATCCTCTGCCGGATGAATTGCCGGCCGTACGTGTTGTGCCTGCCGGAATACCCCGATGACTTCATTCCGACCCGGCAGCAGACGCTGCAGATCGGTGCAGCCATCGCGGAGCACGTCATGGAGGGTCTGTATCCGGCTGGCCTGGATATCGTTGTTCGAGCAGAGGAGGCCTCCGACATCATCGGCACGCACTTGGATATCTGCCAGATGCTGCCGGATGTCCAAGCGGATGACTACGACTACTTCACCTTCCGGTATCACCTGCGCTGGGAAGAAGATGATGAAGGCTTCGTTGTCGTCGACGCCGCCCAGGGTGACGAGAATCCGGCGGCCAACGTGGTTGTGCACTGCCAGGTGCTGCGGCCCAGTCAACTGCCCAGCTTCATCGCTGTGCAGGAGGTCAACGTTGATGGTACGGAAGCCTTCAAGGCGGTCGATACGAGGGTGGTCGGTTGAGAGACCCTCGTGCAGGAGGTTAGACAAAAGACAAGGAGGAGTCCCGATGGCTGCACACATCGGGGACTCACTTTAATACAGTCATTTAGAATGGTTGATTAAAGTGAGTAACCATTTTGACTTGCTATTTTAAACCGGTCTGGTACGTTGATACCCCACTGGGAGGTGGTCATTGAACGTATTTGTCACTGGTGCTAGTGGATTCATCGGTGCAGCGCTGGTGACCGAACTGCAGCAGCGCGGCCACGAGGTCATCGCCTTGGTGCGCCGGCGGGCACAGTTCGATCAGATGGTGGCGCTGGGAGTGCGTCCGGTCTGGTGTGACCTGTTCTCTATCGACCGGCTGGCTCAGGCCATGGCCGGTTGCGAGGTGGTCTTCCACCTGGCTGGCGAGAACAAGTGGGGAGTACGCAATCCGTACCCCATGCTGAAGGTGAACATCGCTGGTACGGTCAGTGTTGCGCAAGCCGCCAAGCAGGCTGGCGTCCGTCGCCTGGTGTACACCTCATCCGCAGCGGCCATCGGTGAAGCCAAGGGTACGATCGGTCGTGAAGATTCGGTCTACCGTGGCTGGCACATGTCCGAGTACGAAGCGTCGAAGCGGTCGGCTGAAGCAGCGCTGCTCGAGATGACTGGGCTCGAAATCGTCATCGTCAATCCGTCCTCCGTGCAGGGGCCGGGTCGGGTGGCGGGGACGGGCAAGATCATGCTCGCGATCGTAAACGGCACCCTGCCGGTGTTCGTCGATACCCGCTTCAGCATCTGTCACATCACCGACTGCGTCCAGGGTCACATCCTGGCCGCCGAACGTGGTCAGCCCGGCGAACGCTACATCTTGAGCGGCGCCACGGTCACCACTGGTGAAGTGTTCGGTCAGCTGGCCGAGATCACCGGCCTCAAGCTGCGGCCGCGCTACATTCCGCACTGGCTGGCCATGGGCGGCGCGATCGTAGCGCAGTACTACGCCTGGGCTCGGGGGAGGGATCCGTCCTGGAGTCGCGAGAAGATGGCGGCCATCTTGCATGGTCACCACTTCGATGGCAGCAAGGCCACGCGTGAGCTGGGTTTGCAGTACACCCCGCTCAGCAGGGCTCTCTACGAGACGATCCAGTGGTATCGGGAGCACGGTCTCATCCGCCGTCCGCTGCCTCGGCTCGATCCGTAAAGACACCTCGTGCAGGAGGTATTCAACAACAGCCCGCCTACGTCCGTAGGGACTTCGGCAGGGCAAGGAGGAGTCCCGCTAGCTGCACATGGCGGGGACTCACTTTAGTCAGACAGCGGTTGGCTGACTGGATTGAGCACTAGACCAAGTGAGCTGTGATCTGCTACTGTTTCAGTATGTCTACTGAACAATTAAATGATCAAATTCAAGAGATTCTTGAGCGCAACCGGCGCGTAACAGTCGATAAAGCCTGGGAAACCAGTTGGACGCGTACAGGTACGATCGCGCTGATCATTTATCTAGCGGCCGTGCTGTTCATGTGGCAGATTGAAGTTGATCAATTTTTGAATAATGCCCTGATACCGGTGTTGGGTTATTTGTTATCTACACAAACATTGCCACCATTAAAGCGTTGGTGGCTGAAGAAATACCATAAAGAAACATCTAAAGAATAGGTTGGGTGGTGAACGGTGCAGATGAGTATCGTGCACCGTCCACCGCTCTATCAAGAATTCCGGGGCCAGACGGCGCGATGGTAGGCCCACACCAGTCCGATGGTCGTCAGGCCAGAACCGAGCAGGGCGCAGGAGGCCGCGAACGACCAACCCACACCACCGTCCCAGAACGGATCCGCTTGGGTGGAAGCGATCAGGCCGAACACGAACATGGCCACCAGCGCTCCGGCGCCGGACGCGATCGAGGTGATGCGCCGCAGGTTGCCACCCATGAAGTAGTGCCGGCGTTCCTGGTCGTCGCTGCGGGCACAGGCGATGACGTTGTAGACGACCGCGCCAACACCAAGTACCAGCACGCCGACGCCGCCGATGTAGTCCCGCGCGGTCACGATCGGCATCGCTGCCAGCCAAATTGCTGATCCATGCATCCCGAGGTAGCCCAGAAAGAAACCCAGGATCCAGTAGGCCAGTTTCGCTACCCAGTTTTGAATAGAGTTGCTCACGCTTACCTCCAAAGTGAAGCGCCCATACTTTAACGCAAATCAAAGATAAGTCAAACCTAAAGTTTGACAATACTGCCTGACCATATATACTATCACCATGCGTCAACATTTAATGACTAATAACGTGAATAACAATAACCAGCACCAGCTGGTCAGTTTGAGTTGACGCATCGTTACATGATCAACACACTCTGCCAGCTAACCCTGGCAGTTTTTTGTTGACAGTATCCTTGGGGTGTAGTTGAGCTGGTACAACGCCGCACTGTTAATGCGGAGATCGCAGGTTCGAGCCCTGCC
>JACQPW010000047.1 GCA_016207285.1 Candidatus Kerfeldbacteria bacterium | reverse complement strand
CAGTTTAGTAGCCTTATCCTGGTTTCTGGCTGGGGGAGTCATGGCCATGACCGCAAATAATATGGCCGTGCGCCGTTCCGCCTACCTGCAAACAACCGGCTTAGACCGAACCCTGCAATTTGGTGAGGATCTCAATTTAGCCAAGAAATTGCACCAGTTCGGTTCAGTCCGCTGGCTGTTTAACAACCGGGTTAAAACGTCCGCGCGCCGTTACCAAGATTTGGATTTATCGGTGGTGCCGTACTTTCTTAATTTTTTATCGATGTCAGCGCGTGATAAGGCGATTCGTAACCGCTTAGAGAATATTCGCAAATGATACCGTTGGATAACCACGCTTAAACTCGGCGAGTGACAGCGGACGTTTCCCTTCGGGTTGGATGGTTGTACAGACAAAACGGTCAGTCTCCCAACGGGCTCCAGTAATTTTGTAACGTCGTCCGGCCGCCATGAAAAATACTCCCGGCCAAGGCTGAAAGGCTCGATAGCGGTTCCATAACTCGCGCGCTGATAATTGGGTGGTCAGCTCACCGTCTGCACGCTGGATCAATTTGGATAACGTCACCCCAGTGTCTGGTTGCGGGACAGGTTTAATCTGGCCACTGACATACCGGGGTAGTGTCTGGATTAACAATTGCGCACCAATGGTCGCCAAACGTGGCTCTAATTCAAGGTTCGTTTCAGCCTCACCAATCACCACGGTTTGTTGAGCCAAGATTGGTCCAGTATCTAACCCAGCATCAATCAACATCAATGAAATTCCGGTCATTGTATCGTCATGCAATAAAGCTGATTTAATCGGGGAGGGGCCACGCCAGCGCGGCAACAGCGACGGATGTAGATTGATAATGCCATGCGGAAAGTGCTGCAATACAGTGCTAGGCAGTTTATAGCCAAAATCAATCACTACTCCCACGTCGGCTGGCGGCAGATCAGTAAAATCACCGCTGCTAATCACACGTACTATGCTACACCACGGCTGCTGTTGTAAGAGCTGCAAGCTGGGTTGAGCAACGTTGCCCCGGCCAAAAAAAATTAATCTCATGATTCAAACTGATCGATAATCAACGTACCACGTAAATGATCAATTTCGTGCTGAAACACTTTGGCCAACATGCCTTTGGCTTTGTAGGTATGTTTTTTTCCGTCTAGGCTGTACGCTTTCACGCGAATTTTTTCTGGCCGACGGACATCACCGAATAATTTCGGACAGGATAAACAACCCTCCTCCATCACATGCAAAGCTTTGGAACGGAAAATAATCTCGGGATTGGCAAGCACCAAGTGGTCAACCGTTTCGGCAATATCCTTGTGGATCACGAATAGGTTCAGGTTTTTACCAATTTGTACGGCTGCCAAGCCAATGCCAGCACTGGCCAACATGGTTTCTACCATGTCCCGACCCAGATCTGCGTAGTGCGCCAAGTCAGCCAACGGCAAATCAGCTGATGGTGTATGCAGAATTGGGTTTGGTTGGATCGTTAATGGTAAAACGCTCATAGCAGCAAGCCTAGCATGCTAACATTCTCTGTCAATCATCCAATCCGTTCCGGTAGTGGGGATATCCGCCACCTGGTGAAGCACCCGTTCGTTGCCTGATTTAGGTTCAATGAGCTTGATATAATCAGCGGCGGGGGGATAGTGGTAACGCTGCCGTTCAGTTAACGTCGCTTGGTACCAAGCCGCTGCATACGGCTGTCGTAATGCCTGCACTACTGGGTGCTCGGGTACGTGGGTATAGAGATATAACTTGGGAACTTGGTTCCGTAAGCGCACCAGTTGTTGTAAGGTTTCTTCGTGACTACGAAAACCAGGATAAGCCAGTTGACTATCCACACTGGTGGCAATGGCCACATCGACTTGTGACCAAGGGATGCGGGCAAACAAGGCATTGGTGCCAATCAAGATGGTGCCAGGAGTGATTGTGAGATGATCAAACTTGAGTTGTGCAGTGACTTCCATCACCTGGCGCTCAGGAAATTGCGCGTGTAGAAGTCGTTTTAACATCGCTGTGCCAAATCCAGCCAACCGAAAGGACTGGGCCTGACAGCGCGGACAGGCTGCAATGGACACGTCAGCTGATAAGTACTGACAATGTTGGCAAATCGCAAAACGTGCTAACCCAGTTCGATTGTGCCAAATCACAACACGGTCATGCTGTTCGATGACCTCCACCAAACTGGGTGATAGATAGGCGCCAGCCGTTGGCACGATCGTGGTCAGCGTAGCCATGACGGTTGGCTGCAGCAAAGTAGTAATGATCTGATTCGTCTGAACTTGCTCGAGGCGTGGAGCCTGACTAAAGCAGGTCAGCGGCACCTGGCCAAGCCGACTGTGTTCACTGGCCACCCGCCAAACATGGTAGCGCGGATTCATCTCCCACTGTTTGTGAGCCGAGTGTTCAGGATCCAATACACAGATCCGCGCCGCTTGGGTCAACGGCAATAACGCTAAGCGCTTCGTGCCAATGAGAACACCGGGCGATGAGTGCAATAACAATGCCCAGGCGGTTCGTACGGTGGCAGCTCGTTTTGCCTCGACCACCACCGGTTTGAATTTGGCCAGCCACCCGCGCCAGCGTTCCACATCATCCGTTTCCGGACAAATGAACACAATCGGCCCGGTAGCTGGTTGCAGTAAGCCATGCATAATGGCAACACAGTCTTGGCTCTGTTGATAGAGTATGGTGGTGGGCTGGGTTTGTGTAGAGAGCTCGGCTACTACTGCCTGCACCGCCTGTACGCGTGGCGGGGATAGCCGTAAGACAGAGTGAGTAGCGTTTAACTGCACGGGTGGATTGGCCTTGGTTGTGAGCCGCCGCGGCCAGGTTGGTAGGGCAGCCAGTAGCGCCGACGCTTGACTGATATAATAAAAATCGGCAAACCACTGTAACCACTGCCAATACGCCGCCGGGATGATGGTACCGGTTGTCTGAGTAATGGCTTTAGCACGGGGAAAGGCCGGGCAAGCTAACACAGCCACCACCCCAATACTAATGTGATTACGCCACGGTACCCAAACGATCTCGCCAACAGACAACGATAACTCGGTAGCGTACGTAAAATGATCTTTACCACGGATACTGCGTATCAGTGGCACAACGCTTACATAACTTACCATTAGATCAAACTAAATTGCGCTACCAGCAGCCCAGAACCACGATCTACTTCATAGGATAGTAAATTGGTCTGAATGCCAGCATTGGACAGAACACCAGATAACAATACCAGGGTGCGAAATTCATTGACGGATTGTGCCGATTCGGCCAATTCTAAATTAAACGACTGTAGTTGGGTCAGGTCGCCTTGTTTAATTGCGTCCAACACTGCCTTATCAAAGGCTTCACCGGCCGGGTGATAACCGTGCGCTGCATCCATGGTTAAGGTATGTCCCAGTTCAGCTGAACTAATGACCGCAATGCGCTTATTACTTTTTAAGGCCACCGAGCGTAACATGGCACCAAATTGAAAATGCTGCTCAACTGGCAGTTGAGCCAAGCTGACTGGGATAATTTTTACGGCCGGTAAATGCTGCGTCAAATGATACAAGGCTACGGCCGCACCATAGTCTAGTTCTGGCTGAGTAATCATATTTACGGGCATCGCGTGTTGATCAGCATATTCCCGAATTTTAGAAACCAGCTCAATGTCGCCATGCAAGCGCAACGAGGTAGTATTATCGCCAAAATCCTCATAGGTACAGATAAACTCGGGCGCGTAGTTTACCGAAAAAGAGGCTTGGCTCATGGGCGCATGTGGAGACACTAACAATAACGTGTCAGGTTGCATCACATACAGTTCACCTTCTAAATCCTTCAGCGCCGCCCGGGTTTTAGCTAATTGTGAACCAGGTGTTTCCATTCCAGGCAACGTACTCGGAGAGTGGGGGATGATGGCAGCAAAAACGAGGGACATATTATTTGGATTTCTTTTTAGTAGTCTTTGACTTGGTCAGACGCAAGGGTTTACCCGTTTCATGTAACTTCAACCCGGCTTTATTGGTAGTGAGAACGCTCTCATACCCACCTAATTTATCTAAGACGGTATCCGATAAAATCGGGCGTTTCTTGCCATGATCGATTACATAAATTGTATCGCGTTCAGGGATTTTGAGCAAAGTGCCATCGGCATAGGTTTCTGGACTACCATCCTCATACGAGGCAATCAAATCGGGTGATTCTGGATGAATGGCATACCCTTTAAACCGGTTATCCAGAATCGATTTAGACCAGACCGGATGGATGACCTGTTCATCATCTAAATAGACCACTGCGCCGGTCACGGCATTTTGCAACACCGCTCCTAATGGATACTTGTCTGCTTCGGTAATGGGGGCTGCTTCAGGTATGGCATCAACATCCGCCTGGTTCACTGGGATCACTTCCTCTGGATTATAGCCTAACTGACGGAAGACGGCGGCCGAAGTAATGGCGCGCTTTTTGTGATCACTATCAATCAGGTAAATGCCACCGGAGGGTGCTTGGATGAGAATAAATTTTGGTACGACAATGGGATCGCCTTCATCATAGCGCTCGATGACTGAACTATCGACGGCAATAATCCGACTAGGATCATAGTTCGCTAATAGGGCTGTGTACGAAGTGATCGGTCGCAGTTCATTACGTTCTAATTTATAGACCGTACCCGTATTATAATCCTGTAATAAACTTAAGTTAGGATAGTATAAAATATCACTAGCTCGATTCGGGAAGAAACGTTCCATGACATCGAACAATAATGAATTTCCGCCTACACTCGTATCCCCACCATAATATCCTAGCCAAGGTGTATAGGTGTAGAGAACAGCGGTCGCCTGATTTTGCGGTGTAATGGCAACTCCATCCAGAGTAGTTTTGGTGATGCCCACGCCCCAACCAGATACTGTGGAATTATCAGCATCTAAGTCCGCCAAATACGAATCACGAATTCGGCTACCAGCAGCATCGAGCTGTTTAGCGAACCCCTTGTACTTCACAACCTTGGGATCCGTTTTACTGCAACTGTCACACACCCCATAGCCCAACACCCAATCTAATAAACTCGTATTCGTCCCGGTGACTAAACTAGATTCTTTTTGGATGGTGGCTAATAAAAATTGTGCATTCAAACGATAGCGATAAGAAGTGTTGTAGATAATTTCCGCGGCTGACCGGGCAGCACCATCAATATCCGTAGTCGTATACGTCGCTAGAATGCTATCTTCACGATCGAGAAAATTTTGGATACCGGAAAAGGACATCCGGGTATAGTCCGTCAAATCATCATCGGTAATGATTTTATGCGGATTAAAGGTGGCGGCTTGTAACATCGTAGGTACAAGAAGTGCTAAGATTAGGCAAATTTTTTGGAACATACCACTTTGATTATAGCTTAATCTGTGGTATTGTTCAACCCTATGCGCGTCACTATGCTAGGAGTTGAATTGGATCCAATCACTACCCACAACGCTCTCCAGACGATGCACGGTTGGCTGCAAGAGGGGATAACAGCCCTACCACGGGTTGTACTCACTCCTAATCCTGAAATGCTCGTGTACGCCCAACGGCATCCTGAATTTAAAACTATCCTGAATAGTGGCGATCTTAACTTGCCGGATGGTATTGGCCTAAAGCTATGTAGTGGCGGAGCTCTACCCGAGCGAGTCACTGGCACCGATATTGTGCAACAGCTCGTACCCACGACCACACACATTGGTTGTGTCATTACAGCCACTGGTTTATCCACCCGGGCAGATGTGCTGCGCGTATTACCTCAGGCAGAAGTCATTACTGAAGCTGAGCAGTTTTCCCAGCCACATGCGCTCGTACTGGTTGGGCTAGGCAGTCCAGATCAAGAACACTGGATTCAAAAGCACCGGGCTACGTTGCCAGGCTGCCGCGTCGTGATGGCAGTAGGTGGCAGTATTGATCACCTGACGGGTAAACAAGTGCGAGCCCCGTTGCTTTTTCGGCGCCTTGGGCTAGAATGGCTATGGCGCTTAGTGCTGCAACCACAACGGTGGCGCAGGATCCTGACCGCTACAGTCGTCTTTCCATGGTTACTACTAACACAAAATAGATTTCATGACTAAAGTCCGCACTCGCTTTGCACCCTCTCCGACCGGCCATTTACATATTGGTGGTGCTCGGACCGCTTTGTATTCCTATTTGTGGGCCAAAAAAAATGGCGGTGAGTTTTTATTACGCATTGAAGATACCGATCGCACCCGTTATCAACCGGCAGCGGAAGCTAGTTTTATAGACGGTTTGCACTGGCTCGGTATCTACTGGGAGGGGGAAGTCATTCGGCAATCAGAGCGCACCGCGGTGTATCGTGCCCATGCGCAACAACTGCTCGATAGCGGTAAAGCCTATTACTGTTTTTGCACAATGGAGCGGTTAGAGTTAATGCGCGACATTCAACGCAAAAAAGGTCGGGCACCGAAATATGATAAAACCTGCTTGCGCTTAACTCCAACCGAGGTGCAACAGAACTTAGAGCAACACGTACCGGCTGTGATTCGTTTAAATATTGCAGCTGAGGGCACAATTCGGATTACTGATCTAGTACGTGGGCCGATTGAATTTAAATGTGAAGAATTAGATGATCAAGTGTTAGTGAAGTCGGATGGTTTTCCGACCTATCATTTGGCCAGTGTGGTGGATGATCACGCCAGTGCCATTACTCATGTGATTCGTGGAGAAGAATGGATCCCGTCGACACCGAAACACATTTTGCTCTATCAAGCCTTTGGTTGGGAGGCACCGGTGTTTGCACATTTATCTTTATTCATCAATAAAGGTGGCGGTAAGTTATCCAAACGGGAAGGAGCGACATCGTTGTTAGACTACCGCACGCAAGGATATTTACCGGCAGCAGTGGTTAATTTTATTGCCATGCTTGGCTGGAACCCTAAATCGACGGAAGAATTTTTCACCTTAGAACAGTTAGTACACGCGTTTGAACTGTCCCAAGTCAATACCGCTAATCCCATTTTTGATACGGAAAAACTCGACTGGTACAATAGTCATTATATCCGCCAATTATCCATCGACGACCTACTCACGTATTGCCAACCGTACTTACCAACGGCCGACCCAGTTTATCTGAAACAAATTATTGCCTTAGAGCAAGAACGTTTAAAAAAATTATCGGATATCACTGCGCTCACCGATTTCTTCTTTCTTGACGTACTCCAGTATGAACCGGCTTTATTAGTATGGAAAAAATCTACCGTCGAAGCAACGCGAGCCGTTTTACAAAAACTACTACCGGTACTAGCAACTCACAGTGACTGGTCGGCCACTGGGTTAGAGACTGCCTTAATAGGCTGGATTAAGGCCCAGGAACTGGGAAATGGTGATGTGTTATGGCCACTGCGCGTAGCCTTGTCTGGGAAAAAGGCGTCACCGCCACCCTTTGCCTTAGCGGCCGTACTGGGAAAAGACCGTACCTGCCAACGTGTGCAAGCCGCCATCGATTTGCTATAATGCACCTATGCATAAACGTATAGCTATTGTTGTATTGGGTGTCAGTGTCCTGTTTGGTCTGGCCAACAACACGTGGGCGGAATCTAAAACTAATTTACAAAACGAATTGGCGGAGATTCAATCCAAATTGCGTGATAACCAAACCGAATACGATAGTTTGCAATCAAAGATTGATATCTATAAAGAAAACCTGAAGTCTAAGCAGGAAGAAAAGGCCACGCTCAATAGCCAACTAGAAGTGTTAGACCAAGATATGGATCTGACCGCTTCTGAAATTGATCAAACCAATATTGAATTGAATAGCCTTGGTCTAGAAATCGACGGGCTAGAAATAGAAATCAATGACACTCAGGATGATATCACCGAAAACACCGGACACATGGGTAAGCTGATCCGTGAACTCTACGACTATGACCAACGCACGTACCTGGAAATTGCCTTGAGTCATTCGACCTTGTCGGATTTTTCCACCCAAGTTGAATATACCCAAACGGTCAATAACGAATTTCAATCTTCCGTGGAAGCGTTAAAGCAACTGAAAAAAACGTTAAAGGAAAATAAAGCTGACTTATCCGATAAGCAAGCAGCGGAGCAAACCAAAAAAGATGAATTAACCGCTCGGGAACAGACCTTAGAAGGGGAGTCGAAGTATAAGGAGAGCTTGTTAAGTGAGGTGGAAGATGATGAAGAAAAGTTCCAACAATTAGTGAAGGATGTCCAGGCAGAGCAAAACCAGTATAATGCGGAAATTTCACGCTTAGAAAAATCGGCGCGCACCACCTTAGATAAGCTGAATCAAGATCAAACTGACAGCGGCAGCACCACCGATGTCTTGCCGACTGATTTTGATCCAATCTGGCCAGTGACTGGCGTCGTCACCACCACCTTCCATGATCCTGCTTATATTTTCCGGGCCTATTTTGAGCATGATGCCATTGATATTGCCGCACCCCAAGGTACTGGGCTCAAGGCGGCGGATAGTGGGGTAGTGGCCGTAGTGAAATATGACGGTTCATCCAACTATGCCTACGTGATGATTGTACATGCCGATAATTTTGCCACTATTTATGGTCATGTCAGTGCCGTGTATGTAGAGCCAGATCAAGTTGTCCAAAAAGGTCAGGTGATTGCTGCTATTGGTGGTTACCCTGGTACACCTGGGGCTGGGCCATACACCACCGGACCTCATGTGCACTTTGGTGTGCGCCTGAATGGTATTCCCGTGGATCCGTTGTTGTACTTGCCTTAAACACACCTACCCCCCGGTCGCCTAAGG
The DNA here is from genome assembly GCA_016207285.1 of Candidatus Kerfeldbacteria bacterium. GTDB lineage: Bacteria > Patescibacteriota > Patescibacteriia > UBA9570 > UBA9570 > UBA9570. The sequence goes on along the minus strand of JACQPW010000047.1, from coordinate 18 downwards.
CGACCACCCCTTCCTATT
>JACQPW010000005.1 GCA_016207285.1 Candidatus Kerfeldbacteria bacterium | reverse complement strand
CTATGCGGTGGCCAGCTACTATGCTGGTCTAATGATCGTGGTGCCGTTTTACTCATTCAGTCTAAACTTCCCCAAACCATTATCAAAAGATAGACAAAAACGGTTAAGTATTATACTCTGGATTTATTCCTTAACTTGGGGGGTAATCATCGGTATTCCGGGTGTTACGCTCAAGGATGTGGTGTACGATCCTACTGGTAGGTTAGTGACAGGTCCTGGTTTATATTTTTACGGCTTAAGTATCGCGATTTTTTTACTGGGTGGTTTATTTCACCTTTGGAGAAAGAAACGCCAGGCTGATGCGGTTGAACGTCGTCAGATTAATTTGATCTTTTTTGGCATATCATTTTCTTCTATCTTTGGTATCGCATGTAATTTAGTCTTACCGTTGTTTAATAATTACGACCTGGTTTGGTTAGGTCCAGACTTTACCTTAGTCCTGGTGGTATTTATGGCCTACGCCATTGTTAAACATCACCTATTTGAAATTAGGCTGGTTGCAACGGAACTGTTTGCTGCCTTATTAGGCATGGTCTTCATTGTGCAAGTGCTGCAATCTACCAGCACCTTCGAATTAGGTGTCCGCATGATTGTACTCTTAGTCTATGGTTTTATTAGTTGGCAGTTGGTCAAGAGTGTCTACGAAGAAATTCGCGCTAAAACGGCTTTACAAGAATTACTGCAAATGAAAACGGATTTTTTGCACATGGCTTCACATCAGTTGCGTACGCCACTGACCGCTATTCGTGGCATGTTGACCATGCTCTACGAAGGTGACTACGATCGCGATCCGATTGAAAAACAAAAAGCGGTGCAAAAGAATGTTTTAGTTTCTGTAGAACGCTTGAATAATGTTGTAAATGATCTCCTGCAATCAGCTGAATTAGAGAAAGGGATGACCGGCGAGCTCAAACCAGGCAAGATTGAGCCATTAGTAGAACAGTGTATTCAAACTTTGCAGCCTAACTTTAATGATAAATCGGTTCAGTTATTGTATCGTTCACCTAGCCAAGGGTTACCAGATATCATGATGCGGGCAGATTACTTACAACAAGTGTTTCTGAACTTGATCGACAATGCCGAGCATTACACTCCCGCTGGTGGGCAAGTGGAAGTGAAGCTCTATCAGCAGAATCAAGAGGTTATCTTTGAGACCCATGATACCGGCATCGGTATTGAACCAGCAGAACTAGCAAAAATATTCGATCGGTTTTACCGCACCGATCATGCTAAATCGATGCGGCCACATGGCACCGGTTTAGGCCTGTTTATTGTGCAACAGATTATCACCCAACATGGGGGTAGTATTGCTGCCCACAGTGACGGTAAAAATAAAGGTGCGATATTCACAGTACGCTTGCCAATTTCATAGCCCCATGCTATATATAAATGAGGATATCCAGACCAGTCATCCCCGCTAAGACGGGGATTTTTTAATGCCGTATGCACACGATTGTTAATGGACACAAAATAGCAACTCAGATTTACAGTCGCATCAAGCGCCAGCGCGGTGTGACTGCCAAGTTAGGCGTGGTCTTGGTTGGTAACCATAAACCGTCTCAAACGTATGTTCGTAAAAAAGGGGAAGCCGCTGAAAGTTGTGGCGTAGATTTTTTACTACTGCACTTACCCAGTCGTATTTCGACCAAACAATTGGTTGCCGAGGTCAAACAATTGCAACAGAAACGTTATGGGCTGACTGGGTTAATTGTCCAGCTTCCCTTACCGAAACAGATTAATACCGGAAAGGTACTGGAAAGTATTTCACCAAGCATTGATGTGGATTGTTTGACGCAAACTAGTTTGGGTAAACTCATCACCGGTAGCTATTGGATTGAACCACCTACCCCTGGTGCCATTATTGAAATTTTGCGCTATCATAAGGTGCCGCTGGTGGGGGCTAAAGTTGTTATCATCGGTGCTGGCAGTTTAGTGGGTCGCCCACTAGCCAATATGTTGTTCCATGAACAAGCGACTGTCTCGGTCTTGAACCGTTCAACCCGTAATGTAGCCGCCTATACCAAAACTGCTGACATTGTTGTGACCGGCGTTGGCCATCATGGTGTGCTCACTGGCGCGATGATCAAGCCAGGCGCTGTCGTGATCGATGCTGGCGTTTCCTTTGTGGGGAAGAAGATGTACGGTGATATCGATTTTACCTCGGTCTCAAAAAAAGCGCGCCTCGTTACGCCTACTCCTGGTGGGGTTGGTCCACTAACGGTCGCCAAGTTGATTGAGAATACTGTGAAGTGTGCGAGTAAACTAGCTAAACAATAAGGAATACTATGTCAAAACGTGTGTCCAAAGCCAAAGCCATCATGATTGTTGGAGCCCAATGGGGGGACGAAGGGAAAGGTAAAATTATTGACTATCTGGCTCCAACCGTTGATTACGTCGTTCGTTTTCAAGGTGGCAATAATGCTGGGCACACTGTGGTGGTAGATGGCGTGGTACATAAATTACATTTATTGCCCTCTGGTGTACTGTATCCAAAAAAACGTATTATCATGGGCAATGGAATGGTGATTGATCCAGAAGTATTGTTAGCTGAGCTGGATAATTTTGAAACGAAAGGACAGAAACTAAACTTGTTGATTTCAGAACGGGCTCATGTTATTTTCCCATTCCATATTTTAATGGATGGGATGATTGATGAATATAAAGGTACACTTGGCGCCGGTACTACTCGTCGTGGCATTGGCCCTGCCTATGCCGACAAAGCTGAGCGCTCTGGTATCCGCATCGTGGATCTGTTAAACAAAGAGATTTTTAAGGAGAAATTTGATCAACTGTTTGAACTGAAAAAGAACACGTTACAAAAGTTATACCGCCAACGCATTACGTTAAATAAAACCGCGATTTTTAATGCTTATGTTCGTTATGGTCAACGCCTTAAGCCGTATGTTGGTGATGTCTCGTTAGAGGTGAACCAAGCGTTAAAATCCGGTAAACGGATTCTGTTTGAAGGTGCCCAAGGTACGTTGTTGGATAATGACCATGGTGCCTATCCACACACTACCTCTTCCAACACCATCGCTGGTGCGGTCTGTACTGGTGTTGGGATTGGCCCAACCAAAATTGATGAGGTCATTGGTGTAGTAAAAGCTTATTTATCACGCGTCGGTTCCGGCCCAGTGCCAACTGAAGCCAAAGGCGCTTTGGGAGACTATTTACGTGAACGTGGCCAGGAATACGGTACGACCACTGGCCGTCCGCGGCGTTGTGGCTGGGTAGATCTAGTGCAGCTTCGGTATGCTGCGCGCATTAATGGTCTCACCAGTATGGCGGTGACCAAAATTGATATCTTAGGAGGTTTGAAAAAGATTCCTGTCGCAATCAAGTACAAATATAAGTCGTCCTACATCACTGAATTGCCAGCCGATTTAGAGGTGACGCGGCATTGCAAACCAGTGTATCGGG
>JACQPW010000046.1 GCA_016207285.1 Candidatus Kerfeldbacteria bacterium | reverse complement strand
TATATGTTCAGCGACTGGAAAGGTAAGCGGTACTTGATTGTGAGTTATTCCAATGGTGGCTATGCCGGTGTGCGGGCTGCGATGCAATTGCGTGGTTTATTAGACTACATTGGATTAGATTGCCATGGCGAAGTGAACCTACCACAGGTTGATCAACTGATTACAGCTGAAGGGATCATGAGTGATGAAAAACTAACCAGTCGTTTGCAAAAATTATTAAACAATCTTTCCCATGAGTAACACTCATATACCCAAAGTCCTATTTGTTTTATTAGGTGTCTTTGGTATTGCCGCTATTGCTTTGTTTGCTTATATGGGTGGTCGTTACAGCCAGCCAACCCAAACAGCGACTAATACCAACGTGGCGACAGTCAAGAATACTAATACAGCAGTGGTTGCTAATACGAATACAAACACCACTGCCAAAATTGCAGCTAATAGTAATGCCAGTAATGCAAATTTAAGCGACACTCCATCCGCGACTACCACAGTTGAAACAACTGCGGGAGTGAGTTGGTTGGCGGAACCTGAATTACTGGATGATTTAGGTTTACTGAGTGACAGTTACCCAGACGACCAGTACTACCGGATTGCTACTTTGGATGATGGTGGGGAATTAATCTATATGATTCGTTTTGAACTGGGATCGATTATCAGTCGGTTTAAGAAGGACAGTGACGGCGTGTATACGTTATTAGCCAATTATTCAGACACGACCGAAGAAAACTTAGCAGCTAATGTTACAGTGGACGATGATACTCTTTACCCGGAACTGGAACATCCTGCTGCCATGACCGTGAGTGGGCTTGACTTATCACTCTATACCGTTGGTTTTCAGGCCTATGACCTATTTGTAAACATCTCGGACGAGCTGACTGAATTTGGTGCCAGTGACTACGGTACAGTCTATAGTCTGGTCACTGCTGTCACTACTACATATAATGACGGGTCGATTGAAGGGAAAAAATACATTTTGAAATTAGTGGATGGTTCTGTAGCTGTCTATGCGGATACCACTGCATTCTTAGCAGACGATGGATCAATCATTGCAACATTCAGTGAGCGAGACTCCACTTTTGCTGACCGGACATTCTTTCAAGGTTTAGTGGTGGGTGGTTGTGGTGTCCAAGGTGGCAATCAATACCCAATTGATATGACGCCAGAAGCGCTCGTGCAAATTGGTGAAACCGAAGCAGGTGAGCCACTCTATACTATTCACGCTGATGGTAACAGCACTTTACGGAATGGATACGAATCTTATCTGTTAGGTCGCGAGGCTGACGATGTGATGTCGTATACTGAATATGTCCAGACCGAGCCATTACTACTATGGCCAGATGCGGTTGGTGATTACATTATTTTTACTGATACCGAACTGATGCCAGCGGTCGAATGTGGTAAACCGTTACTGTATCTCTACCCAACAGAGCCAACTCAAGTAGCAGTGAACGTTGGTGCCAACATTACGGTTAGTGAGCCAGCTTATAACGGCGGTTGGAATGTATTAGCGCAACCGACTGGCACGGAATTATTCTGGGAGGGCAAAGGTTGGGGAACATATCCAAACATTACAACCGGTAAAGTGGTCGCTACCAGTACCGTTGAACAAACGATTCGCCAAGATCTCACCACTGTTGGTTTGAATGAAACCGAAATTGCCGACTTTTTAGAGTTCTGGTTACCGCACATGCCCAACACTCCGTATGTACGGCTAACCTGGTTGGATACTAAACAGATGAATCAACTAGCGCCCTTAGCCATCAAACCAAGACCAGATACACTATTGCGTGTGTTCTTGGATTTTTCCGGCCAAGTCACACCCACTACAACACTGTCACCACAAACTTTGACCACGACTCCTCGTAATGGCTTTACCGTTGTCGAATGGGGCGGCTTGCTGTTGGGACAATAGGGTTACTCCTGCTCTTGGCTGGGTGTGCGGTTGAGTCCACCATCCAGCCAGAGGTTGTTGTCGAACAAATCGTTGCACCAGCCGTTCCATTAGTTGTGGTATTACCGCATCATGATGTAGTGGCAACGCAACGGCGCGAGTTACTAGAGACAGTGAGTCAGCAATCACAACCCGATACAATCATTTTAATTGCACCGAATCACTTTGCAGCTGGTCAAGCTAGTATCCAGACCACCGACCGCATTTGGACACTAGCTGGTGGTAATGTACATCTGTTTCCAAACGTTCCGGTGATTGATGCGCTGGTGACAACTGGAGTAGCGAGTCTAGAAGATAGTTCATTTATAAATGAGCACGGCATTAAAAATGTCTTGGCTGATCTGCATGATGCTTTTCCGACAGCTAATCTTGTTCCCATCATTTTCAAAGATACAGTGAGTACTACCCAAATCGAAGAGCTAATGCAAACACTGGTAATTGAGTGTAGTGATTGTGGCCTCATTGCTTCAGTCGACATGTCGCACTACAACCCAGCCGCTGTAGCCGATATCCATGACATCAAAACGTTACGTGATCTTACTGAACTGAATGAGGATGACATTTGGAATACGGAAATTGATTCAACGCCGTCATTAGCGGTTTTGTTGGCTTGGGCACAACAACAAAACACTGAACAGTTTGTGTTGACTGACCACACCAACTCCGGAGGTGATGAAACCACATCGCATATCATGGGTTACTATACAGCGGGAACTGTGACGGACTATCCAGACCAACTGACTTTTACCTTTGCCGGCGACATGATGTTAGGTCGTGAGATTGGTTATCAGTTTCAGAATAACAACTTTCAGGATTTGTTTAGTAATTTTGGCAACCGGGTGTTTTGGGGCACGGATATTGCGTGGGCTAATTTGGAAGGACCATTGAGTGATGTTGAGGTCGTTCAAGATCGTCAGCCAGATGATTTAGTGTTTTTGTTTTCGAAACAAGGTATTTCCGCTTTAACGTATCTTAAACTGACTACCATTGGTTTAGCGAACAATCATGGTGCTAATCATGGGCGCGCTGGTTTAGATACTACCCGCCAAGTAGTAGAGGCAGCTGGGTTGGATTGGGTAGGCGATCCATATGGAATCAATGAGACATCTGTGAAACGTTACAGCGTTGATGATATCGCAGTTAGTTTGATTGCGACCAATAGCTTTGATGGTGATCAAACTGGTTTAACGGAATTGATTACTCAAGAGCGTGATTCCGGAAATTTTGTCATTGTCTTACCACACTGGGGTAACGAATACCAAACCACGCACTCTAGTCGGCAGGAAAGTTTAGCGACAGACTGGATCGCTGCTGGCGCTGGCTTAATTATTGGGATGCACCCGCATGTGGTGCAAGATGCACAGGTGATCGAAGGTAAGCTAGTGATCTATTCACTGGGCAATTTTGTGTTTGATCAAACCTTTTCTAAAGAAACGCAACAGGGTTTAATTGTCACAGGTACAATATCCGAAGATGAACTGAAACTGGTGCTGGTGCCGATTGTCGACCGTAGTTTAAAACCGCAGTTAGCCACTGGTGGTGAAAAGCAAGCTTTGGTGGATAGGATTTGTGGAAATATTCAGGAGTATTGCGCAGACGGGTTGATTACTATTGGAAGATAATTGCATTCGGTAGTTCTCGACCAGGACCATATAGGTAGCTGCCCTCAGCATAGAGTGCTGCGCTACCACCACCGTCCAAGTTGATGGCCCAGTTGGCACCGAGGCTATCCATAATATAACCCATGTCGATCACACTAGCGGAGTGGGCAACCACTAGAAAAACATTGTCATCATTATAACCAATCGCTCCGCGCACACCGACAGCTTGTTGTTTACTGTCGGTACTTTCAGATTCCACGATCACTGAGCCGTTTTCAACCAGCGCAGGATAGTTAGCGATTGCGGCCACTAACTGGGTGTTATGTTCGCTTTCAAACTCTTCTACAGAATAACCAAAGTCGATCGTACGATGGAAGTAGTAGTATTCATCATTGGCTCCAACCGCAATCATCGGTCCGGCATGAAACGGTAGTTTATCTGCGTTGATCATGACATCAGCCGCACTATTAAACACTGGCGGTAAGAATGAGTTCGTTTGACCGGCACACGAGGCATAATCGGGTGGACAAAAATACGTGCCGTGGATACCAAACGTGCCATTATTCTCTTGGACGTAACTAGCTAAACTTTTAGCGGCACAGCCTCCCGAACAATCACTGGTATTACCAGTATCAGTTACCATAGTGAAAGCACTGCGTTTTAAAGTAATCACTTCCACATCAAAGGAACCGCGCGCAATGCTTAAGCTGAAACTTTGAATATCACTGTCGGCTCCGGCGATATTAAGGAAATCATCAGAGATGGGAATGGTCGCTAAGTCCGCCGCTGTGATGCCTAAACCTAGTCCACCCATAATATCAAACGCGTCATCCGGTCGGCCTAAATAGTAACGCTTCAAGTCTGTTGGGTTCACGTACCAAGCCTCACCATTTTGTTCCACTTGGAGCAGAATCCATCCAGACAAGCGTTGGCGTAAGGCTTCATCCTGATCAAAGCGGGCTAGATCAGCATCCGTAATTCCCAAGCTCAAGTAACGCATGATATCAAAGGCGTCATCCGGTCGGCCTAGGTAATAGCGGTAGTTATTAAACGGATACACATACCACGCTTCTCCGTGATTTTCTACATCCAACATAATTCTTCCAGACACGCGTTCGGCCACACTAGCAGCTTGAGCGGGAGCGGCAGTAAGTAGACCAAGCACTATTACGGCAGCAACTAGATAGTTCATCTATTTAGTATACTACTTTTTTGCCACGGTAAAATACATTAATCGTCCTGGCTGTTCTTTTATCACCTGAAATCCAATAGTCTGCAAAAGTAATTTTAATTCCTTTGGTGTACGGTAAGTAACGTGGTCAAACAGGCGTTCAACCCAAAGAAAGTGTTTCAGGAATGAAGTTGGGTTGGGCTCTTCCATCAAAACAATACCGCCCGATTTTAAAACGCGGTAACATTCTTTTAATGATTCAGTTTGGTTTTTAAAATGATGGAAAGTTTCAATCAGGGTGACCACATCAAACGTCTGGTCTGGAAATGGCAACGTTACATCTGTGAGCAACTGAGTGTGCAAGCCTTTACGTTTGGCTCGAACTAACATTTTTTCGGCCGGATCTGCCACAATTATTTTTTCCACTAGAGCTTGTAACTGTTCGGCAACTCGTCCCGTACCGCCCCCCAAGTCCAAGACAACATCTGACTTTTTCCAGTGGATAATTTGCTTGATGACAGTAATATCGTTGTTGAGCAGCCGGCCAATTATTCGATCATAGACTGGTGCCAACGTGTTCCACATACTCTAGCGTTTCAAATGATAAAGATGCATGATGCTATACACAATCATCACTGCTAGATAACACACGGCTGTACCCAACCAGATTCCCAAAGTAGGAAATGTCAGCAGTGCAACATACGCATAGATCATAAATGTGAACGCTCCTGGGAGGAAAAGTGATTTACCCACAGCTGGAATAATGGTTTTGCCATGTACCAAGTAATAAATAACAAAAGTAGATGACCAGGCGGCTGGAAAGGCAGAGAAGAGGCTACCCCAAATATTGCCCAAGGTGTGAGTGAGAATGACGACAGTGGCCAAAACACTACCGCCTAGTAAGGCACGGATGGCGATGCGTTGCCAAGTCATTACTACGGGCATCAATTGCGCCACTTGTGGCAAGTGTTTAATCCACCAATAACTTACTATGACCACTGGTAAGAAATAGACTAATGTCCCCAGGGCAAAGCTAGTAGGGGGATAACGTAAGGCGATGGCAGCATACATTGCCCAGCCGACTAATCCACCGATTAAACTGATAGGGAGTGAGTGACGTGATAACAAAACAAATACCAATACAAACATATAATCAGCCGCTAACGCTGCCGGAAAGAACTGTACAACTTCTGGCATGACCGCCGTTGTTTTAGTCAGACCGATAAACAAAAAACTCAACGCCATGGTTGAGGGGAGGGATAATACTGCTCCACGCCACCGGATAGGTACTCGTTCTCCAACCAGGGTTTGTAGGGAAATGAATAAACCCCCAACAACAAATGAACTAATAACCTGAAGTATAAACATAGGCGCTAGCAGTATACACTTTATTTAGTCTTTATGGCACTTACAATAACCCTTGACAAATCTTGAGTTTCTTCGTACAGTGTTGCCGTTCTTTAAATTTTAGGGGCTAGCTAATTTAGCCCGGGAGCAAGGCAGTTCTCCCTTATCAAAGCTCAAAACAAAAGGACCACTAGGTCTTTGTTCCCTTCGACTTGCCGTGTAGACGGTACATCGAAACGTTTTCGGGAATAATGACCTTGTGGTCTTTTTTGTTTACCACAGTGCATTTCCACGGAGGTACCATGCACATTTCCAACGACTGGCTGCTCGTCGAGCTGCTGGTGTATCTGAATGTCCACACACTCCTCTTGGGCTGGTGGTTGCGTTCCGAGATGAACCGTATCCAGACCTGTCTGGATAGCCATCACCGGCAGAGGCACTACGTGGAGGTCGAGTTCACTCACTCGCACCTCCAAGTGCTGTGGGTGGAGACGGGGATCGTGATGATGATGATCAACATGTGCCTGATCACCTACCTGGTGATGTTGGGCATCGGAGTGGTTGTCGAATTGTCCCCTTGATTTTGAGCCGTCGTTTCCCGGAGCCCGTTCATGGGGCCAATAAAATTGGTTTGAGGCATTACACCCCCCGAATGCATCAACCAATATCCGGTTGAGATGGCGGCTCATCTTTAGGCGCCGTGTGCAGGAATGTTCTTTCAAAACAGTGGTGGGGCTTGGCTACAATAGTGCCATTCGTAGCCGAGAGACCACTCTGTGGGAATGTGGGTTCGCGACTGGGTGCCTCCCGTGCACCACTTCCCAATGCTTTTCCTGCCTCGGCGCTTTCCCTTCGAGCCGCTGTTTCCTGGATGCCCTTACGGCAGACGCCCGTTCATGAGGCGTTGGTTGATTCGTTCCTTTTTCGGGAAGACGTCAGAGCGTCTTGACGAATCCCACCGGTTGAGACAGTGGCTCCCTTTTTCGCTCTTTTCATCTTGAACCGCCGTTCTGCCGCGCACTGAATGGGTCAGTGCTTGTGCAGGATGCACATGAGGCTTTCCAATCCCGAACCTAGCACTACGGTTGGAACGGCGGTTCATTTTTTGGGCATCGAGTGCAGGAACGTTCTTTCAAAACAGTGGTGGGGCTTGGCTACAGTGTTACCCGATATGTAGTCGAGATACCACCCTGTGGGAATGTGGGGTCGCGACATTTGCCACGTCGTGCACCACTTCCCAATCCTTTTTCCTGCACTCGGTGCCTTTCGCTCTTTTCACCTCGAGCCGTCGTTTCCTAGGAGTAACATCCTGGTTGAGACGACGGCTCCCCCTTTTCTTTGCCCGGACACACCTTCATGACAAACGATTTTTCCAAAGTCGGTTGTCATGAGGGCGGTGCTGATGCCGTCTCTCAACTTGAACCTTCGAATGGGAGGAAGTATGAAGACCGATTGGTTGGATGTCCGTGGCTTCCGGGTCGGAAACAACTGGTTCGAGATCCACACCATCACGGAGATCGAGCCGTTGAACCTCACAATCCCGCGGGAGTTCTGCGATGTCCGAGACAAGGCCTACAGAAACTGGTCATCGGGATGCATGGGATGCATCCCCACGCAGGATGATGAGGAGATCGTGAACTTCGCCAAGGCGATTCCTCTCGTCCTCTGCGACTACCTCCAGGAGATGATCGTACTGGGATCGTCATCCACCCACGACCTTCGCCTGACCTACAACAGGAAGAAGGACAAGTGGGAAGTGTCGGAGACCCGGTGGTACCCGGACAATCCGGCACCGATCATCTGCCCGCAGAAGAAGTAGCCCTCTCCAACTCGAGCCGCTGTTTCCCGGTATGTGCACGGCGCACTGGTTGATTCGTCCCTTAATCGGGAAGACGGCAGAGCGTCTTGACGAATCCCACCGGTTGAGACAGCGGCTCCCCTTTGCTCTTTTCACTCTTGCCGCCGTCTACCATGCAAAATCATCGGGTCTCCCCGCTGATCATGCAGAAGTAGGCGGCGGCATTCTCACTTTTTCTCTTCTGCTGTTTGGTGACATGACCCACGTCCATGTCGACAAACAGGAGATCGGGAATAATTTCGATCCCCATGCTCTTTGACTATTCGAATGGAGACGAAAACATGCAAAGTCCTATCCTTCACGAAAAGTTCGCGGGCGTGTTCGCATGCCTGCCGGAGAATATCGCTAGGTCCTGGTTGGGCTGGCCAGAGGAGGAGGTGATCTGGGTCCTCAACAAGATGGGGACCGATTGGGTCGACGACGACTTGCTAGTCGGCCTCGGACGGCTTCAACCCGACTGCACAAACGGTCTGGGAGCCGATCTGATCCGGCAACTGCAGGACCACTTCAGCACGTCATTCACCCAGCTGACTGATGAAGTCGCCAGCGAACTGCTGCGCTGGCCCCAGAAGCAGCTAGCGTTCTTGATGATCTGCTGGGTGGAAAACAACTGGCCGAGTTCCGAAGCCCATGCGATCGCGCTCCTGAAGGATCTGCAGGGCCGGATCGAGAAGGATAGGGGCGATCCGCTTGGGTGCCTCCATGGGTTCCAAAACATTCGGGATCGCTGGAGTAGGTGAGCCTCTTCGCTCTTTTTGCTCTTTTCACCTCGAGCCGTCGTTTCCTAGGAGTAACATCCTGGTTGAGACGACGGCTCTTTTTCTTTTTTATAGCTAATTTTTACTTGATGTTGGTGATGTGATTTCGTGCCGACGGAGGGACTCGAACCCTCAATCCGTGAAGAACATGGTCCTAAGCCATGCGCGTATACCAATTCCGCCACGTCGGCTAAAGCACCGCTAACGCTATCGAATTCAGCAATGCTTGTCAATGTGCTATAGTATCAGGATGAAACGTTTGAGTTTATTATCCGCACTGCTACTGTTGGCTGGTTGCCAGTTACAACCACTCACCGTCAGCACGAATACAGAACCACAAACGTACTGGGTGAGTTACTATCCAACACAGTGCAACCTAGCACCGTGGGGAGACACATTAGAAACTACCGCTATTACGGATTACTACACCACTACTGTCGGGGTAACAGTATATAGTATTGAAGTGACACCACCGGCGGTTGGTTTTATTAGTTGTTCCGCTTGTGGTTGTCCCACTGGTCAACAAATTGCTTTGCAAACCGATGCTACTGGTAAGGCAACCTTATTAGAACATGGTTTTGTTGAGGAGGAATTGGTTGTGGTGGATGAGAATCTTGGAATCACTGAAGATACTGAAACTGGAATCACAGAGGACTCAGAAGAAGCCTCTGAAGACGCTGAAGAAATTTCAGAAGACACTGAAACTGAAATTACTGAAGAGACAATAGAGGCAGAACTGTCGGCTGAAGATGCGGCGTTGCAAACGCGGGCGGAATTAGTACAATCTGCACTGACGGATTATTACAGTCAGCATGGTGCTTATCCAGATAGTCTGGCCGACCTGACGGTGCAGCTGGATGCTACCGGGATGACCTACACCCCCATTGGTGTCACCCCAGCCGACTACTATGATTTGAGTGTAGAGTATTCGACGGGGAAGGTGTTGCTGAATCCGTAAGATTTGACACCCTCCTAATTTAGGAGTAATCTACCAGTAGAAAGAGCGCGACCAAGTAGGGGTCGCGTTTATGTTTTTACACAACACTACCAAAAAACTCCACAAAATACTGTGGATAAGTTGTATGATGCTGGCTAGCTTTAGTCCTTTGGTCAGTCTAGCCTGCACTGATGATGAAACAACCACCGAAACTACCGAAGACAATACTCCGGTCGGTCCATTTAGTACTACCATTCGCTTGTCTGAACTGTTACCCAACCCATCCACCAGTGAAACGGCAGATGAGTATATTGAGTTGTATAACAGTGGAGATGAAGCCGTTGATATGGCCGGGTGGCAGCTGCAGGATGCTTCCGGACAAACCTACATCTTGAGTGGAACCATTAGTGCCAACCATTATTATGCTTGGTACCGCTCGGACAGTAAGATCTCACTCAATAATACTGGTGAAACGGTGGTTTTGTTACAACCGGATGGAACCGAACTAGATAGTGTCGCTTATGAGGATGGCGCCGATGATGATACGAGTTATGCACTGACTGTTGATGATACTTGGGAATGGACCAATCAGCCAACGCCCTATTTAGCGAATATGTTTCCTGCAGCTGCCGACACAACACAAACAACCGACACGAGCACTGACGATGGGGATGACGTGACTACCGATGATGCAACTACTGAGACCGAATTACCACCTAGTTACGAATACTCTACAGACATCGAACTATCTGAATTACTGCCAGACCCAGAAGGTTCTGATGCTACGGACGAGTGGATTGAATTACACAATACCGGTGAGACAGTAGACTTGTATGGTTGGATGCTAACGGACGGTGGACATGAGTATGTGATTGCTGACAGTTTGGAATTTGCTGCTGGCAGCTATCTCACCTTTCTAGTGACTGATACTGGTATTTCGTTAAATAATTCTGGTGAGACGATACAGTTATATGATCCGCAAAATCAGGTCATTTCGGAGGTAGAGTATCCACAAGCTGAAACCGGACAGAGTTATGCTCTAGTAAATGATACATGGCAGTGGACAACTACACTCACCCCGGATACCGCTAATATGATTACGAGTGAGGAGGTTGAGGCAGTAGAAGAGACGACAACTGATGATACAGTTACGACTGCAGTACCAGATGCAGATGATTCAACTGGTTTATCGATTGCCGCGGTTAAGCAATTAGCCAGTGGTGAAACTGTGACCTTTACCGGTGTGGTCTTGGTGCTGCCGGATACCTATAGCAGTAATTACTTTTACGTCCAAGACGACACTAGTGGTATCCAAATTTATTCTTCCAGTAAATCCTTTCCCACATTAGCGATTGGGGACGTCATCTCTGTCACCGGTAAAACATCCACTAGTAATGGTGAAGCCAAAGTAAATATTTCCAGTAGTAGTGATATTGTTGTGACCGGTCAAGTGGATACAATCACTCCGTTAGTTGTGGAAAGTTATGTGGCAGCCGATGCTGGCAGATTAGTACAAGTGAGTGGTGAAGTGGAAAGTAAAACCGGTAGTACCGTGGTGTTGGATAATGATTGGACGCTGTACCTAAAACGAGGCACTGAAATTGGTACCAGCGTTTTTGCGGTAGGTGAGTTAGTAACGGTGGTGGGTGTGTTAGTGAGTACGGATGATGCTATTCAGGTTTGGCCACGAGCTGAAACGGATGTGAGTAACGATACAGCAGTCACATCGGTAGCGGCCGCTATGCGTGATGCGGTCGTACCGTCCGCTTATGCTAGTTCAGACGGACAAATGACTGTACCAACAGCCAATATCACTACGTCAAACTGGCGCTGGTTGTGGTGGGTAGCTATTGCGGCTGGCGTCTTAGCCGTTAGTCTGCAGGTAGCGCGTGTTCCTTGGCTAAAAGCTCTTGTACGTAATTGGATCGTTGCAAAGGCAGGTTCTTGGGGAGGGTTACTTGGCCGGTGGGTTGGGTTAGGAAAAAATACCACGGACTTAAATGTCCAGAACCAATATCGTGAATCACGTCCTGTGGAAAAAACAACTGTTTCATCAAGTTCTCCAAGTCTTCCTTCCGCAGTAAGGTATGTTCCAATTCAGAACCAACATTGAGTAACTGGTCATACTCTTGTTTGGCCAAGACCCCATCATCATAATATTCTTTGATCTTGTCATTAAAGTTTCTCAAGTAGGTTTTACGCGTCTCGACATCGATGGCCTTGAAATTTTGATTGTACAAGCGTAGCCCAAAGAATAAGTCGAACAGACTATACTGTCCGGTACGATACTCATGAATATGGACACTAGGAGCATAGCGAGGGCGCTGGTGTAAGACGGTACCTTCACGTAGTAACATGTGGCCGGTAGGTTTCAGCCAATCATGAATATGGTCAAGTAAAACGCGTTGATCGTCTTGGCTCAAGGCGGTTAACACACCATCACCCAGCACAACATCAAATGTCCCTTTAGGAAAATGAACCGTCAGCCAATCTTCGTTAATGATTTCTTCGTTGGGGTGATGCGCATAATGCATCTGTTTGGTTTTTTCTTCGACAGCAACCACATCACGATCAACCGTGGTGAGTGTGTGGCCATACGATAAGGCGATATCGCGCAACTCTGGTGTGGCACCCAATACCAGCGCATGAATGGTATCGGCTCCTTCCACTGATTTATCGTACAGACTATGAAACTGTTCGAGTGTTTCCTCCGAAACAGCCGGAGCATCGACTTTACCAAAGCGTTGAGTGGACTGTAGCTTGGTCAAAGGTCGCTTGGAAAACATACCTGAATCATAGCATAATCATTGACAGTACTCAATTTTTCTGCTACTATTAACTTAATCAAAAGTCGTGGTTAGTCCTAAAAATAAAAACAAAATAGATGTCTATCGAATACTCAATCGTGCGCATGCAGTACGGTGGCGACCCAATCTATATGGGTATCGCGCACCGTAGTTTGTGGTTCCGCCTTGGTACCCTGTTCGGCATGGTATAATGCCGGAATGGCAAAATCGAAGCAGAAGTTAGTCTTGATTGACGCGCATGCGTTAATTCATCGGGCGTTTCATGCCCTACCACCTCTGGCCACCAAAGACGGTATGGTCGTCAATGCCGTCTATGGTTTTTTGACGATTCTCTTTAAAGTGTTGCGGGATTTAAAACCCACTCATGTAGCGGTGACCTTTGATGCTCCTGGCCCAACCTTTCGCCACAAACAATATAAAGAGTACAAAGCGACACGCAAAAAACAGCCAGATGAATTGTATGCGCAAATTCCACTCGTGCACGAGGTAGTGGAAGCGTTTAATTTTACCACCTTCACCAAACCAGGTTTTGAAGCGGATGATTTACTGGGCACAATTGCTGCCCACATGCCGCCAGCAGTACAAACCTACATCGTGACTGGTGATATGGACACTTTGCAATTGGTGAACGACCACACGTTTGTCTATGCGATGCGTAAAGGGGTTAGTGATACCGTGGTGTATGATGCCGCAGAAGTGAAACGGAAATTGAATGGGTTGACTACTGATCAAGTGGTGGATTATAAAGCGTTGCGTGGTGATACGTCAGATAATATTCCTGGTATTAAAGGGATCGGTGAAAAGACCGCTACCACCTTACTCTTAGAACACGGCACAGTGGAGCAAGTGCTTAAACATGCGGCGGATTATAAAGGCGCTTTAAAAGAAAAATTGATGACTGGTAAAGCGGATGCCATGTTATCCAAAGAATTGGCTACTATTAAGTGTGATGTACCGGTGCAGGTATCGTTAGATGATTTAGCTTTGAAACCGTATGACCGCGCTAAGATTGTTCAACTCGTGCAGCGGCTTGAATTTAAATCTTTGCTGAAAAACTTACCGGACATGCCCGCTACTTCTGGCCAAATGACACTTGGTAGTACTATGAGCCCAGCTGTCGAACCAGCAGTGGAAAAAGATTGGTTAGGGGATAGTACCTATACGCTAGTAGATACCGAGTCGGCCGCTCAAGCGCTGATCAAAAACTTAGCAGATGTCGAGACGTTTGCTTTAGATACCGAAACTACCAGCTTAGACCCATTACAATGTCAGCTGGTCGGTTTTAGTATTGCCACCAAGCCGGGCGTGGCTTACTACATTACTGCCAATTTGGTGCAGCTCTTTAAAGATGTGCTGGAGGATAAAGCGATTGGTAAAGTGGGGCACAATATTAAATTTGATTACAAAGTATTGCAAGCTACCAGCGCTATTACCGTCTATCCGATTGTGTGCGATACCATGCTGGCTTCTTATGTTTTGAATCCTGGTACGCGTGGACACGGGCTAGATGCGCTGGCCTTTGCCGAGCTGGGTTACGAAATGATGCCGTATGAGGAGATGATCGCCTCCGGCCCTACGGGCCGTAGGCCCGGAGGGGTAAAGGGCAAAAAAGAACTATCCATTACGGAGGTGCCACTGCGCAAGCTGGCCTTTTATGCAGCTGAAGATGCTGACTATACCTGGCGCTTATATGAAACGTTGTTGCCTAGAGTGACCAAAGCGAAGTCAGAGGAGATTCTGCAATTAGAAGTAGACTTA
The DNA here is from genome assembly GCA_016207285.1 of Candidatus Kerfeldbacteria bacterium. Classification (GTDB taxonomy): domain Bacteria; phylum Patescibacteriota; class Patescibacteriia; order UBA9570; family UBA9570; genus UBA9570. Next base: position 486 of record JACQPW010000046.1, on the reverse strand, counting down.
ATTCCAGTACTGGCGGCCATGGAAACAGCCGGCATTGTGGTTGACGTCCCATTCCTGAAAACCATGAGTAAGGAATTAGAACACAGCATTACTGGGTTGGAAAAGAAGATTTACAAATTAGCCGGAACCGAATTTAATATTGCTTCACCAAAACAACTGAAGGAGATTTTATTCGATCGCTTAAAAATCGAGACCGAGGGTCTGGCCAAAACCAAAACGGGGATTTCGACCGCTGCGAGTGAGTTAGAAAAAATGCGCGGGGTGCATCCAATTATTGACCTGATCAGTGATTATCGGGAAGTGGCTAAATTGAAATCCACCTACGTAGATGCTTTGCCGGAACTGCTGAATCCACGCACCAAACGCATTCATACCAATTACAATCAAACGATTGCTGCTACTGGGCGGCTATCGTCAGTGGATCCGAACTTACAGAACATTCCGATTCGTACCGAACTCGGTCGGGAAATTCGCCGGGCGTTTGTG
>JACQPW010000049.1 GCA_016207285.1 Candidatus Kerfeldbacteria bacterium | reverse complement strand
CATCAGGGTATGCGCATAATGGCTGTGACTAAAACGGTACCGATCGAACGGATCTTGCCCGTGCTAACCGAACGGCAGATTATGTTAATTGGAGAAAGCCGTTGGCAGGAGGCCAAGGATAAATTGCCGCAGCTGCCAGCGGGTATTGAGAAACACTTCATCGGTCACCTACAAACCAATAAAGTGAAGGAAGTAGTAGCAGCGTTTGATGCGATCGAAACTATTGATAGCGACAAACTCTTGTTGGCCGTAGCCGTTGAAGCCCAAAAGCAGGGGAAGGTGCTACCAATTTTTCTGCAGGTGAATGTTAGTAATGATCCGGCCAAGTTTGGTTTTGGGCTCACTGAACTGGCTGCAGCGGTGGAAAAAGCGCGTAGTCTACCGACCGTAAAACTAGTTGGGCTCATGACTATTGCAGCCCAAGCCTCAGAAGCTATGGTACGAAAAGATTACAAAACCATGAAGCAGTTGCAACTAAAGTATGGTTTAGAGGAGTTGTCCATGGGCATGTCGGATGATTGGCAAATAGCAGCAGAGGAAGGTGCTACCATAGTGCGTTTGGGTACAGCCTTGTTCGGACAGAGGTTTCCTGCTAGAATACAGCCCCAATGAACACTATTGTCTTATTGATTGTACTAGTTTTTCTCTCTGGATTTTTCTCCGCATTAGAGATTGCCTTCTTTTCATTGAGTGAAGCTAAGCTACGGGGTTTAGCAGAACGTAAAGATAAAGTCGGCAGACAGGCTAAGCTGGTCATGCGTATCAAGAAAAATCCACAAAAACTACTCGCCACCGTAGTAGTGGCTGACAACTTAGTAGATGTCGCTGCTTCAGCTATTGCTACCGCTGTCGCGATCGAGTGGTTTGCTAGTCTTGGAGTGGGCATTGCGATTGGTATCATGACTTTTGTGATTCTCATTGTCGGCGAAATTGTACCGAAGGCATTAGCTCAAAAGCACTCGGTGTTGATCGCACGCTGGTCGGCTCCGGCCACCCTCGGTTTAGTGTACTTACTATCACCGCTCACGTTTATTTTTGAAATGGTTGTCCGCGCCGTGCACCACTTGTCAGGCACACCCAGTCACCAAGCAATTTCAAAAGAAGAGGTCAAAGCGATGGTGTACATGGGAGCAGAAGCCGGTGCCGTAGCTTCTGAAGAACGTGAAATGATTGATAATGTCTTTTCTCTGGATACCGTTTCAGCTGAAGACATCATGACGCACATTAATGACGTCGTGTCATTGAACTTTGCGCAATCTGACACAGAGCTGATTCGAATTATGACTGAAACTGGGTTTTCACGCTTTCCTGCCTACGCCGGTAACATCGATAATATCGTTGGTATTATGTACTCCAAAGACGTCATGGAAGCACTCGTCAATGCAGCTGGGAACATTGAACAAGTGGATATAAAAAAACTGGTACAGCGAGCTATTTTTGTGCCGGAGCAAAAGCCGGTGTTAGAAGTATTGCGTGACTTTCAAAAGCAGTACAAACATATTGCCATTGTCGTGAATGAGTTTGGTGAGACGAGGGGAGTAGTCACACTCGAAGATGTGTTGGAAGAAGTAGTCGGTGACATTGTGGACGAACAAGATACCGCCTCGGGTAGGATTAAACGGATTAATACTAAAACCATCGTCGTGGATGCGGATGTGACGGTAGAAGAAATTGAGAAACTAATTGATGTTCGTGTTTACGACGATGACCACAAAACAATTGCCTGGGTGATTTTGGATGAGTTAGGTCGGGTTCCGAGTAAAGGTGATGAGTTAACGTTGCAGAAAACCAAAATCATTATTGAAGAAGCGGAAGAACAAAAAATTAAACGAGTCAAATTGATTAAAATTCGCTAAGCTGGTAAACTATCCTTATGGCACAAGCTTTTACAGATGCAGATTTCAAACAAGAAGTATTAGACGCCAACGTTCCAGTGTTGGTCGATTTTTGGGCGAGTTGGTGTGGTCCTTGTAAATTACTTGGTCCGATTGTGGAAGAGTTAGCTGAGGAATATAAAGGTAAACCAATCAAAATTGGTAAAATGGAAGTAGATGAAAATGAAGCCACTCCAGCGCAATACCAAATTATGAGCGTTCCGACTCTGATTTTTTTCAAGAACGGCCAGCCCGTACAGCAGATGATTGGTATGCAAACTAAGACCGACCTCAAAGCAGCGCTTGAAGCATTAATGGCATGACCTATGACGTCGTGATTGTCGGCGGTGGCCCAGCCGGGTTAACCGCCGCTTTATATACTGCTCGGCGTAACTTACGCACGCTCATTGTTTCTAAAGATTTAGGTGGCCAAGCCGCTACGACCAGTGTGATCGAGAATTACCCCGGTGTTGGGGCAATTGATGGTTTCGAGTTGATGCAACGGTTTAAAGATCAGGCAGTATCGTATGGTGCTGAGTTTGTATTGGGTGATGTGCATACCATTGTGCCAGAATCCAACGAGACTTTTACTGTGACCTATAATACTGAAACGATCACTACCCGTAGCGTGATCTTAGCGTTTGGTTTAACCCCACGTAGCTTAGGTGTGCCTGGCGAGGCAGAACTCATGGGCAAGGGCGTCACCTACTCCACCGCTGCCGTGGCAGACACGTTACACGACAAAACGGTGGCCGTGATTGGTGGTGGCAACTCAGCGATTGAATCAGTAAACTTGTTGGCAGACATTGCTAAACGTGTCTACTTGGTACATCGCCGTGATCGTTTTCGCGCTGAGGCTGTGCTACTAGAAAAAATGGAGCAGCACCCCAATGTTACCCAAGTGTTGAATGCGGAGTTGAAACAGATTCATGGTAGTGAGCAGGTGACTGGTATAACGGTGTTGCAGGGTGCGGACAAAAGTGAACAGACTATCAACTTGGATACGGTCTGCATTAATGCTGGGTTCATGTCTAAAACCAGTTTTCTGGATGGTGTGGTAGAGATGAGTGCTAAGCATGAAGTAGTGATCCAACCAGATTGTCACACCTCCCGTGCCGGTGTCTTTGCCGCCGGAGATATCACAACCGGAAATTATAAGCAAGTGGTGGTATCCGCTGGTGAAGGTTGCAAAGCTGCCTTGGCGTGCTATACCTATTTAGGTAAAAAAGACGGCAAGGATGTCTCGGTTGACCAAGATTGGCAAGTGACATCTGGGCCACATTTTATTCGTTCATAATCAGTAGTTGGTAGCTAGTAGTTAGTAATTAGGACACTACTTACTAACCCTAACTACTAACTACCAATTACTAACTACTAATTCTACTTCATGAAAACCCCTCCCATCTCCAAACGCGCCGTAAACTTACAGGCTTCACCACTGCGCAAATTAGCTGCTACAGCGGAAGCGCGAAAGAAAACTGGTGTCAGGGTGTATCACCTCAATATTGGTCAGCCAGATTTACCGACTCATCCAGATTTTTTCAAAGGGGTCAAAAACTTTTCGGAGAAAACGTTAGCGTATGCTCCATCTAATGGTATTCAGAGCGCGTTAGATGCCTGGAGCGTGTACTACAAAAAAAATAATATTCCATTTGAAAGCAATGAGATCATTATTACCTCCGGTGGTTCGGAAGGGATTATTTTTGCCCTGGAAGCAGTTTGTGACCCAAACGATGAAGTGATTGTGTT
>JACQPW010000045.1 GCA_016207285.1 Candidatus Kerfeldbacteria bacterium | reverse complement strand
GTTCATCATTTTCGGCCTGATCGGCCTCATCGTCATCGTCGCCCTGTGGGCGGTGCTGGTATATAACGGTTTAATTAAGTTACGTAATCAGGTGGATGAAGGTTGGTCAGACATCGACGTCCAACTGAAACGTCGCCATGATTTAATTCCAAACCTGTTGGAAAGCGTTAAAGGTTACATGACGCATGAAAAAAGTCTGTTGGAAAATATCACTAAGGCGCGCAGTACCGCTATGTCTGCTCAAGCCAGTGGTGATACAGCTGGGTTAGCTAAAGCAGAAGGTGTGTTAGGTGGTTTGCTCGGTAACTTACGGGTTGCCTTTGAAGCTTATCCAGATTTGAAAGCCAATCAAACCATGATGCAACTGATGGATCAGCTAGCCGATACGGAAGATAAAATTCAAGCGGCTCGTCGGTTTTACAACGGTGTGGTGCGCGATTTCAACACCAAGATGCAAGTGTTTCCAGCGAATATGATTGCCAGTATGCTTGGCTTTAAAGCCCGTGAATTCTTTGAAATTGAAGATGCTAAGGAACGTGAAAATGTTCAGGTGAAATTCTAAAACCAATGACTGCCTACAGCCAAATTAGTGCGAACAAATGGAAAAGCAGCCTACTCGTGGGGTTGTTTTTCTCCTTTGTCATCGCACTTGGTTTGGTGCTGTCGTATAGCTATGATGTGGGGCCAGGTGGTGTGATCTTGTCGGTGGTCATCTCAACCGGGATGGCGCTGTTTAGCTACTATGGGGGCGATAAAGTAGCCCTACTGACCAGTGGAGCCAAGGGACCAATCAAACTAGAAGATAATGCCTACCTGTATCGAATGGTTGAAAATGTCGCGATTACAGCCGGCTTACCAATGCCAAAAGTGTACCTGATTCAGGATGCTGCGCCGAATGCGTTTGCCACCGGACGTGATCCACAACATGCCTCAGTGGCTTTTACGACTGGTATTCTACAGCTCCTAAAGAATGAAGAACTGGAAGGCGTCGTGGCGCATGAGTTATCCCATATCAAAAATTTTGATACACGTCTGATGACCGTGGTCATCATCTGCGTAGGCGTCGTCAGCTTAATGGCACAAATTTTTCTACGCGTTGGTAGCTTTGGTGGACACGGCCGGAGTCGCAACAACCAACTCGGTCTCGGTCTGGCGGTGATTGGATTTGTCCTGCTCATTTTTTCTCCGTTGATTTCTAAGGTCATTCAATTGGCTATTTCCAGAAAACGTGAATTTTTGGCGGATGCCTCCGGTGCCTTACTGACCCGCTATCCAGAAGGGTTAGCCCGTGCCTTGGAGAAAATTGATGGCGTAGCTACACCATTAGCCCGAGCCAATGCAGCTACGGCTCACTTGTTTATTTCCAACCCGTTTGGTAGCCACAGCCGCCGCCGCTGGAGCCACTGGTTTTCCACTCACCCACCCGTAGCGGATCGGGTTTCAGCTTTACGTTCAATCGCTTAATTAAATTTTTATGACTACACATCCGACCCTTCGTCTAACAGAACTGTTCCACAATACGGCTAGTTTTATTGTCAAACACTTTCTCATCTTGTTAGTGGCCAATGCCGTACCACTGTTCTTATCGTATGCTGTAGTTTGGTTAACCGTTGGTGCTGTCGTCAGCCAACTGCAAAGTATTAGCACAGTGCCAGAATTGACCGCTCTTTTTTCCGCCTCTAGCCCAGTGACGTATACGTTGGTGATGACGGCGGTACTAGTACTAGCCATCAATATTATGGGGTGGGTAGCAGGACCGCTCGTGACCATTGAGCAAGACAAAATTAAATTGCTCGAACTGTTTCCTAAAGCTGCCAAATACTTTTGGTCTTACTTTGTCTTGGCTATCATGGTGATTGCTGCAGCGGTGGTGTTAGAAGTTGCCGTATTTTTAATCATTACTATCATCATTACGCTGGTCGGGTTCATTGACACGGCCATGATTGCGACCTGGGAAAACTACCTGGTGAGCATTATTCCTGATATCGCTTTGATTATCCTGATGGTATCACTGATGTTTGCTCCGTACTTCCTAATTGACCAAAAACTAACTGCTTGGCAAGCCACTCAGCGCAGTGTCAGTTTGGTCTGGCATCATTTTGGCACAGTGATGGTGCGATTCTTGCTGCTAGCCATGATTATTATTGTCATTAGTTTTGTCCTGCAATTTATACCGTTCTTTGGTGGAGCCTTAGCCTATTTAGTGGGTAGCATTCTACTGACGGTCTACAATTATTACTTGTATAAAGGGTTAACGAGCGAGGTCGATGGCGCTTGATATCCTGAATAAATTTACGACCAACTTGAAGAGTACCTTGGTACGAGCGATTAATTTATCGATTCGCTTAAAACACCCTAAGGTACTCCCTTTACACTTGCTATTAAGTTTGTCTGAACAAACCGGCAGCGTGGCTAATGAAATTTTGCTTAAGCACGCCGTCACCACGGATGTCTTACAACCTTGGGTTGATCAAATTCAATGGCCCGCCAATCAGCGTGGTTATACGCTGCCACAATTATCACCGGAGGCGGTACGAGTGCTAGAGCATGCTGCTGTGGTAGCCTTTGAACATCAACATAAGTATATCGGCACGGAACATTTATTGCTCAGCTTGGTAGAATTGCCAGATCGCCAACTGGAGCAAATCTACACGAATCAAAAACTGAACTTAGCCCAAGTGCGCAAACAGACCTTGAACGTCTTAAAGAGCACTTCCCGCTTCCCCGACTTAACCGCTTTATTTAGAGAAGAGTTAACAGAAGTGGAACAATTAAAGCAAACTGACCAACAAAAAACCGATGACCCTACTTCTGCCACTCCAGCCTTAGATTTTTTTAGTACTAATTTAACCGAAGCTTCCATCCAAAAAACGATTGATCCCGTGATTGGACGCAGTGAAGAAATCGACCGCCTCATTCATATCTTATCGCGTCGCACTAAGAATAATCCAGTGCTGTTAGGTGAACCGGGCGTTGGTAAAACTGCCATTGTCGAGGGGTTGGCCAAACGCATTCTACAACGCCAAGTACCGAGCGTGTTATTAGGTAAAAGAATTTATCGACTAGATTTAGGTTTGGTGGTGGCTGGCACGATGTATCGCGGAGAGTTTGAAGCCAGGTTCAAACAGATCACCGATGAACTGAAAGACAACCCGGATATTATCTTATTTATCGATGAGATCCATACACTCATTGGCGCTGGCGGTACCGGCGGCAATGCTATGGATGCAGCGAATATTTTGAAACCCGGTTTAGCGCGCGGCGAAATCCGCTGCATTGGCGCTACCACTTTGCATGAATACCAAAAACATATTGAGTCCGATGCTGCCCTAGAACGGCGCTTTCAACCGATTATTGTCGAAGAACCAAGCATGGAGGATGCCATTGCTGTATTGCAAGGCATCAAAAGTAATTACGAACAATTTCATCATGCCACCATCTCAACAGAAGCCATTGAGGCGGCGGTGAAATTATCCGTGCGCTATATTCAAGATAAATTTTTACCGGATAAAGCCATCGATTTGATTGACGAAGCGGCGGCCCGTTACCGTATCCGCCGACCGGCTAATCCGCTGGATGAAGCGGTACATGACTTGGTGACCAAATTGAAAGGTGTCCAAAAACAGAAACTCGCCCTAGTGCGTGAAGAAAAATTTGAGGAAGCCATCGGGTACAAAAAGCAGGAGAAAGATTTACGTACCCAACTGCAACAGTTAGAACAACGGGTTGCTAAACAGGCCGAAAAAAATCTAGGCACGTTGACCGCAGAAGATATTGCAGCCGTTATTGCCCGTATCACCAAAATTCCCGTGCAAGAACTATTGGCACCAGAGAAAAAACACTTACTCATGTTGAAGGAGATTCTGAATGAACATGTCATTGGCCAAGATGAGGCTACCCAAGCGGTATCGGATTTTATTCGTCGCTCTCGAGCTGGCTTAACGCAAGGTACCCGACCCATTGGGTCATTCATGTTTCTTGGCCCATCTGGAGTTGGTAAAACGGAACTGGCCAAAACCTTAGCCAAAACTATGTTTGGCAGTGAGAAAAACATCATCCGGATTGATATGTCTGAATTCGCGGAAGCCTTTACTGCTTCTAAACTAATCGGCGCTCCAGCGGGCTACGTGGGTTATAAGGATGGATCAAAACTAACTGACCAAGTGCGTCACCGACCCTACAGCTTAATTTTGTTCGATGAGATTGAAAAAGCCCATAAGGATATCTTCAACTTGTTGCTGCAGATTTTGGATGAAGGTCACTTAACTGATTCGTCCGGTAAAAAAGTGAATTTTCAAAATACCGTGATCATCATGACTTCTAATGTTGGTTTGCGCCAATTTCAAGAACAGGCTGCCTTGGGCTTCTCTAGTAATCATACCAACAAAACAGTGCCACAGTATGAACAAGTGAAAGATCAAGTCTTGCAAGAGTTACAACGTCAGTTTCGTCCAGAATTTTTGAACCGGATTGATAAGGTTGTTGTCTTCAAACCGTTGGAACGAACTGCCATTATCAAAATTGTACAGTTACAAATGCAGGATCTCGTGCAACGCGCCAAAGAAAAAAGCCTTACCCTCACCTACACCAAGCAACTGGTGGGTCATATGGCGGACGTGGGTTATACGCCACAAGAAGGAGCGCGCGCTATTCGCCGGACGATTCAGGAAAAAATTGAAAACCGTTTAGCCGAGCTGCTGTTAGCAGATAAGGTAGTACCTGGTGATACCGTGGCACTTGGTTTCCGTAAGGGTGAAATTGTGTTGACGGTTAAAGCAAAATAGGGTACTATACACATGAAGAGCGTCTCTAGTGGGGGCGCTTTTATGTTTACACTACCCGTATTTGGATGGTTGTTTGGTATTTTATTCCCGCTGCGTTGTGTTGGTTGTCAGGCCTACGATGCTTGGTTATGTAGTGATTGTGTAGCTAGCCTTATCCCCTGCTCTAACGCTTTAGGTACCTATGACCAGGCCGTCTTAAAACGGGCCATTCATTTAATGAAGTACCAAGGCCAGCGCGGTATCGCCGTTGAGCTGGGTCGATACTTAGCTCAGCAGATACCACTAGATAGTTATGACCTGGTCGTGCCGGTACCGTTGCATTGGCGTCGCCGTTTGGAACGCGGCTATAACCAAGCCGCTATCTTGGCGCAGCAATTCCCTAAACCCTGGTTACCAGCTTTGCATAAGCGTCGCCACACTGCTCGCCAGGCTACTTTAAATCGGCAAGATCGACTACACAATTTAGATCATGTCTTTGTGGTACCGAAACAGTACCAAGTACTCATCCAAGGCAAGCGAATTTTATTGATTGATGATGTGTTATCAACTGGCGCCACAACAGCTGCCTGTACCGCAGCGCTGCACGCGGCTGGTATAGCCAGTGTTACTGTGGCTGTGATTGCATTGAATGTGCCCTCGACAGGAATCGGACCTGTGACCTTTCGGACCGCAACCGAACGCTCTATCCACTGAGCTACGAGGGCTTAAAGCTAAAATAGCTTACTACAGACGCATCAAGCGGGCAAGGGCTTCTTCGGTTGACTCGTCTTCTTTCTCAAAGTCCTCCTCAATATATTGCAGTAGAATGCGTCGGATCGCTAATGGATTCTGATTTTCTAGATGAACAGGCAGTTCTTTACGCATTGTCTGGTTCACACCAAAATAGAGCAATTTGACCGGTGGTTCATAGATAATCCAAAAACCAGTCAGCTCTTTGTATGGGTAATAGTGTTCTCCCAACACGATGCCACCCTCTACAATGAGGAATTCCAACTGTTCTGGTTGGCGGCGCTCATGCAGATACACAATTGCTGCCACAATGATAATAATGATTGCAAACAAAAAATTGCGCGTAGCCAAGGCATGAATCAAAAAGACTGTCGCTAAGCCACCCATCACAATCATCCAACCAAGAGTGCGCTTATACTGAATGTATTCTGGAACGGTCCATTCGGCCAAGATTCGGCCATATTTTGTATTATCTCCAATTGCCATACCGTGTTAGTATAGAACACTTGCGAAAAAGCGTCTATTTCACTATAGTAGCTTAACAAGTTTATCGTGGGGAGAGGTGGCTGAGTGGTCGAAAGCGCCTCACTGCTAACGAGGTAGGGGTTTATAGCCTCTCGCGAGTTCGAATCTCGCCCTCTCCGCCAAGTTGTTCATTCTATACATATATTGGAGAGGTGGCAGAGCGGTTGAATGCAGCAGTCTTGAAAACTGCAGTGCCTTTACGGGTACCGCGAGTTCGAATCTCGCCCTCTCCGCCTACGTCCTGCTAGACGCAGTACTTCGGCGGACAAGTCCGCTGATCACTCTGATTTAGTTTTAAAGCTGATCGCCTTACTCCACTTGGTGGTTTCATCAGTACTGTAAGTGGCTCGAACTTGCACCGTATAGGTAGATTCAATCTTCAAATCTTTCAATTTTTTCTGCAATTTATCGGACGGTATGCCGTTATAGGTAGCAACCGTTTTTTTACCTTTTTTGAGACGCACAGAAAAACTATCAATATAATCTACGTCATCGCCAACCGTCCACTTCACTGTAGCCGCCGTGGATTTAATTTTACTCTTTGGGACTGTGGGCTTAGAATATCTAGTGTTCTTAATTGATTTTTCTGTGGTCGTAGAGCCTTCTAAGTAAGCGACCGGGAACTGGACACCGTCGCTATCATATGCAACCACATCAATATAGTAAGTTGTTTCGGGATCTAAATCACTCAACAGATAGTTCAGACCTTCACCAACCTCAATCACTTCTTCATCGTTGTTATTCTCATCCTCAGAAATAATAACGCCATACGTTTCGGCATCTTCACGGGCTGCCCAACTCACAGCAATGTTACCACCAAATACGATGAGGGTTGGTTCACCACTCACTGTGCCTAGGGCAAACGGGGTCTGATCAGGCGTTACGGCAACATTTGGGGCAAGCGCGACACTATTTGCTCCCCAATAGAAATCGCTGCCGTCTGAAGGACCATTCATGACATCAGTCAAGGTGATGGTATGGGTACCAGCGGCCAAATCACTACTGAGCGTAATAGAATAGAAAAAACTATAGGCTACAGCACTACCGGTACCACTGATAGTGCTACTAGTAAAGGTCGTGTTGGTAAAATCAAACGTTTGGTCTACTGATAGTCCATCGTTGACTACAAAGTTCACTACTTCATTGGAGGTAATCGTAGCGGATGTCACCAGAGTTAACTCATAGGTAGCGGCTGCCGCCGGAGTAGTATCAGATTGACTAGTCATGGTAATGGAAGTAACCCGAGCATCATCGGTTGCTTGGCTGATGAACGGTACCATCAACATAGTCAGTCCAAGTAAACTACTAGCAAAGTATTTGAACATATAAGCTGAATATCCTTAATAAATAATATACGAATAGTATAGCAAATTTGGGTAAAAAATGGTATAATTTTTCTGATGGAAAACTGGCAATATGACCTACAGGTAGCCAAACAAACCCCTGACGCCACTGCCGCTGACCCACAACCACGGTGGTCTGGACGGACTTCCTTGGCTGAGCGTTACAATGCTGAACTGGAACACTTACTAAGCACTCTGCCCATCATTATTAGACTGGAAAACGAGTCGGCCAGACGGGTATACTTAGAGACTGTCATGAAAGCCTTAATGCGCACAGCCTACGTGCAAGCGCGCGCTATTCAATTATCAGACAAGCTGACTGCTGTCGAACGACAACCAAAGATTGATGCTGTTTTTGAGCAAACGGCTGCAACGATTCAGAAAATCACTAGCTGGTTGCGTTTATGACTGCTGGGCTGAACCGCAGTAGTTTAAACACCTTAACGACCGCAGCCTTGGATGCGGCCGGTTTGCCTGTTGTACCAGAATTAAAGCAACAACTTCAAGACCAACTAGCGCAAAAACTGTTGCCCCAGTTAGAAACAATGATCAGTCGGCCAATCGAGGCGTTTACGGCCGCTGCCTTGGCACAACTCAGTGCTCAATTGAGTGAACAGCTGAAGCAAACTTTTCAAGATGCTTCGCTGGCGGCCATTGCTGAACTGGCATTACCGCAGAACCAGACTACACCACAAGCTAAAGCTGCTGCCAGAACACTATCACCAGAAGTATTATCTGGCATGAGTGAAGCACCAGAAGAAACCGACGCAACGGCCGGTACCCCAACCGCACAATTTGAACCAGAACAAACAGCCCCGGCGACGATGACAGAACCAGGTAGCGAAGCCATGACGGCTGGACCCGGTGGGTCCGCTCCTAGTGGCATGCCTTCCACCAAACCACAACAGCCAAGCCAACCAGGCGGCGGTAAACCGAGCGGCACGCGGAGACGTGGGCGCAGAGGCCAGCCTAGCTCGACGGTCAGTGAAGACCAATCTACTGGTGCCGGAACTACTTCGGTGGTGGGAGCTCCCGCTGCGGCGGATGCTACTGGTACCAGTTCGGCTGCTCCAGAGGAAGGTGCGATTGGACAGCCAGAAGCTCCGGTTGAAGAGGGGCCCGTGCCTGACCAAACGGTTGATCAGTACCGTGAACAATCCGTAGCTAGTGCCTTACAACGTGAAAAAAACCGTCGCGCGCAATCCGGCCAAGCCAATATGAGCGGACAGGGTGAAGATGCCCATCAGCGTGGATTAAACATCATTGCCAATGAAGGCGCTAAGGTTGGTAATAAGCTGAAAAATAATATTAAAAATGGCGGCTTTGGTTCTTTTATTATTTGTTTAGCGTTGGCACTCACTAAAGATATCATCGAACCGTTAGCCTTATTGTACTTTGATCCCGGTATTACCGGTGACGTGTTAAGTATTTTTATTGGCGGACTACTCACAGCCGTTTTACTGAGTGAGGGTACTTATTTTCGCCGCTGGCTGATTAAAAAATTTCTCGGCAAAGCGATCATCGCTTTTATTGCTGGATTAATACCGGGCCTTAATGTTGTGTTTCCAGAATATACTGTTGGTATACTACTGATGGGCTACGATAATTTTAAGGATATGCAACGCTTAACAAAAGCCTTGGCTGCACATAATGAACTGATGAAAAAAATTAGTCACTTGGCTCGCCAACGCCCTAAAGCTGGCCCACGCAGTCTAGCTAAGGTACGACAACAATTAGCTCTTCATAGACAAAGCGCGGATGAATGACCTTGCTGAGTTACATGGTATTGGACCAACTGCGCTGAAACGCTTGCACCAGCTGGGTATCTACAGCGTGACCGACCTATTGCAGCATTACCCCAGCCGGTATGAAGACTATTCACAAGTAGTACCGATTGCAGAAGCACCATTAGATACTGCGATCAGTCTAAAAGTACAGATCAAAAAAATGACTAGCCGTAACAGTTGGCAACGGCGCCGGTTTAGTTTAGTGGACGCTACCGTAGCTGATGATAGTGGCACGCTCAAGGTAGTGTGGTTCAATCAAAACTATATTGCCGAACAGTTGACAGTGGGCATGGTAATTATGTTATCGGGAAAAATTAAACAGACCAAATACGGTAAACAGCTGGTTAACCCTGTGTTTGAACGGGCTAAAGCCGAAACGGTACATACCGCCAGAATCGTGCCCCACTATCCTACGACCTATGGCCTCACCCAAAAGCAACTACGGTATTTTATGAGCCAGGCCTTAACTAAAACAGTACCGGAATGGCTACCACAACCGTTATTGGATGAGCGCCAATTATTACCATATGGTGAAGCTATTCGATCCATCCACTTTCCAGCATCAGATGACACGATTGAGCAAGCCAAGTTCCGTCTCGGATTCGATGAAGTATTACTAGTACAGCTAGTCTCACTGGTATTAAAACAAAGTCTGGCCCATGAAACCGCTGTTGCTATACCAATTGATGAAGCTGCCTTGCAACAGTTTACTCAACAATTGCCCTTTACCCTCACCAATGGCCAGCGCCAAGCAGCTTGGGAAATGATGAAAGATTTAGCTCTCAGCCAACCGATGAATCGCCTACTGGAAGGTGATGTGGGAGCCGGTAAAACAGTAGTAGCCGCTATGGCTGTGTATGCGGTGGCCAAGCAAGGTTATGAAGCAGTGATCATGGCTCCAACCGAAGTGCTAGCGCGCCAACATTGGCATAAACTAACAGCACTCTTAAAGCCTCTCGGGATCAAGGTGGGTATTATGACCGCCCATCATAAAGAAGCCACGACAGCACCAGTGGTAGTTGGCACGCAAGCCCTCCTCACAGAAATCATCCAGTTTCCAAAATTGGCGTTAGCGGTGATTGATGAACAACACCGCTTTGGTGTAGCCCAACGCCAATTACTCAAGCAAAAGTCTGGTTTAGGCGTTACTCCACATTTATTGTCGATGACCGCCACACCGATTCCGCGCACCTTAGCCCTGACTGCCTATGGTGATTTAGCTTTAAGCATTATTGATGAACTGCCCAACAACCGCCAACCCATTACCACTACCGTGGTTACGGAAGATGAGCGTCCAGCGATGTATCGCCATATCGCCGAGCGGATAGCGGCGGGCGACCAAGTGTATGTGGTCGCTCCACGGATTGAAGATGAAGAGGGTTCAGAAAAGACTTCTGTCGAACGCGAACGGGTACGGTTAGAAAAACAATTCCCCAACATTAAGATGGCGGTGCTACATGGCCAGTTGCCAGCCAAAACCAAACACAGCTTGATGGATCAATTCCACGCCGGTACCCTTGACCTGCTTATTAGCACCACCGTCATTGAAGTTGGGGTGGATGTGCCCAACGCTACTGTGATGGTGATTGAAAATGCTGAAGTCTTTGGCCTAGCCCAATTACACCAGTTACGTGGCCGAGTGGGGCGAGCCGATAAAGCCTCTTACTGTTATGCCTGCACCAACAGCTCACAAGCTGGGGTTATTAAACGCTTACAGTTTTTTGCTCAGACCAGTAGTGGCTTTACCTTGGCCGAGTATGATCTGCAACGCCGTGGGCCTGGTGATGTCTATGGGCGGGAACAGTCCGGCTTTTTGAATAGCTTCAAAATAGCCAAGTTATCTGATCACAAACTGATCACGCTGGCGCAACAAGCTGCCCAGAGTTTATTTCCTGATCTGTCTACGTATCCAGTTATCCAACAGCGTGTCCAGACGGCGTTAGCGCAGGTGCATTTAGAATAATTAGCTAGCAGCGCCGCTGGTGTTGCAAAATGGTAGCTCAGTATAGATACCTAGCGATGCGTCACTCGACGCCAAATCATCATCGTCAAATGTATACCAGCGAGTGATCTCTCCGGCACTAGTACAGCTACCAGGCACAACGTAGTACCAGGTAAGGTCACCCCAGGTGCCACAGGTAGCGGGGGTACCAGCATTACAGATGGCATAATGGTAGAACTTGTCGCTACCACTCACTGCCTGGCAATAGCCTTCTGCGGAAGTTTTGGTACCATCGGCAGCAGTAGTGCCGGTCAAACAGGCTGTCTCCGCTACACCACACTTACCTGTATAATCAAAATGCCACCACTCGGCACTATAATTTGTGAAGTCTCCACTCGTCATAATATTATACAATTGCTTTTGGGCTGCAAATAAGCCTGCATCACAACTACCTGAACAGGTTTGGTTATAATTAACCGTTCCGCCTAGTCCTCCATTATTTTTCGACTGCACTCCGGCATACTTGGCTGGTGCCTCTCCCAAGGAATAGCCGTCAAAATAGAGGTCAAAGGCCAGCCCTTTGGTGTGATTACTGTCACATGGCGCTGCTGTTTTGACACAGTTGGTACAACTACCACCCGGAGCACCCTCTTTGCAATGGGTTAAACCATTAGAACTAATGTATCCCTGATCAACACAGGATTGGTAACAAGCATACATCCCTGCTTGCGATTCTGGTGAACGATACGCACTGCCGACATGGATGGTACAAGTTGTACAATCGGCACGCATTGTGGCAGCTACTTGCTGTAAGGCCGTTATAGCACCTTGGCAAGCAGTTGCACCATTCCCATCGAGACCGTCGACATCATTCACAGGAACGAGTACAGGTGGATTTGGACAAGAGGTCACCGGTGGCTTCGGAATTTTAAATACAGATACGCTCAGATCCAACGTTTGTGGGTTAATAAAGGCTAGGATGACATAGGATAACAGGGCAATGACTAAACCAGTCACAGCCGAAGTCACAATTTCTTTGGCTTCCGTAATAATCGATTCATTGCCTGCTGCCGCCATCCAACGTAAACCGCCAAACATAATGAGCACCACAGCGATAATGCCAACAATGCCCAAAGCAAAGCGATAGACTAGCTGGATATATTCACCAATGTTTTTGACGCTGTCTTCTCCGGCAAAAGGCTGTTCTAAACTATAAGCACTTTCTGGTCCAGGAACATAATCCGCGGCGGCGGCTTCTCCGGTGGTGCTGGTGGTAGCTGACGTTGTAGTGGTCGTCGTTGTGGTGGTACTAGAACCACACGAAGCTGCTGCCCAGGTGGGTGCAGGGCGTAGGATTAAGATGACGGCTAGTAAGCCAAGACTAAAAAGTGGCCAGTAGCGCATCAGCGTTGTTTTTAAGCTCTTCAACAGACATGGCATCGTTATATAAATCGTCATTCACAAATACGCTATGAGTAGTGGTAACGCCTAATGGCACCGCCAAACCGGTACTTTGATCTACAATCGCTCCGACACCGCCGGTTGCTAGGCAGATGTCCAATTCCACTCTATTCACTCCCACTTGTTCGGCCACCGCGGCATAATCGGTTTGATCGCTCGCTACTCCATTTAGGGCTTTGGCATAGTCCCAGAACTTACCCACCGTATTAGCACAATGGCCCACCATAGCTGCCTCACGATCGGCAGTGCTGACTGCATAATCTTTCCAGACTACTGTGACAGTGTCACCATACTCTCCAGCTAGATACGTCTGCATGTCTGCATCCAATAAGCTACCATAGAGAATCACGTAGACATTGGCATCCCCAGACCCGATGATGGGATCCTGACTGGACACAAACACTTTAGTTTTTTGGTTGGCATTGCGGCTGGCGTCTGGCACATACGTAATCAGTGGGTCATCATATGGAATGGTGCTGGTCGTGCTTGGATCGACATGGGTTTGGGTGGCAAAAATGATTGTGTTGAGACGCGCTGAATTTAAGGCAAACCCAGCAATCACCAAAAAAATCATGCCGAGAATGGCGGCGGCAGTCATGATATAGGGTAAGTGTTTGTTTTGGAGCATAAATAGGTTACTCTAGTTATCTAAAAGAATACGACGTAACTGGCCAGTGGTGGCTTCCCGATAATACAGCACAGATTCATCATCGCTTACTACCAGATCACTCGGGGCATCTAAAGCGGTACCCGAAATGCTATCGGCCGGGGTGGCAATTTTTTGTTTTTGACCAGTCACTAAATTCACTTCATAAATATCATGCCGCACGGTGTCTAACGTATCTGGTGCAATGCCACCACCGACAGGTGGATCTACCGGCACAGCACAATACAGATGGTCACCCGAACTACTAAACGTACACTTATCCACTGACGTCTGTAAATCCAAAGAGGTATTGTTGGCCCCAATGGTATCACCATAGGCATCCACAATGTACAAGGTAGAATTGTAGTCACTATCGGCCGAATACGTACTGTAAATCATCTGTTTACCATCATTCGTCCAGCGGTAATCAAAACCACGACCCGAAACAATAAACTCTTTAAAATTTTCGTCGTTTAAGCCAATCGGTACTACCCGCTTTCGGTCACCGTCAATATATTCATTCAGCACTCCCACCGCTTGGCCAGAGGGTGACCATTGGGCATTGAGTAAGTCGGCATTGTCACCCAGCGGCTCAATACCACGGGCACCGCTACCGTCAATATTGGCAACACCCAACCAACGGTCTTCTTTATTGACTGGGGTATATTCAAAACTGATTTGATCATCGGTCGGTGAAAAATCGAACTCTTCCATATCCTTGTTTAAGGTATATTGCGTGTCAGTGGTAAAATCGTACAGAACCTTGTAGCCGTCTTCCAGCTCTAACACTGCTTTATCGGCCTGATTCGACCAGGTGACATCTTCTACCCCTTTAAATACCTTGTCATCCAATAAGGTAATATTCCCATTAGCATCAATCGTATAAAATTGACCGGTCACCGAGTCGTAATACTGCACAGCCCCACCATTACCAGCTAACGTCACGTTTTCAGCGTCACCATCATAAATGACTTGCGATAAGGTGTCACCACCCAAGGCATAGACATCCACCGTGGGCAGGGCATTGACGGCATTCACATTACCATTGGCATTGTCATTCAGGTTCAGTAAAATGTCCGGTAAATTCAAGTTGGGTACCCCGTTATTAGCATTCTCATTGCCAGCCGGCCCACCAATTAAGCTACGAAAAAAAACCCAGTAGATCAGGAACCCAAGCACTAAGGCAGTCAGTAACAACGATCCAGCTAACAACAAACGACGCTGTGAGTCACTTAACCCCTCTAACCACCGTTGAAATCGTTCTACCAAGTCACGCATACTGGATTTATATACAGGTTAATTCTGTCCAACTACCCCCACCACCTTGGCCAGCTGCGGATTGAACTTCTTCTTTGACCTCGCAAGAGAAACCACAATTCCAACCAATACCAGTAATATCGCCGGCCGCACCGGTGTATCCAAAGACCGATGGATTAGCGCCAATTGTTACTGCTTCTGTTTCTTGAGGAGTTTTTTCCTCACAAAGACTTCTATAGGTAGTTTCTTGCAAATCATTTAAGTTACCAGTTGTAAGCACCGTGTAATGTAGTTTGCTTACCACCAAGGTGTCATAATAACCACATAAACAGATACCGAAATTATCAGGATCATCGATGAACTTCCAACACCGACTGACTTGGTCGGAACAGCTTTTTGGCTGACACTTGGCGGCTGTCTTGGGACTACCTGGATCGGCATAACAAGTCCTAGCACTGCCATCGCTGGCGGCGGCACAGACCGCTCCGCGGCAAAAGGCTCCGTCTAAGAACCCTTTTTGTGTACAAGCCACATCGTTGCAGGCTACGTCGGCACCATCCACAGAACACTGTTCATCTTTAAATCCACCAGCATTACACCAATCGATCTTCCAAAAGTCTGTACCGTTATCATTAATATCAATTTTCGCTGGAGAAAAACCAAAGTTCAAAATCTTTGGATTAATAAAGGCTAGGATCACATAGGATAGTAACGCAATCACTAACCCAATTACGGCCGATGTCACAATCTCTTTCGCTTCGGTCACAATCGATTCATTGCCAGCGGCGGACATCCAGCGTAAACCCCCGAACATAATGAGCACTACGGCGATAATGCCCACAATGCCTAGAGCAAAGCGATAGACGGCGTTGATATACTGCGAAGAACTGGTAATTCTGTCTTCGCCGGCAAAGGGTTGCTCCAACGCATAGTCGATCGTATCGACATACTTAGTTTCAGCATTAGATTGAGCTGGAAAAAACAGTAACGGGCCAGCAAACAACAACATGATCACAAACTTCTTCATGCTGCTACTATACCACTTTTTTAAAAAAATTACAATGTGTGATTACTCACAATCTTTTGATCATTATTTAAACAACCCCTCTCCCAAAATGGAACCTGCCTCGCCGGCAAGGCGGGGAGGGTGTCTTGAGTGCAACGAGAGACGGGTGAGGGGGTGGTAAATTACAACCAGCGAAATGAATCCACTTTCCAGCTGCCACCGACTTTTTTTAAGGTCAGGCGGGCGATTTGATTACTGTAGACAGCCGCTTGTTGACCAACGGTTTTTTTCTGCCGCACGGCTACTTCCACCGTAGCGCCGGTAGCCCCATCGGTATAATCGGTAAACGTGACACCAGTCACGTCGCTCTCAATACTGAAAAAAGTGCTGTTATCTTGACCCTGACTAATCAGTTTATCCGCCTGTTGCGACATGGTATCTGTCATCAAATAGCGTGACCGCTCGATGTTTTCAAAGTTAGTATCAGACGAATATGAACCAAACCGTTCTGTAAAGCTGCGACTGCTGCTGGTAATGGCTTGCTGATCATCCTGCTGCACAACCACAGTGGTGTCTTGGGTAGTATCGGTTGTAGTGGAGTCGGTTGTAGTCGTGGTAGTGGTCGTATCCGTATTCGTCCTCACCTGATTGGTGTTGGTACTAGCTGTGTTGGTATCATCGGCTGGGACACGAGATACAATGAACCAAATGATCACTAAACCAACCAGTAGTAGAACAGCGGCACCGATGATAGCAATGATGAGTTTACGATTCATACTGATAGTATAGCATTATTTAGCTTGATCGTCGGCAAACTCCTTTTTAGAGGCTTCAATTTCCAGCAACTGTTTCGGGTCAGAGGTAATAATCTGATCTTCAGTATACGAAGCCACCACTTTGATCGCCACATGCCGGGGTCCAGCAAAGAAGATCCCCTCCCCCACGTTGCCCTCGAGCAATAGATACTTCTCACCGTCGGTGAGTAAAAAGGTCTTTTGGATATTATCAATGGCGGCTGGAGATTGTTTTAATAAAATCTGCAATTGCGAGTTAGTGACAATCGCCCGACCATAGGGTGACAACAAGAAATCGTTGACATCTTGGGTAATTGTAGTAACACCTAAATAGTATTTACGACAGCGTTTGCATAAGGCAAAAATAAATTTAGCGGAGTCTTCGTTTTGCATCAACCACCAAGCTTCATCAATCACCAAAATACGCTTTTTCATCTTGGAGCGCACAATGTTCCAAATGTAGTTTACCACCGTGTAGACACCAATCGGGCGCAACTCGTCTTCTAGATCGCGCACCGAAAACACCACCAACTGATTATTCATGTCAATGTTCGTTGGGCTTTCAAACAAACCGGCAAAGGTACCCTCGGTGTACTTTTTCAGCCGCAGCACTAAATCATGGCTACCTTCAAAGCCTTCCAGAATTGATTCAAAATCTTTCAGAATCGGCGGTTCAATTTTAGAGAGGTCGGCATCAGCGGTAATATCTTTTTTAGCGTACGTTTCAATTAAGGCCCGATCTAAAATGGAGTCTTCCGCTGCAGTAATTTTACCCAACATGATGCGCAATAACCCTTTGATGGTAATGACCGCTGACCGGATAATATCGGCCGGGCGATCGGCTCCACCCACCGGGCGCGGTAAATCGAACGGGTTAATTTTGGCGTCGGAATTTAGAGAAATATTAATGAAGGTACCACCCACCGAATCCGATAAAAATTTATACTCGTTTTCTGGGTCAATAATAATCACATCGGTTCCCATCATCAAACTACGCAACACTTCTAATTTGACGGTGAAACTTTTACCAGCACCGGAGGTCGCAAACACTACCGCATTGGCATTTTGTAATTGGAAACGATCAAACAGAATCAAACTGTTATTGTGGCGGTTAATGCCGTATAAAATACCATTATCACTGCTGAGTTCGGCTGAGATGAACGGAAACGATGAGGCACAAGGCGAAGAATTCATGTTGAAATACACCTGCATCTCATCATTGGCCAATGGCATGGTGGAATTAAAGCCTTGTTCAGCTTGATAGAATACCCGCTTGGCGATGACCAACTTGGAACCAAATTCAGAATCAAGTTTGTCCATTAAGTCTTCTAACTCTTTTTCGCTATCGGCATAGACGGTCACATAGAGCGCAAACTGAAAAAACTTTTCGGTGCCCTGAGTCAAGCTGTCGCGTAGTTGTTCAATATCCTTTAAGGCGGTTTCTTTAACCGGATCACGGGGGGCTCCTTTTTCAGCGTCCGAGACTAACTCTGCCTCCAATGAACCAACCTTCTTTTTTAATTGCTTTAAGATGATAGCCGCTTTCACTGGATAAAAATACATCGCTACATCCAACGGCACATTCATGGTGACAATCGGGGCAAACCAGCCGACCGCGATATAACGTGGGTACGTGACCACAAACATCGAGGAAGCAAAGCGACCACCTAAATCGATCATTCTGGGCTTCACTTGAAAAGCGGCCGGTGCAATTAAATCGAGAATTGACCGGACACCTTGTTCATAGGCTTTAGCCGCTTCCAGTAACTCCCGGGCGGCCATGGTTTCTTCTTGGCGATGTTGACGCTCTAAGCCAAGCTCTG
Source organism: Candidatus Kerfeldbacteria bacterium (assembly GCA_016207285.1). Classification (GTDB taxonomy): domain Bacteria; phylum Patescibacteriota; class Patescibacteriia; order UBA9570; family UBA9570; genus UBA9570. The sequence goes on along the minus strand of JACQPW010000045.1, from coordinate 2,548 downwards.
CCTTGCTTTTAGGCTTTAAGGGGGAGACTGGTTTGGTGGTTTGGGCTTGAGCAGCCGCTTGTTTTAGATCAATCATGCGCAAGGTCTTAAACCGATTCAACTTTTAACTTGTTTAAAGGAGGCATCTGCCGGTTACTGCCACGGGTGGGGTTATACAACTGGTAATACAGTTCAATCAAATGCTGCGTATCCAACTGGGTCACTTGCAAACCGATGGAAGTTAGGCCGCCAGCGGCAATACTTACCCGCCGATCCAGCTCTTTTAAGTATTTGGCAAATTTAGCATCCGCCAGTTTAATAATCCGCGCTGGGAGCAGCACTTCCTGGGCACGCGAAAACCAATTTTTACGTTTTTTACTGAAGGGTGAATACGGTACAACCACTAGAAACCGTTTTTCCATGATTTCTGATAACGTCACTAACTCCTCAATATACTGCCGGTATTCCAAGGTTTGCATGCGTAACAGTTCATTGGTTTGCTGTTTGGCCATGGCTTCAAGTGAAGTTAAATAATTGCGGATATCTAACTTGCGTGATTGAATGACAATTTGCAGTTCAAAATCGAGCACATTCAAAAAACCGACATAGCCTTGGATAATGGCTTGCTGTTCATCCTCACTTTTTAAAGCAAAGTTAATTGACGACACCTCTAACACAGCTCGCAGGGTGCCATCTTTTAGTACAACAACATCCTGCTTGATTTCAGAAATATACAAGTTTTTCTGGGTGGAGGGAGCGGATGGTTTTTTCTTGCTTGGTGCAGCCATGACCGTATTACGGTTTCTTAGTCAGATCAGGTTGTTTCGTTTGGGCAGCGGTTTGTTCTTGGCGGAGACGTTCTAAATCTTCCGGTGAGTACTGACCACGGGTATCGGCAATTAACGATAATTCCGCTAAATGCGCTTGGGAGACATCTGGTTTGGGGGCAAATTCAAGTTTTTTATTGGATTTATCTTTCCGATCTTTACGTGCCATCTTCACCACCACTTGTTGGTTAATTTCACGATGCCATAACGATAAGCGTGGTCGCTGCAAGGTTTGAACCAGGCTTAACGCAAAGGCATGAAACGGCTGGCTATTCACTTTGGCAAAAGCAAAGACACCGCCAACCGCTAAGGTAATCAAACCAAGCACTACAAAAATAACCGTGCTAAAAATGGAGTACCAAATAAAAACAATCCCAGCCGAAAACAACATGATGATAAATTGGCGCACCGAAATGGGGCCAATGACTTTGGATTCTACCTCGATAAATTGTGGTACAACAAATTGCATGCCTAAAAAGAATGATTAAAAACGCAACTGTTTATTAAGATCCGCAATGGCATTAAATTCGGCCACCGATAAAGATGGTGTCCCTTTAGCCTCATGCTCAGCAATAATGGCAGTCACCTCTTTACCACTCGCAATCGATTCATTACCCAATGCTAGGTACAACATATTCAACGGTGACTGTTTAAATGCATCCACACCCTGGGCTTGTTTAGCAATGGATTCTTCAGACAACAATTCAACTTTATCACGTAAGCGGGCAGCCGCTTGGTTAGGGTCGGGTGATAAGCGCCGGAACTCTAACGTATCCATAGCGCGCAACTCGTCGATTGGCCCCATCACCATGGACGGTTGTAAGCGCACATCATCGACGATTGGGCGTTTCTGGGCACGAGATCGGCGCAGTTTTGGTAAGAAGGTTTTGTCTGGCTCAGATCTCTCCCCCGTCCCCTCCCTTGTAAGGGAGGGGTGGCCGGAGGCCGGGGAGAGATCTGTGGCGGATTCCGACTTCACGTCCATGGGGTTAGTAGTTTGGGTCTTGGTAATTTGCGCCAAGGTGGGTTTGCTGGCTAGCTTCGGTGCTGGTACTTTGCCAGCCCGGCGACTAGGGGTGACGGTAATTTGTTGATTAACCGCTGCCACTACGGCGTCAGCATCACTGGTTGGAAACGATAAATCGACCAAGTAGGTTTTTAATTCCATCGTATCGCGTAAACCACGCAAGACGGAGACAATCAAATCGGTAAAACGCTTATCTTGCTCTGGAGTCGCAAACGCTAAAGCGACGCTGTGTTTAATATCATTAGCAACCTGCAGATAATCAGTGTCGGACTTGGTTGGTTTGGCGAGTGTACTGACAGTTTCGGCATGGCGTTGAATTTCCGTTTCATCGCTGTCGGTAAAGTGATCTGGTCCAACAGTGGCTGTAATATCTGGACCAATCGCCACCGCTGTTTTAGTGCCTTTGATGGTAATGCGTTCTACCGGTGGTCTCGAGCGCGGGCCATACAAAACATCATGCACAGAGTCTGGCAATGTTTCATGGGATTCCTCTAGGATGGTTGCATAATTTTTCATACCTTGGCGAAAACGTTCAATTTCTTCTTTAGTATAGCGGTGTTCTTCACCGTAGTCTATCGTCCCCCATGGTGTACAGATTTGTTGTTCAAATCCAGTGACCGAACTAGATGACGTGCGTAAACGTTCATAGCACTCCAACAATAGTTGAATACCTTTACGCTCAACTGCTTTTAGACTGACACTATTAGGATGTTGT
>JACQPW010000043.1 GCA_016207285.1 Candidatus Kerfeldbacteria bacterium | reverse complement strand
GCATAGTAGCTGGCCACCGCATAGACTACTCCAAACCAGTGGTCAGTAGTTAATTGAAATAAGGCGTTGGTCAACGCCCATAAGGCAACCCCAATGGTAAAAAAAACGAAGGCTAAGTTAGCCGGATTACGACGATGTCTGAACAAGACAGTGAGCCCAATACCAAGGGTTGTAATGGTGACCAGCAAGAGTAAAGCGGTTTTCAAATCAAACATGGTAGTAACAATAGCTGCTCAAATTGAAGAAAGCAAGCCAAGGTGTATGTGTCCATTGACTTGCTCTTCTACAGCTTAATGTATTGGCGGACAAATGGGACAGTACTGCCCTGTGTGACGTCGACCGCCATCAGGTACGTATTGATACCCGGCTCAAACTGGTGCGGACCCGCCTTCACCATGAAGGAAAGCTGTTCCAGGAACCACTTGTTGACGTAACCACTCATCGTGTCGCTGGTCGTCGCGTACAGCGTGACGATGCCACGCGCCAGCGCGAAATCGTAGATCGCACGCACGAGCAGCTGTACCACTTCGGCATCCGTCGGCTGGTCAGTCGGCAGGCGTCCAGGACGGACACACAGGCGAGACACCTCTCCCATAGTGGCATCAATCACCAGACCAGACGGCAACAACGGAGCAAACACGGGCTGCTGCAGCAACAGCCCACCCGGCGACCCACCTTGGATCACCCGAGCATACCCATCCAACTGCTGGCCACTACCGATCACACCCAGGTGGTGCGCGGTCGGGTCAAGCTTGTCGAGTTCCACCTGGCGACTGGGGTCTCCCACCGGCCAACCAAGTTGATCGACGAATACTGCGAAGCGTAACCGGCCGAATGTATCGGCTTCCGTCGCGAAGTTCAGTTCACGAACCATTTGTTGTTCCTCCTCCAAAGAACGCGTTTAGGCTGTAGTGCCATATATCATAATGTAATTGGGTAAATTGTAAAACACATCTGTACGTAGCGGCTCTTGACGTATCCCTCCATACCGGATATACTTCTTTTTAATATATGGCCACCTTCCAGGATTTTCCGCTCGCCCTTACCTTCGACGACGTCCTGCTGATCCCACAAAAATCAGAGGTCTTGCCACGCGACGTGACCTTACGCACTCAACTAACCAAAAAGCTCTATCTGGAGATTCCAATGCTATCCTCACCCATGGATACAGTGACGGAATCGGCGATGGCCATTGCCATGGGCAAAGAGGGTGGCTTAGGCATTGTGCATAAAAATCTAGATGAAGCGCAACAAGTAGCGGAGGTTAAAAAAGTGAAACAAGCTGGTTTCATGGCCGGCGCGGCTGTCAGTGTGGGCGATAAAGCGATTCGTCGAGCTGAGGCCTTGGTAGCTGCTCGCGTGGATGTGTTAGTAGTAGACAGCGCTCATGGACATTCGAAAGGTGTCCTCGACATGGTGAAATACTTAAAAAAAACGTATCCACACATTGAAGTGGTAGGTGGTAATGTCGCCACACCGGAAGCAACGCGTGATCTGATTAAAGCTGGTGCCGATGCCGTGAAAGTAGGGATTGGTCCTGGTTCGATTTGCACCACGCGCATTGTAGCTGGCATTGGCGTACCGCAACTAACCGCTATTATGAATTGTTACCCAGTGGCCAAAAAATCTGGTGTCCCTATTATTGCCGATGGTGGTGTACGCTATTCTGGTGATATTGTGAAAGCGTTAGCGGCTGGTGCCAATGCTGTCATGATGGGTGGGGCTCTAGCCGGTACGGATGAAGCACCTGGGGAAGTGATTGAAGAACATGGTGTGAAGATGAAAGCGTACCGCGGCATGGGATCGTTAGAAGCTATGCAACACGGCAGCAAAGACCGCTATTTACAAGAATCCGTTACCGAAGCTAAGAAACTGGTACCAGAAGGAATTGTCGGTAAAATTAAATATAAAGGTTCAGTCGACCAAGTCGTGTATCAATTATTGGGTGGCCTGCGCGCTGGGATGGGTTACTGCGGTGTTGCCACCATTGAAGAGTTACATGACCGCGCTCAATTTGTACGCATTACCAATGCGGGCATTCGAGAGAGTCATCCACATAGCCTGGCCTACATCTCTGATGCACCTAACTATACAATGAACTAAACCTTCACCCTTTTTCGTAAGGCCTGATGATGTTGCTCGAGCTTGGTTAAAAGCTCGCTTTCATTTACCAGGTTATGACGCCGACCAGTAATCACAAAACGACCATTCACCATCACATCACGCGCGGTATACCCACCATGGGTAATAAAGTTACCTAACAGTGTTTCTGGTTGCGTCGGGTCAAAGGGCATGAACATGCGATCTTTTAGTTTCCAAAAAGTCAGATCGGCTTTATAGCCTGGCAGAATTCGACCCACCTGCTTACCTAGCCCCACCACATGAGCTGCATTGCTAGTCAACATCAAAAATAATTCCTCAAAACTGGCTGGTCGTTGCGTATCTTGATGCATTAACTTACTTTGGAACGCTTCGGACACTAAATCTAGTTTACTTTTGGAAATCACACTATCGGTGCCAAGCGCAATCCGATTACCTAACCCAGCTACTACATAATTGCCATATTGAAACTGTCCCGACTTATGTAACCGATTGGAGGTTGGTAAATGAACAATGCCAACCTTATATTTAGCTAACAACTGGATTTCATCCGTAGTGAAGTGCACCGCATGCGATAAGATTAAGCGTGGAGAAAGCAACTTAGCTTTGGCTAAGAGTTCAATCGGACGCAATTGGTGTTTATGAATAATCGCTTCCACTTCGGCTAAAGTTTCACCACAATGGATGGTCAGAATCAATTTAGGATGACGCGCTAAAAATTTCTGTACCACCTGTAGCTCGCGCAGTGTCACTCGTTCCAGGGTGTGAATAGTAATACCATGCGTCAATAACGGATGGTGGGTACGCAAGGCTTTGGTGGCAGTAGCAATATTAGCGGATGGATCCGTTTTACTAGCGACACTGATGGCATCCACTAAGCGAATATAGGCCTGTTGGGCAGCTACCGTGGTCGCGGCGGGTGTGTGGTAGTGCGACAATACCGTAGTCGTGCCAAACTTTTGCTGCTCGGTAAAATCACCTAGGGCGGCAATGATTTGATCCGATAAATGCATAGCCCGCTCTACCTTGCGGGAAATGTGTAACGCTTCTTCGGTGGTAGCTTGATGGTTGTGCAGTAAAGTCGTTGAACGCAATAGATACATGGGTGGATGCGCGTGAGCATTCACAAAACCAGGCATCACTACTACACCACTGCGCACGCTGGCATCGTAAACCAAGTCTACTTGGCGACGCAACTTAACCGCCTGCCGGGCTGGCATGATTTTACGAATCGTATCCCCTTCCACCAAAATCGATTGGCCTTTTTTATAGTGCACCTGGTTATGCTTATCTGCCGTAATATAAAACGCGATGTTATCAATCAGCACTGAACGCGGTACCGTACGACTGGTTTGCCAAATATAACGATCCGCGTGCACGTGTTTCATGGTGGGTAGTATAACATAAAAAATACCTACGGTTCTAAAATAACCAAAAAGGTGCTAAAGTAAGAACATATGAAAATGACCTCGTCCCTACTTCCTCTAGTCACATTACTGACCGGATTTTTAATAGTTCAACAAGCTCAAGCAACCACTATTGATGTTGGGTTGTATCCTCACTACGATGGCGACTCAAAAAATGCTGGACAGTTACTAACGACTGATGGTGATGTGAATGGAGATGGATTTTCCGATCTATTTTTTCAGGATCATAAAACGATCAAGGGAATATATGGCTCTAAAAAATTTTCCAATAAACTGGAAAGTGATGAAGCGGACATCACTATAGCGCTCAATACTGCCTCAGACTCGTACGTAAAATTATCTACACCCGGTGACCTCAATGGAGATAGTTTTGATGAACTACTCATTCTCAACACCGATAGTGGGGGTCAACAACAATTATACCTATTTTATGGAAGTCAAGATGGGATCTCAACTAGCCTGCAGGGGGCAGATGTCATAGCCGGTACTGACCTGGCAGCAGAATATAATCTTCAACTCCTCACCACCCGAGGGGATCTTAATGGAGATGGTTTGGATGATTTAATTTTTGGTTCTCCGGATTGGAATTGTTCAAATAAGAAAACTGCTTGCGGAGCCATCTATATTATTTTTGGCCAACCGGCACATTTAAAATCAGCTGATTTTACTACTCCAGACGTGGCCATATACGGAACCAAGGCAGATGAAGAGCTCGGCGGTGAGTTCCGAGTAGATGGCGACATCAATGGAGACGGTGTACATGACTTGGCCTTTTTGGATTACGGGAAGGACACGGCCAAAGATATTGAGGGAACTCAAGGCGTTGGGGTGTTCTATGGTCGGACAAGTTGGGAGGTCTCATATCAACGGAGTGAGGCTGACGTGCAAATCGACACTCTGCTTAATACAAATACTACTGGTCAAATTCAGCACTCCCTTTCCACCCACGGCGACGTAAATGGGGACGGCTATGATGATCTCCTCTTTGGTGTAGACACAGACGAAGAGCAAGGGACGGCATATCTATTCTTTGGGGGAAGTAATCTAGCTTCCAAGTTGACTCTGAACGACGCCGACGTCACTCTCACCATGAATGAAGAGGCTATTTTTTACACCTTTGATGCGCGTATCGTCCGATCACAAGATATGAATCTTGATGGCATTGATGATGTATTGGTGTTTAACACAGAGGAAGAAACGCTTAGCCTGTTTTATGGGAGAGAGAATTGGCCCAAAGCGATAAAAGAAGCTAAGGTAGATCAAACTTGGTTTATTGATATAGAGGGAGAAGAAGGCGGCCGGATAAGCAGTTACACTGATGTAGACGGGGATGGTAAACCTGATATGGTAGTGAGTCGTGGCAGCGAGAGTGCTGTTGGTACCAGAGGGAAGGTATTTTTTATAACTTCAAAAGATACGGACGATGACGGCTTTTCTGGAGTAGAAGGAGATTGCGATAACACCACTGCAGAAATCCGACCAGATGCTGATGAGGGTATCATTGATCATCTTGACAACAATTGCAATGGTGATATTGACGAAGATTACGAGTACTCAGTGGAAAAAAATGGACTGATTTCCGAGGTGGTTCCATTATCCTACAAAAAAATTAAGGCCATCTACGCAGATGGGAATTATCAAATCATCGACACCATAGCAGATGGAAGAAAGCCAAAACTTCTACTTGCGGTCAGCGGTGACCATCAATTGATTATCGCCGTTAATGCTACTGGATCTATAGTTTATTTGCTGGACGGATATAGTGGGGAAGAAATAAACGAAGTTGGTGCCAGAAGCTCTGGCCAAGCTAAAGTGAGGATAAAACGATTCGAATATTTAGATACTGATTTTTTCTTACTAGCTACAACAAAAAGCAATGATCTGCAAGCAACAGTTTTTGAGGTCACGGCAACAGAACTAATTGAAGCAAGTTCGCAACTCTTTATGACCCTAGCATCAAATCACTTTCAACTTGATAGATTTGAAAATGAATTTACTATTCTATATCAAGAAGAAAACCAAGGAAGTTTCATAGTCAACGCGGATGGTGAGTTAGCCTGTGCATCTGAAGAGTCTGAATGTATTGTTTATTTTTGGTAACCAAAACCCCCTCCTGAAATAGGAGGGGGTAAAATCACACAGTGATTTGGGGGGAGGTGTTTACACCTCTGTCGCCATTTCTAATTCGCGACGTTCGCGCGCTTTGGCCGCACGGTTTTCACGAATCTGCCGTTCTTCGGCTTCAACCTTGGCAGCCATGGCCGCATGATCGACCCCATAACCAGTACCAACTGGAATGAGTTTACCGATGATGACATTTTCCTTCAAACCACGTAAGTAATCGACTTTACCGGTTACGGCAGCATCGATTAATACCCGGGCGGTTTCTTGGAACGATGCCGCCGATAAGAAGCTATCAGTGGACAAGGAAGCTTTGGTAATACCTAACAAGATATTTTCTACTTCCATCTCTTTACCACCTTTGGCTCTAGCTTCATCATTCGATTCCAATAAGGTATCGCGAGTAATCACATCACCAGCCACTAAATCAGAGTCGCCAGCTTCAACAATGCGATACCGCGAGAACATCGATCGGACAATGGTTTCCACATGCTTGTCGTTCAATTTTTGACCCTGTGAAGAGTAGATGTATTGAATCTCTTTCAAGATATACTGCTCTACTGCTTCCCGCCCACGCAGAGCAAACAACTCATGCAAATCTAAGTTGCCTTCACTTAATTGCTGGCCACGCGCCACTAAATCACCTGGTTTCACCCAAATGCTATAGCCAACTGGCACCGGCAATTCAGCAACTTGTTCACTCTCACTAAAGATTTGAATCTCTTTATCAGTCAAGGTGACGGCACCGGTTGTACCAGCCAACACCGGTTTGCCAGCCTTTTGTGCTACCGTATCACCAACCGTAACCGTTTGGCCATCTTTGACCAGTAACTTCATGGTCTTGGTACGACGATGAATTTCTTTGGTATTACGCACCGCTTTGACCTTGATAATCTTCTCTTTGCCGGTACCGACGATATCATCAACCTGGCCATCGACATCCGATAACACAGCCTTCTTCTTAATTGGCCGAGCTTCAAACAATTCTTCAACGCGCGGTAAACCTTGGGTAATATCGGCTCCAGCCACACCCCCAGTATGGAAGGTACGCATGGTCAGCTGGGTACCAGGCTCACCAATCGATTGAGCGGCAATGATACCAACGGCCGTACCAATGTTCACCAATTTGTTGTGGCCTAAATCATAGCCATAGCACATTTGGCAAGCACCACGATGTGTTTCACAGGCCAATACCGAACGTAATTTTACTTGCGGTAGTTTAGCCCGTTCCAACATCACCATATGTTCCTCAGTCACCAACTCGTTCCGTTTCAGAATTACTTTACTGCCATCTTTCACATCTTCAGCCACGACCCGACCAAGCATACGACTATGTAAGGTTACGCCCATGGCATCACTCTCTTCCGCCGTCATGACACGACCTAATTTAGTACCACAATCCGCTTCACGGGTAATGACATCCTGCGCTACATCAATCAACCGACGGGTCAGGTAACCAGCGTTAGCGGTCCGCAACGCGGTATCCGTTAAACCTTTACGAGCACCATGGGTAGAAATAAAGTATTCCAACACATCAAAACCTTCTTTAAACGAACTCGTGACCGGCAGCTCGATGGTTTCACCAGAGGAGTTAATCACCAAACCTTTCATACCCATCATCTGGGTTAATTGCCCCCAAGAACCACGGGCACCGGAATCAATCATGGCAAAGGCAGAACTGTTTTCATCTAACGCATTCTGACAGTAGCCTTGGATTTCATTCTTGACGCGGGTCCATAATTCGATCACGCGCACACGACGTTCATCATCAGTTAACAAACCAGTTTCATACTGCATTAAGATTTCATCGACCTGTTTCTGGGCTTTAGCCATGATCTCTTTTTTCTGGAGCAGTACTGGAGTATCATCCATTCCCCAACTCATACCAGATTTCGTCACATATTCAATGGCACGATCCTTGATATCATCAATCAATACCACCGTACGCTCGTTACCGAACAGGGCAAACACCCGCGCGATGATCATTTTCAGTTCTTTCTTATCAACCAGCACATTGACGAACCCAAGTTCCTTAGGCAACAACTCGTTGAATAGAATACGACCAGCGGAAGCTTCGATCAGCTTGCCGTCATGTTTAATCCAGACGCGGGTTTGCAAATCGATCCGACCAGTTTGGTAGGCTAGCAATACTTCTTCAAAATCGACAAAGTACAATTTTTTACCATTGGTGGTATCACGCAACAAGGTCATGAAGTAACAACCCAAGACGATATCTTGCGATGGTGTGACGACCGGTTCACCGGTAGCTGGTTTTAACAAGTTGTTTGAAGATAACATCAAGGTCGCCGCTTCGTTTCTGGCTTCACTCGTTAACGGAACGTGCACAGCCATTTGGTCACCATCAAAGTCAGCATTGAAAGCAGTACAGACTAATGGATGAATTTGAATGGCTTTACCTTCAATCAACACCGGTTGAAAGGCTTGGATACCCAAACGATGTAGGGTTGGAGCGCGGTTCAGTAACACGTGCGAGTTGCGGGTCACTTCTTCTAAGATGTCCCACACTTCGGAACGGCCGGATTCAATAAAGCGGTTAGCACTGCGGACGTTATAAACATATTCCCGTTCAATCAACTTCGAGATCACAAAGGGACGGAATAATTCTAGCGCCATCCGTTTTGGTAAACCACATTGGTTTAGTTTCAAATGTGGACCAACCACAATCACAGACCGACCAGAGTAATCGACGCGCTTACCGAGCAAGTTCTGACGGAAACGACCTTGCTTACCTTTCAACATGTCGGCGAGCGATTTCAACATGCGCTTTTGACCGGTAGCAGCCGTGACAGTTTTACCATGGCGAGCCCCATTATCAATCAAGGCATCTACCGCTTCTTGGAGCATCCGTTTTTCGTTGCGTTGGATTACTTCTGGAGCATTCAATTCTTTCAAACGCTTTAACCGATTGTTACGGTTAATGACGCGACGATAGAGATCGTTCAAATCCGAAGCGGCAAAGCGGCCACCATCCAATTGCACCATCGGGCGCAAATCGGGTGGAATGACTGGCACAGTAGTCATAATCATCCAACCGGGGTGGATCTTATTTTTCTTCAAGTTCTTGGCCAATTTCAAGCGGCGAATAATGCGTTGCGCTTGGTTTTTAGAAACACTGGCCATCTCGGATTCAATCTGGACGATCAAACTATCGAGTTCGACCCGGTTGAGTAATTCAAGAATGGCTTCGGCACCAATGCTGGCTTCAAACAAATGACCATACTTCAAGGATAGATCTTGGTATTTGGTTTCAGAAATAATCTGCATTGGTTTTAAATCACGCAATTCTTTCTTGGCCATGTCGACCGCATCATCCAAATCTTTCAATTTCTCGTCGCGCATGATTGAAGCATTGGTTAGTTCAACTTCATACTTGGCGGTCAATTTTACTTTTTTGGATGGAGCGGTTTCTTTGTTCACTGCTTCATCACGCTGCTGTTTGATTTGTGCGATGACACGACTATTTTCTGACTTGATGGCTTTATGTTTCTGATCAGCTTCCACATCAATTTGTGCAATCGTCTGGGCTTTCATCTCTTCATTGACGTCGCTGATGATGAAGTTGGCAAAGTAGATGACCTTTTCTAAGGACTGCACCGATAAATCCAGAATCAAACCGATCTTAGATGGGACGCCACGCAAAAACCAAATATGTGATACAGGTGCCGCTAAATCAATATGACCCATGCGTTCACGGCGCACGATTGAGCGGGTAACTTCAACACCACATTTATCACAGACAATACCTTTGTAACGAATCTTTTTGTACTTACCGCAGTAGCATTCCCAATCTTTGGATGGACCAAAAATTTTCTCACAGAATAGGCCATCTTTTTCTGGTTTTTGGGTACGATAGTTAATGGTTTCAGGACGAATAATCTCACCATGAGACCATTCATGAATCTCTTCTGGCGAGGCGATAGTGACGCGAATGGCGTCGAAGTCGTTGGTACGGGTTACTTGATATTCATTCATAGTTGTATAGATTATTGCTGGACAGCAGCGGCTGTCTCTTCAGCTAACTTAGCTGCTGCGGCTTCGGTATCGACCTCGCTCCCTAAGACTTTTCCATCTTTCGAGAACAACTCCACTGATAAGCCCAGCCCTTTCAATTCGCGCACCAACACATTGAATGATTCTGGCACGTTGACCTTATGAATCGGCTCACCTTTAATAACGGCTTCGTAGGCCTTAGACCGACCGGGTACGTCATCAGATTTAATCGTCAGAATTTCTTGCAACATATGAGCCGCGCCATAGGCTTCTAATGCCCACACTTCCATTTCACCAAAGCGCTGGCCACCAAATTGGGCTTTACCACCCAACGGCTGTTGCGTCACTAACGAGTACGGTCCAATGGAACGTTGGTGGATCTTGTCATCCACCATGTGGTTCAGTTTCAACATGTACGCAATCCCACAAGTCACTTTATGCATAAAGCGTTCACCGGTGCGACCATCATGCAACACAATCTTGCCATCCTCTGGAAAGCCGGCTTTCACTAACTCAGCCTTGATATCCGTTTCCGAAATACCTTGGAACGGCATGGCCGCAACTTTATAACCTAACGACCAAGCGGCTAAGCCCAAATGGGTTTCTAGCACTTGACCTAAGTTCATACGCGACACGATACCCAGCGGATTCAACAGAATGTCTACCGGGCGACCGTCTGCCATGTAGGGCATATCTTCCACCGGAACAATGCGCGAAATGACACCTTTGTTACCGTGACGACCAGCCATCTTGTCACCGACTTGGATTTTGCGCAGTTGGGCTACCGACACTTGAATCGTCCGGGTCACACCGGATGGTAACTTATCGCCATTCTCTTTCGAGAATAGTTTTACGTCCACCACTTTACCGTGTTCACCGTGTTCTAAGTATAAGGAAGAGTCTTTGACATCTTTAGATTTTTCTCCAAAGATCGCACGTAACAGTTTTTCTTCAGCCGATAATTCAGTTTCACCTTTTGGAGTAATCTTACCAACCAAGATATCACCGGATTTTACTTGCGCACCGATGCGAACAATCCCATTCTCATCCAAGTCCTTTAATTTTTCTTCAGATACATTCGGAATATCTCGAGTGATCACTTCGGGTCCTAGTTTTGTATCGCGCACATCCATGGTGTATTCCTCAATATGGATCGAGGTGTATTTATCATCTTGCACTACTCGTTCTGAAATCAAGATAGCATCTTCATAGTTACCACCTTCCCAGGGCATATAGGCGACCAACACATTTTGGCCTAGCGCTAGTTCACCATTTTGAGTAGAAGCACCATCGGCCAACACTTCGCCCACTTTCACTTTCATCCCAGGCTCCACAATGGGTTTCTGGTTCATACAGGTAGACGCATTGGAGCGCAAGAAATTACCCAGTTCATAGGTATCGATGCCTTCTTTGGTTTTTACTGTCACTTTATGAGCACTGACCCCTTCCACGACACCAGCTTGTTTGGCTACGATGGCCTGGCCAGAATCAACTGCCGCGCGAAACTCCATACCCGTGCCAATAATCGGAGCATCTGGACGCACTAATGACACAGCCTGACGTTGCATGTTAGTTCCCATTAACGCACGCACAGCATCATTATGTTCTACGAATGGAATCATCGAAGTGGCAACAGAAATAATCTGTTTGGGTGATACGTCGACATAATCAACATTCCAGACATGATCAATTTCTGGTTTACCGTATTTACGCACTTCACATTTATCCGCAACAAAATAACCTTTGTCATCTAGCGCGGTGGTGGCGGCGGTGGTGACCGAACGCTCTTCCTCAAATGCATCTAGGTAGACAATTTCATCCAACACCCGAGCCGTCTTGTTTTTGGGATCTTTTTCTACTTTACGATACGGAGTTTCAATGAACCCGTACGCATTCACGCGAGCATAAGAAGATAAGTGACCTACTAACCCAATGTTCGGACCTTCTGGAGTAGCAATCGGACAGATGCGACCATAGTGAGTTCTATGCACATCACGCACTTCAAACCCAGCCCGTTCACGCGATAAGCCACCGGGACCCATAGCAGATAAACGACGCTTGTGTTCCAGTTCAGCCAAGGGGTTGGTCTGATCCATGAATTGAGATAACTGTGAACTCATGAAAAATTCGCGGATCGAGCCAATCACTGGACGAGCATTAATCAACTGACCAGGAGTTAAGGTAGAAATATCTTTGGTGGACATGCGATCTTTAACGATGCGTTCCATCCGAGCCAAACCAATGCGGAATTTATTCTGCACCAATTCACCCACGGCACGCACGCGACGATTACCCAAATGATCAATATCATCCGCTTCTTCTTGGCTGTTGTTCATACGGATAATTTCTCGAATCACGGCAATGACATCTTCTCGCATCAACACCCGAGTCTTCGGAGTGATCTCTTGATCGAACTGGAAGCGCTTATTGATTTTGTAACGACCCACGCGACCGAAATCATAGCGGTTAAAGTTGAAGAACATGGCATGAATCAAACCCCGGGCATTATCCACGGTAGCCAAATCACCCGGACGAATACGTTTGTAGACTTCTTTCAAGCCTTCCCCTTCTGATTTTGAGGAATCTTTCGCTAAGGTCGCTTCAATATATTTATTCTCGGCATCGGTATCGACATCTTGAAATAAAGGAATGATATCAGTGTCCAAGGAATAACCGTACGCACGTAATAATGCAGAGACCGGTACTTTACGTTTGCGATCAATCTTCACATAGATCACATTGTTGGCATCGGTTTCAAATTCTAACCAAGCACCACGGTTAGGAATAATCTTGGCACCATAGTAATTGCGGCCACGCAGATTTTCTGAAGTAAAAAAGACACCAGCCGAACGAATCAATTGTGATACGACGACACGTTCAATCCCATTCACAATGAACGTACCGCGATCGGTCATCAAGGGAAAATCGCCCAAATAGACTTCTTGTTCCTTGATTTCTTTGGTGCGCTTGTTGACCAAACGGGTCATTACGCGCAAGGCGGCCTCGTAGGTGACATTTTTGGCTTTGGCGGTTTTCTCGTCAAAGCGTGGTTCATCTAAATAATAGTCATCAAAATGCAATTCCAGATCACGACTGGTAAAATCCGCAATCGGCGAGATCTCTTCAAATAACTCCTTGAGTCCATCAGACATGAACCAAGCATAGGAAGTGCGTTGCACTTCAATTAAGTTAGGCATATTGACCGCGTCATAGATTGGCGCGAACGTCTGGCGATAGGATGGGATATCGCTGGATTTTGGCATAGGGCGCAGATAAAAAAACACTGCACGCATGGGCCGCCATGCATGTGGTGAAGGAGTTAGTTAATTGTGACTGTGTTGCATCACCCTTGGCTAGTGTGAGTGAGATAATAAGTTTGATTCTTAGGGCAACACAAGTTCGAGTGAAGAAATCAGGCCATACTCTACAACGGGTTTGAACATCCGTCAAGAGCCGAATTTGGGTAGTTATCCACAGACTACCTCCCTCCCCGACCCTCCCTCCTCTGAAGGAGTGGAGGGGGTATTCCATAT
>JACQPW010000042.1 GCA_016207285.1 Candidatus Kerfeldbacteria bacterium | reverse complement strand
TAATTAACGAAGCTTCAGTGTAACGAGCTGGTGATTTGGTGCTATGTTCGTTAGCGGTGGCATCCTTAGCCAAGACGGTAGCACCGGCGTTTAATGGTGGCAGCACTACCTCATCAGCATCACTACTAGTATCGCTGTAGGCTTTCATAAAGCCAGCAAACTGCACGGTGCGACCACTAGCTTGAGCCATGACATCATCATAGCGTAATTGAATCGAAGTTTGTTGTACTTTGGCGTCCGCCATTTGCGAAGCCATCGTTCGTTTCCAGATCAGATCATACAAGCGACCTTCTTCATCACTTAATCCCACCTCACTGGGATTACGCATCTCTTTACCAGCTGGACGAATGGCTTCGTGGGCTTCCTGCGCCGTCTTATTTTTACTCTTATATTGGCGCGGCGTCGGGGCTACATAATCTTCGCCGTACATACTAGCAATTTTTTGCCGAGCAGCAGCCATGGCCTCACCAGACAAGGTTACCGAATCGGTACGCATGTAGGTGATGTAACCTTGTTCGTATAAGCGTTGGGCTACACGCATGGTTTTACCAGCTGGCCAACCAAATTTACTGCCGGCATCTTGCTGCAACGTGCTAGTAATAAAGGGAGGCTTAGGAGTAAGCGTTAACGGTTTCTGTTGAACGTCACTGACCTTCCAAGTTTGTTGTTGAATACGTTCGGCCAAAACTTGGGCCATAGCCTGATCTAAGACTGCGACATCTCCAGTGACTTTTCCATGACTATCAAAATCTTTACCAACAGCAATTTTTTTACCTGCCACTTCCGTGACCTTTCCGGAGAAACCAAAATCGACAGTGACATCATAATAGCCGGCGGTGGTAAAAGCCATCCGGGCTTTTTCTCGGTCTACAATTAGTTGGAGGGCAGCACTTTGCACCCGTCCAGCGGATAATTTCGGGGCTACTTTACGCCATAAAATAGGTGAGATTTCGTAACCATAGAGACGGTCTAAAATACGGCGCGTTTCTTGGGCAGCCACCAGATGCATATCTACTACCCGTGGATGTTCCAAAGCGTTCAGGATGGCTTCTTTGGTAATTTCATGAAACACCATCCGTTTAATGGGCACGGTGGGTTGTAGTACTTCTAACAGGTGCCAACTGATGGCCTCTCCTTCGCGGTCTTCATCAGTCGCTAGATACACTTCATCCGCTGCTTTGACGAGCTTCTTTAAAGCGGCAATATGTTTCTTTTTGTCTGAGTGCACAATGTACAGCGGTTTGAAATCGTGCTCCACATCAATCCCTAAGCGAGACCATGGTTCTTTTTTGTACTGCAGGGGAATGTCGCTAGCCGATTGCGGTAAGTCGCGGATATGACCCAAACTAGATTCAACCACGAAGCCATCCGGGAGAAACCGCTTGATGGTCTTAGCTTTGGTTGGACTTTCAACGATGACTAATTTCATACATCATCCAAATATTCTTCCGTACTATTCCTTGTATTTCTAATTCTGTCAAGTTTACTTGCAACACACTAGCATCAAAACCGAGTTGTTGCACCAGTTGTTCCACGTGTGCGGGAGCGTGTTGTAAGCAGACGATAATGGCTTGCTGGATTGGGTTTCCGGTCGATTCTACTGCTGGGATAATGGTGGGTAAGATCAACTGTAACTCAGCTATAATCTGCTCTACCGATTGCACTAAGATCGCACCGGCTTGAATCAGGCGGTGGCAGCCGCGTGAGCGGGCGCTAAAAATTGAACTAGGCACCGCAAACACCAGCCGGTTTGACTCCAACGCATGGTGGGCAGTATTGATGGCACCCGAGCGATCGGCGGCTTCTACCACCACCGTGGCTAAACTTAATCCAGCCAAAATACGGTTGCGGGCAATAAAATGATGGCGCCGGGCGGCGGTTTCATCCGGATATTCGGATACTAACGCACCACCGTTGGCTATAATCCGTCTGGCTAACTGGCGGTGGCCAGCTGGAAAAATGACCTCTTCCGCTGTTCCGCATCCGAGTACGGCAATGGTTTGTCCGTGGCAGGCTAGGGCGGTTTCATGGGCAACGGCATCAATGCCGGTCGCTAAGCCACTCACAATGGTTAAACCAGCCCGGACGCAACCCTCGGTCAGGTAACGGCAGACCTCGGCACCATAGGGTGTCATGGCTCGACTACCGACAATAGCGATGCTGGGTTGCTGCAGGCTAGCTGCATTACCGCGGATATATAATAGGTTGGGTGGGACCGGCGTTTCGTGTAAGAGGGCAGGAAACTGCTCTCGACTGAGGATAATGGATGCAAACATACAAAAAACCCACACATCGTGGGCTCTCACCACTATCCTAGCAAACTTTACGCTGTTTGGCAACTTTGTTATAGTCACCCTATGCAAGCCAAGTATATCTTAGGGATAAGCGTAGCGGTGATTGGTGTATTGCTGTTGGCAGTGGCTGGAGTGATGTGGTGGCAGAATGACTTTGATGATCGCTTGCCCATCCGGGGTGATGAAGTGGACGTTGGCTTGGTGCCAGCGGATGGTGTGTATGTGGCTGGCCGTTATTACGCCTCACCGGGTAAGGTTGAACACCGCGGCGTGATTTTATTGCATATGGCGGGGAGCAATCAAAATGCCTGGAATAATTTTGCGGCCGAATTGCAAGACCGGAATTTTGAAGTGATGACGCTCGATTTTCGCGGTCACGGGGAATCTTCTGGTACAGACACCGAACTGAAAGAAACTGATTATCTGCAGTTGGTAGATGACGCTGCTGAAGCGGTGGAATATTTACGCGACATTGACTCGGACATGCGCATTGCTGTCGTGGGCGCTGGCTTAGGAGCCAATGTGGCTTTACAGTTAGCTGATCGCGATACGACGTTAACTGCTGCGTTATTGGTTTCACCGCAACATAATTATCGTGGCGTTAAGATTACAAAAATAAATAAGTTGTTTACCCGTCCAATTTATTATTTGGTGAGCCAGACGGACACCATCAGTTACGAAGCTACGCAAACCCTCTACCAAAACAATCCATCGTTGAATAAAGAATTGCGTGTGGCTGAAGCTGCTGATGGGCGTGGTACCAAATTGATTAACCACACACCAAAATTGCGCGATGCCATGGCGGATTGGTTGGAGTTAGTCTTATGAATCCAGCCTTAGCCCAATGGGTCGAAACCAGTGGTTGGAAGTTGATTATCATTTTGTTATTGTGGTTAGCAGCGTATTATGCCACTAACCATTTTGGCCAGAGTTTAATTTCATTAATTCTTACTAAAGAACGGGCTGGCTTGCGTCAGCGCCACAAAATATTAGGTGCTCATGAGCAGCAACGTATTGTTACTTTAAGTAGTTTTATCTCTAAGGTCATTCGGGCGGGCATCGTGGTCGTATTTGGTACGATGTTGTTAACCGAGTTGGGCATTCCGGTGGCGCCAGTGTTTGCCGGAGCCGGTGTGTTAGGTATTACCATTGGTTTTGGTGCACAATCCTTGATTAAAGATTTATTGGCTGGGTTACTGATTATTTTAGAAAACCAATATGCCAAAGGTGATCGTATTACCTTAGGCGCAGTGACCGGTGTAGTGGAAGATGTGTCGTTGCGTTTAACAGTACTGCGGGGTGATGATGGTGTTGTACACTATATACCGAATGGTTCGGTTGTGGTGGTGTCCAATTTTTCTAAGGGTGCGGACGAGCAGCAGGTATGAGAACGAAAGCTTTTGTATTTATTCCACTGTTGCTACTCTGTCTATTCTTTTCTAACGCTCAAGCCGAAACGATCGGCACCCATGCCATTGTAACGAACGTGAGTATGAAACAGTTAATACAGAAACAGCGTTTGAAATTTACTTGGAATAAAGTCAGTACCGCGCGCCGTTATCGTGTGAAGATTATGCATGGTTCCACCAGAATTGCGCGGAAGTTGGTGATTCATCGGTCAGCTAGATTTAAGGAAAGCAAGTTTGTGGATGGTGAAAGTTACATTCTGTATGTGCGCGCTAAACCAACTGCCAAGTATGCAGCCGCTGGTTGGGCAACATACGCTTTTACCTTTAATGATCTTGATCATGATAACGATTTAATTCCAGATGAAACCGATGGTGATGATGATAATGATGGTATCCCAGATGCTCAGGATGATCAGCCGACGGATGTGAGTGGTACCGTCTATACTGTGCGGATAGAAAATAATACCTTGATCGATGGTACGATCACTGTGCAGCCGGCAGATAGTGTTACCTGGGTTAATAAAGATGAAGGGGGGCACTCTATCGAGGCTACGAATGGTAGTTGGGCTAGTCCACCGTTACAAAGTAATGAATCCTATACCCATGCCTTTGATAGCACTGGTGTTTGGTCGTATTACGATCCAACCTATCCGGGCATTGATGCCATGACGGGCACTATAACCGTACAAGCGGAATGAAACGGTGGCTGCTGATTACTACCATCGTTGTAGTAGCGGGTTGTGGTCAGGTCACTGAGCCAATCGCCTTTGGTTCCCAGTCAGTAGTGTGGGGCGAGGTACAAAGTGCAGCCGATCAGCCAGCGGAACAATGGAGTTGGCCAACCGTGTCAGAGGACACAGTCATTACTATCTGGCCATATGCGTTGTGGGATCAAGCCAGTTGCCATAGCGACTGGCCGAGTGTGGTGACTTTACTTGGTACATCCTACCAGGCACCGTATCCACCGTGTGATCAAACGGCGTATGACACTTGGTTGCGTGCAGCCGTAACACAGTACCAAACTAAGGTGGTTGCCTGGCAGGTTGTGGCTGCACCAGCGCAACAGGATCCGCCCTTTGCCAACTATATTGGCTCAGCCAGCAGTTACGCTGATCTCTCGGTACACACGGCTCAGACCCTGCATGCCGCTGATCCAGCCGCTCTCGTCATGGTGGGGGAGATGAGTACAGCTAGTCCAAATAGCATTACTTGGTTTGTTGATCTATTGGCGCGATCTGATGTGCAAACGAACCTCGATTTGTTTTCTACCAGTGTTGATAATGCAGTTTTAAAGTCGTTATTGGATAAAACGAGTTGGACAAAACCAGTCTGGGTAGTAGGAGCTGATCAATTGTTCTATACTGATTTGTAAGTATGGAACTACGTTTACGCCAAGGTGATATCCTGACAGCGACAACGGCCGTGATTGCTTATCCGGCAGATTCTGCCGGGCAAGTAGGAACCGCTATCCTGCAAGACGGCCGCATCCAGGCTCCAACGATGAAACATGCCACTGAACCCATCCCCCCAAAACAGGTAGAGCTGGCGACGGTAGCGGCTTTGCGCTGTGCGGATGAAGCTGGTTTCACCTCCGTTGCATTACCGCCGTTTGGCACGACCACTGGCCAAGTAGATCTAGCTACGGCCGCCAAGATCATGATGGAGACCATTCAGATGTTTCGCTGTGATCGTAGTTTACAGACAGTGGAAGTGTGGCTACCTTCACCAGAAGCTCTTAGTCATTTTCAACACTATGTCTAATAGTAAAGGAGTCATCGCGTTAGGTTTTCTGGTCGGTGTAGCGGTTGTGGCTGGTATTTTACGGATTAAATTTTACTTTAATCCGCCCGAAGATCGTTTCACTAATCGGGTGAATGAGATTTTAACGACTGCCCTCACTGAGCCAGTGGTAGTAGAAGATGAACCTGCTACGGTTGTCAGCAATACAGCTAAGGTTGTGCCAACAGTCCAGACCAGTGCAGCGTATGTGTCTGGTGTAACGACCAACCTTGGCGAGGGTATTTTATTATCGTTGTTACCAGAGAGCGCGGGTGCTAGTGCAGTGGTATTGCGTGGTAGCGAACTCATGCTGCAGCGTTATGATTCGACTTGGCAACTCATACCAGATAGCGTGCAGACGATCCAATCGGATGTTCAGCTGATTGCTGGTAGTCCGCCAATTGCTAAACTATTTTCCGCCACCGACGGCTATTATTTGGTGTTGACTCAAGGCCAAACGGACACACAATCCGTCCTCCTGCTACAGCTGGCTACCGATGGTACAGTGCAGACGGACACTACCTTACTGACTAACCTTTCTCCACTAGTAGAGATCATCACTACTGTCACCAGCAACGCCGTCTGGGTGTCTGTAGCTGATGGTTCATTGTACCGTTTTGCTCTAACGGATGGCAGCTTACAAGCTATGGAGGAGTTCAGTTGGGTTGATGCTCGTGTTCGCGTGTGTGCACTGATTCCGGATGAAACGAATTTAATTGTTGTATCAGAGAATGCCACTGAACTGGTGTTTGCTAAACAAACTGAATTTGGGGTGAATACACAATCAGTCTCTATACCGCGTCCAGATCTTTTGGTTGCGTGTGATCAGATTGTCCGTCAGCAAGAGCGGTTGGTGATTCAATTGCAGGATCGTATCGTACCGTATAGTGATAATTTGTCTGACCAATATCCAGAGCTCCGTCTCACTGGTAGTGAACTCTATCCGTTTGCCGTTTTATCCAGCACGGGTCTGTGGTTGGCCTCTAGTACTTCATCCACACTGGGGCAGTACACCATGCAAGTGCAGGAATATGTTACTCCCGTTGCAGCTGAATAATAGCTTGGTGCAGGAGGCGCGTATATAAATTTAAACCGATCTGTTGGACATGACCATGTTGTTTTTTGCCGAGAATATCACCCACGCCACGAATCTCTAGATCTTTCATTGCCAATTCAAAACCACCACCGAGCTCTTTAATACTGTGCAAGGCGCGCAAGCGATTTTGACCAGATTTCGTTAAGCGCTGGGCTGTATACAGCAAGAACGCATAGCCTTGAATATCACTCCGCCCAATCCGACCGCGTAGTTGGTAGAGTTGGGCTAAACCAAATTGTTCGGCATGTTCTACAATCAAGGTATTCGCATTGGCAATATCTAGACCATTCTCAATAATAGTTGAAGCGATCAGTACAGCAATGTGACCACTGTAAAATCGTTCCATGATCTGAATCAATTGATCTGACGGTAGTTGTCCATGAGCCACTGCCACGCTGGCGTCTGGGAAGTGTTGGCGGATGAAGCTTTCGCGCGCATGGATAGTTCCTAAATCGTTGTGCACAATATACACTTGGCCAGAGCGATCCAGTTCGGCTTGAATAGCTTGTAACTCAATTTCTGGGCTGAACTCATTAATAATGGTTTTGACGCCCACCCGTTGTGGTGGAGCTGTGTTTAAAACGGAAATGTCGCGTAAGCCCGACATCGCCAAATTCAAAGTCCGTGGAATCGGTGTAGCCGTCATAGTCAACACATGGGCTGATTGGCGCAATGCCTTGAGGCGTTCTTTATGCATGACACCAAAGCGTTGTTCTTCATCAATAATCACCAGCTGTAGTTGGGGAAAGACAATATCGCTAGATAGTAAGCGATGTGTCCCAATGACAATATCCACTTTGCCTTGTTGGATGGCCCGGACAGTTTGTTTAGTTTCTTTGGCGGTTTGCAAACGTGATAAGCAGCCAATCGTGACACCGTAGCGTTCCAGACGATCACGAAACGTATGCCAGTGTTGATCCGCCAAGATGGTCGTCGGCGCTAGTAAAGCCACTTGTCCACCTTGCTTCATGACAATATGTAAGGCAGCTCGTAAAGCGACTTCCGTTTTACCGAAACCAACATCGCCACACAGCAGACGATCCATCGGTTTTTCTTGGTTGAGATCGTTGAGGATATCAGTGATCGCTTGATCTTGATCCGCCGTTAAGCTAAAGGCCACATCATGGCTACAATCGGTTTCTTCAGGGCTGGTCTCCAGGGGAATGGCGGTGGCTCGTGCGCTGTTACGTTGAGCGTCCATTTCCAGGAGTTCTTTGGCCGTATGTCGGACATCATCTTGTACCCGATGCACAATTGTTTCCCACTGCGTGCCCGATAACCGGGTCAATTTGGGTTGAGCTTGGCCGATATATTTTTCTACTCGATTACCGGCCGTCACTGGTATGAGTAATTTGTCATCACCTAAATAACGCAGTTTAATGTAGTCTTCACCCTCGACTTGTTTAACGCCCTCAAATAGACCAATCCCGTGATCGATATGCACCACATAGTCACCCAGTTCTAAATTGGAGACATCTAGACTATTGCTAAAGGTCGCAATGGTTTCATCGGAACCAAAAATATGATCGTCGGTCAGAAAGAGCAGGTGTTCTGCGGGGTAGACAAAACCTTCTAGGTGGTTAGCTGGTAGACTAAACGTGGCTTCTGGTAGTAGGGTAATCAGTTGTTCCGGTTTGGCCGTAGCAATCTGGACATGGATGAATTGCTCAGCATCTTGTTTGAGTAGCGGGAAACGTTTGTGATAAAACTTTGGGGTAATAAACTCATACTGTAATTGGGCTTCTTCCCACAGTGGTAAATGAGGGCTATAGGCGTAGGGGAAGATGGTGATGTCATAGAGTTTGCTGCCAGAGGCTTGGCTAGAAATATTAAAACTGCACAACTGTTCGATGGTATTGCCATCATATTCCAGACGAATAGCAGTGCGATCAATGATATCAACAACATTGCCGCGCACTGCAAAACTACGCGGTGACACGGCGCGGGGATAGCGCTCAAATCCCATCAGTGTCAGTTGATGTACTAAACCAGAGATCGGTAGTTGTGTCTTGGGTGTCAAATGTAAGGTTCGTTGGTCAAACTGCTTTTGGGTGAGGGTATGTTCTTCTAAAAATAACGGTGACACAATGGCGGCATCCGGAAACGATGGGTTAAAATATTGGCACAAACTGCGTAGACTAGCCGCTTCTTTATCGGATTGCGCCAAAAAAAACAGCGGCCCCTTGGCCAGTAGTGGGGGGAGGCGGCGAGATAATTCGAAAGCGATTTCGGTCAATGTCCTGAAGTGCGGCACACCGGCACAATATCATGTTTGGGCGCCGCTTGACAAGTTCAAAAATAGCTGCTAAACTGCTGCCGGTTTCTAATGCGCCTAGTGATCCAAGTGTATGGGTTGGTGCAGTATGCTCACTCCTCCTAAAGTATATTGTGCCGCTCAAGTAGGCTTTTGCCTCACCTATACATTTGGATCAGTGGGCGTTTTTTTATTGACAAAATAGCTATTGGTACTACACTGTCGACGCTTAACGGCGCTTGGTTTGGCCTATGGAAACATGGACCGACCAGCTCATTGATAACCCACGTTTATTCCAAATGGAATTTTCCAGATGGAATGGAGCAGATCATGCATACCCCTATCCTACCGGTAGCTTTCTTCTTCTTTTTCTTCGTAGTCGGAGCCCCGGCGTCCGCGGCTCCTATGCCCGAGCGGACAGACAACACGGGTGAACCATCTTGCCTCGGGGATGGTTACCCCCTGCCGGAGTCCCCATCGCCCTGGCTGGTCGACCTCTACCTGAAGAAGCAGGTAGAATGGCTGGAAGACTGTTCCGAGACAGCCGGTGGTCCGATCACCAGCGAACAGCTGGTGCGCGCAGAGATCCTGCGGGAGGAGTATGGCGAACAGCTGTACTTGGTCAGTATGCGCTTCGGCATGCACGAAACGGCCAGAGAGCTGCGGCAAGTTCGCCAACAGCTCCAGCCGGAAGCCATGGCCACCCACTCGGAGTTCCAAGCCGAGCAGTACCTGCGCTACTATGAGTTCCTGCTTGAAACCAGGTACTCGATGGACAGTCTGGCCCAGGTGTATTGCCAGGGCTTTTACAAGATACCAAGAGTGTTTCGGTGGTGGTTTGTCTACGAGTACTCTCCGTGCTGGGAGTGTTTGATTGAGGAGCCCGCTGAATCCGAGTAGTCGTGGGTGGGAGACAGTCGCCTCGTGCAACTGCTCCCGAACCCTGTGCCGTTCACTGTGATATGTTCACAGCGGACAGTAGAGGGTTACAACCAGTCCTTCACTTTGTTGACCACCTGATCAATAATCTCTGGCAGCTGTTTTAATTCTTCCTTGGAAAACTTAGCCAAAACATAATCGGCCGTATCACCCATCACGTGTTCAGGGTTGGTGGGCGCAATCCCGACTTTAAAGCGGGCAAAATCTTCACTACCGACGTGGGCAATAATGGATTTAATCCCATTGTGTCCACCGGACGAACCTTTACTGCGAAAGCGCGTCGTGCCAAAGGGTAAGTCTTTATCGTCAAAGATCACTACGAGTTCTGGCACAGTAATGTGATAGTAATTCATCACTGCCCGCACCGCTTCACCTGAATTATTCATATAAGTTAACGGCTTCATATACAGCACCCCCTGATTACTAACTACTAATTTCTGACTACTTACCGCAGCCTTCCATTTTTTGTTCACTGTCCAATTATCCTGACCCACCATTGCATCCAACACCATAAAACCGACATTATGACGGGTGAGGCGATAGGTGGCTTCTGGATTACCGAGCCCGACGACCAGCTTCATACTGTTTGGGGACAGCTTGTGTCACTTCTAAATAAATCGGTACGCCGTCATAAGCACAGCGATCACGAATGGCTTTTTCCACCATATGGATAATGGCCGGCGCTACATTTTTGGGACGGGGAGTGAGCAACACAAACCGGGGAGGATTCACCGAATATTGTTGCAGGCCATGAATCACTAATGGTCGTTTAGGTTTAGCGGCAAAGCCATCGCGGCGTTCCTTGGGTTGACGATACAAGATTTCCCGCACAATGCCATCTAATTCTTCTGGCTGCATCCAGTGATTCTGGAAATCATAGACACTTTGCACCAAATCCAACACTTGGACAGTCCGCTGTTTTGCCAGCGCTGAAATAAAGATAATCGGAGTTTGCGGAGAGAAGTCAAAGTTCTGACTATAGTATTTGAAGTAGTCATTAATGGTAGTGGCCGTTTTGTTGGGTACGGCATCCCACTTGTTGACGGCCAAAATGAAACTCTTCCCTTTCATTTTAATGTAATCAAACATCGCTTTGTCTTGGTGGGAAATTCTTTTTTGCGCTTCAATGACGCACACCACGACATCGGCTCGACCAATCATATCTTTAGTGCCGCGCACGCTTAATTTTTCCAAGGCACCATCGCTACCTGTACCGACGCGGGTTTTTTTGCGCATCCCGGCGGTATCAATCAAATTATAGAACCGACCATTATATTCAATGATGGTGTCATGTGGATCACGGGTGGTATGAGGCAGCGGGCTCACAATGACGCGCTGTTCACCTAAGAGGGCATTAAACAGAGTTGATTTACCAACGTTGGGTTGTCCGACTAGGGCTACTTGCATAGCGACACGCTCATCTAGTTTGCTCTCCTGTTGTGGGATGACGGTAAACAGGGCATCTAACAGTTCAGCGGTGCCGGTACCATTTTTAGCCGAACAGGGAATCTGATCAGCAAATGGGAGGGGAGCAAAGTTGGCTACGGCTTGATGACGAGTGCGCACATTATCAGCTTTGTTTAAACAGACGATCACGGGGATACCCATTTTTTGCAAGAATAAAGCGCTGTCACGATCTTGTGGCATGATGTCATCTGCTCCATCAACCACTAATAACACCGCCCGCGCTTCTTTGACGGCTGACTTCACTTGATCACGGATGGCTTCATCTAATGGATCGTACGAGGACATATCTAAACCGCCAGTGTCTACTAATAGAGCGCTGTGACCTTTCCAATGTACGAGGGCGCGGTTTTGGTCGCGGGTCGTATTGGCGATCGGTGAAACAATCGCTCGGCCAGTATCGGTTAAACGATTAAATAGGGTCGATTTACCCGCATTGGTGCGACCAATGAGAACAACAACTGGATACTCACTCTTGACTGGCTTGGGTGGTGGTGGGGGTATTTGTGGTGTTGGTTGCATCGCTGCCTACGATAATAATGAAATCTGCGCCGGAATCAAGCACTGATCCTTCACTGTCTAAGCTTAACAGGGTTTCCGTTTGGCGGCTACTGGCTAAGGCGCCAGGTACTTGGTTTTGCATGGCGGTTGCAATCGTTGGATCCAACTCAGTGTTCACCTGGTAGATGGTAGTGATGCTGTAGTCGCGGGTGAGGGCATTGCCCACATTGCTAATCTCATAGCCTTGTAGCTCCAGGTTGGCTGCTAGCGTACTAGCCAAACCCACGGTGTTGGTACCGTTTAATATTTGTACGATCACTTGGTCTGTTGCCGCTTCTTCTGTGTTTTCCTCTGTATTCAGCGTCTTCTGTGATTCTACTTTTGTGGGCTCTAAGGTAAAGATCGTCTTCGCCAGTTTCTGGATGGCGCTGTAATCATAATCGCCGGCATTAGGCACGACCACCGAGGCTCCAGTTTCGGTAGCAATCGTGCTGTGTACCAGACCATCCGTAGAATCATCCACCACCTGATTAATAATGCTGTCAGGATCCACCACCCCAATCAGCTGGAAAATTCTGGCCATTTCCCACA
Source organism: Candidatus Kerfeldbacteria bacterium (assembly GCA_016207285.1). Lineage (GTDB taxonomy): Bacteria > Patescibacteriota > Patescibacteriia > UBA9570 > UBA9570 > UBA9570. Next base: position 1,834 of record JACQPW010000042.1, on the reverse strand, counting down.
ATTCTAAGTTCATGATCATGTGATCATCCAGGTCGGTCGTTAAACTGGAAATTTTTGTTGGGTTTAAAACTGTACCGGCCGATAACACCTTGTCTTTAAACCCTTGTAAAACCTGTTGTTGTCGTTTGGCTCGGGCAAAGTCACTGCCTTGATCTTGATGCACTGAACCCGGCGCTAGTTTACGGATCCGTGAATAAATCAACGCCCGTTCGCCATCCATCTGCTCCGTTCCTTGGTCAAATTGAATCGCACAATACGGGCCATCATCGAGATAATACAGGTTACGCTTGGGGCAAGGCGTGGATAGTTCTTGCGCGCCGTATAGGCCGGTAAAGCTGGTCGGTACCGTCACAGTAATGCCACCCACATCGTCAATCAGGCTGCGGAAACCAGAGAAGTCCACTAAGACGTAGTAGTGTAAGGTTAAGCCGGTAACTTCTGATACTTTTTCGACGGCTAAATCCATCCCACCCAAGACATAGGCATAGTTGATTTTACGTCCTTCCCAATAGTCGGGATCCGTTTCGTCGTATATTTTTACTACTAAATCGCGTGGTAATGATAATAATGCCACCTGTTTTGTGGATGGCTTGATACTGGCGATCATAATGGAGTCAGTTAAGGTTCCGCCATCATGACCAGCGCCGCCGATGCCTAACAGCAAGACATTAATGCGATCCTTGGCCTCACCTTTGACCGGTGTATCGTATTGAGTAACCAACGAGCCTAGTTGGTTGAAGATAGTTTGATTGCCTTGGCCAATGGATGGTAAAGCATTATAGGCCAGTAAGGCTGCTATGATCACTAATATGACTGGAATGACCCACAAACGATGGTCAAAGGCCGGTTTAACTTCCGCTATAGCTGCTAGTTCGACTGCCGGTTCGGGCTGTTTTGACATAGAGCCCAGTATACCCGCGGGGCTTGATTTGTTCAAGGATTTCTAGTATGGTATCTTATGACGTATGGATACGAAAAAACGCATCTTGATTATTGAAGACGAGGCCCCATTAAGTAAAATCCTAGCCGAGGCTTTGACCGATCGTGGTTTTGAGGTTGATGTGGCTGTGCATGGTGAGGAAGGTTGGCATAAGACCAAAGAAAATATCCCAGATTTAGTATTGTTAGACATTATTATGCCGCGGTTAGACGGTTTCGTGTATTTAAAGCGACTCCGTGCTACTAAAAAACTGTCGGAAGTACCAGTCATCATCTTATCGTATCTGGGTCAGGAAACCGACATTGCCGAAGCCAGAGAACTTGGTGCTCTGTATTATTTAGTCAAATCTAACCATACGATCGAAGCCATCGTACAACGGGTTGAACACGTTCTCCATGTCGCCTAAATTAAGGAAAGTTGGTGCCTATCTGTGGGAGCTCTTTAAGGTGGTCGCTATTTCTTTGGCGATTGTCTTGCCGATTCGGTATTTTTTAATTCAACCATTTTACGTAAAGGGCGCTTCCATGGAGCCCAACTTTCATGATTATGAGTATTTGATCATTGATGAGTTAAGTTATCGTTTTCGTTTGCCGGAGCCTGGTGAAGTGGTGGTGATGCGTGATCCATTAGAACATAGTAAGTTTTTCATTAAGCGTATTATCGGAACTCCAGGAGACACCATCTTGATTGAAGATGGCAGTGTCTATATCAATGGTAATAAACTAGAGGAGTTGGCTTATCTGGCCGCCGACGTAAAAACGACTGCCAGTGTTGGTTATGATGAAGTGACCTTAACAGATAACCAATATTACGTCATGGGAGATAATCGTCCAGCCAGCTTTGACTCGCGTCGCTTTGGCCCAGTCGATCAATCAGAATTAGTCGGTCGGGTGT
>JACQPW010000044.1 GCA_016207285.1 Candidatus Kerfeldbacteria bacterium | reverse complement strand
GTATAAGGTATCGTAACTATAGGTGTAGTCAGCCCCCTTACGTGTACCTGGATCATTCGTAATCACGATTTGATCGGTATACCCCTTAATCACCAACATATGATACAGCGGACCAGGAGCAGTAAAGTTAGGATTGCCGAGTTCTCGACCGGCCGCCGGGGCAATCACTGGATAGCCCTGGGCTAAGGCCGTTTTCACATCATCCCAACTAAAATCAAACACCACCTCGGCGTCTAAACTGGGATAGATCGATACCAATACCTCAACCGTATGTTCAGCCGAAATGCTGACACCGTAGCCAAAATCATTTTCTTCACTGGCGACAATTTCAAGCATCGCGGTTTCGGCATCTTGCGCATCGGCAATGCCACGACCCAGTAAAAATCTGCCGGCCATTAAAATGGAGGCCTCTTCACACGTCTCTTCATGCACGGCATCCCAGTTCGCAAACGGTGCCTGCGATGTAAACGGAATGGCCAAGTTTAATTCTTTCGGAATCACAATTGTCTTTTCAGTGTCTTCAGATGCTTCTTCAGTGTTTTCTGTGATTCCAAGTTCTTCATTCTTATTCAGTGTTTTCTGTGATTCAGCAATCCCTTCATACGTCACCGCTACCGGTACAGCCGGTGTGCGTCGAGCCGCTACCCAGTCTTTAATCAGCACACGCTGTTGCCATCCCACTACGCCGGTGATCATGCCAACCACTATGATACCAATTCCAATGATCCAATAAATGCGTTTCATCGTTTGATCAGCCCTAGTAACTGTTTATATTCAGGCATGCGCAGCACATAACTCATAGCCATATAACACAGTATGCCAGTTCCAGACAGCATGATCAATTGCAAGAAGTTTCCTTGGACTAGCTGTCCTACTATCCCTACCGCTATCGCCATCACTCCACAGGCCAAACTGGATTTCATTATTAATTCCCAAACAGAGCGATCAAACAGTTTTTGCCCAACGCGGTTCAAGCGCCACACCAAGGCAACGTCGATGACCAGCGTCGTGGTAATGAATCCAATCACCAAACCAAGCAGGTCAAACCACTGGACAGCGATTACACACACCGCCACATTCAGCACCGCTGCGATGATACTAATGACCGCTGGTGTCGTGGTATTATGTTGCGCGTAGAACACTCGTGCCAGAATATGTTGGACACTTTCTAGTGGAATGACTAGAGCAAACAGGATCAAGGTGACGCTGGTGCGCTGAATGGCCGCGGCATCAAACGCGCCGCTCCCCAGGAAGGTGGCTACTAACGGTGTGCTCACAAACATCATCCCTACCATGGCCGGTAAAGTGAGAAATAAAACGCTGCGCAGAGCCCGTCGAGTGGTGTCTACTAATTGACTACTATTGGTTTGGGCATAGTCGTGCGCCAAGATCGGAAACAAAGCTGTCGCCAACGCAATGCCAATAAAGCTGACCGGTAAACTTTGAAAGTTGCGAGCAAAGTTAAATACTGAAACGCTACCGGCGCTTAAGGTGGAACCGACGGCATTAAATGTCCACAACGTCGCTTGAACCGCCAGCAGGCCAAGAATGCGTGGTGCCATTAACGCCAGGGTTGCTTTGACGGTTGGTGACCGAAAGGCTGTGTGGTGGAACTTGGGATAGTAGCGTAGACGCATGGTTGCCAGTAAACGGACAGCGGCATGAGCGCTCGCACCAATCACCACACCAATAATGGCGCCATTGATTCCGAACCACGGTGACAAGAACACAATTCCCAAACTAATCCCGATATTATACAGCATCGGCGAAATGGCATACGCTACAAACCGGTGTTTGCCTTGCAAAATAGCGCCGAACAAAATACTGATGCCAAACAAAAATGGTGATAACAACAACCAACGGCTGGCTGTCACTAGTTGGGCCAGATCAGCGGCATTAAAACCAGGAGCAATGAGGGGTGCTAGCCAGGGTAAAGCAATATAAGCGACCACGTCTGCCAGCAGTACACCACTCACCGTGACCGTGAGGAGTTCATTGGCTGCTCGGTAGCCGGCTTCATCACCACTGCGTGTCACCACTTTAGCGAATACCGGGATAAAGGCAGCGGTCAGCGCGGCGGCAAATAGATTCATGATCAAATCTGGCAGTAAGAAAGCGGAATTGAAAATGTCTACCTCACGACTGGCGCCAAAGGTGCTGGCGAGTAAACGATCACGGACCAAACCAAAGACATAACTACCGGCGGAGGTAGCGGCCAAGAGCAATGCATTTCGTCCAAGCTGTGCCCTCATGCCGCAAACTGATAGAGATTGTGTGTCCCATTATCTAAGTAGACTTTAGATCCATGAAAGACAACCAAGTCACCATAGAGCAGACGCGCCTTTAGTTTGCTCGGGATGGTAAAGGTGAAAGAATAGCCACAATGCGTACAATGGGGGTAAGCGTTGAATAAAAATAAGCCGCCACACTCACACACCGGAGCGTGACTTTGGATCTCGTGCATAGTGCGGTTCGCAATCCGTTCCCACCAAATCTTCTGATGCTTGGCTTGACCATGGGTTTCATGGTAAGCGTTTTGGCAGTGCATGCAATACAGGTGTGGGGCTGTATGAGGGATAACGCTAAACGTTAGTTCAGCCTGGCAGGATGGGCAAACCACAGCTTGTTGGGTTTGGCTGGCAACGCTAATCATACGTTCTTTCATAGTCTTATTTTACCACAAACTAGTTGGATGTTATACTAAACGGTAATCTTGATTACATAACAGCGTTTTTATGTATAAACGTTCATGGCAAAAACTAGCGTTGACGGTGTGCACCAGTTTAGGAATACTGTGGTTGAGCGCTAGTGCAGCTCAGGCTGGTACGGTTGATTTTGTGCAGCAACCGGTATTGGATCCCTCTGGGAATCCGATAGAAGGTGTCCCGGCTTACCTCTATGATAGTAATGATGTCTATGTGAACTACACCACGACAAATAGTGTCGGGTATGCCAGTTATGGCAGTGTGGTTGAAGGTGATTACGTGATTCAATTACGTCCGCAACAAGCGTCTACGTGCGCGGCTTGCTCACTATATAACAGTGAAGATATTAGTTTCACTGCTAGTTTAGCCTCCGCTACGGATAGTGGTAGCGGTTTAGGTTTTGTCCAAACCTTAACCACTGTGACTCTAGAGCAAGCTAGCCGTTATATTACCGTTACGGTCGTTGATCAAGATGGTACCTTGGTGGAAGGGATTTATGTCTATGCGTGGACAGCAGATGGGGGCTATGCCTATGGCTCAACGGACAGTGCTGGACAGTATAGCTTTGCGGTCGATGAAGCTGATGATTCTACCTGGAGTGTGGGAGCCTACTCTACTGATAGCACGTTTTCTTCTGCCTATGAATACGATTTTCCAGTCACGAGCACTGGTCAGACCGCTATAGACTTGGCTGTGATTCGTCCAGATGCTTTTATTGCAGTGAACTTGGTGGATAGTGCTGGTGCCGCCATTACCTTGGGAGAAACCGCTTATGGCTCTGTGTATTGTTACGATATGAATGCCTCCGCTGAACGTTATTTCTACAACAGTATTTTACCTGGGCAAAGTAGCGCTACGGTGGGTGTCTTAAGTGGTTATACGTACACGTGCAATGCCTGGTTACAGGATTATGGCAGCGCTTCCATTGAGGTGACGCCAGTCAGCGGTGCAACCGCCAGTGCTGACATTGTGATGTTGGCTCATGATGCTGATGTCACCTTTCGGTATGTGGATGCCGCCGGTAATGTCATTACCGGCCTCACTTCCATGTATGCGTATGCCTCTTCGCTGACCGATGCCGCCGGGGCAGAGTATTATGGTGACTATGCCTACGGGTCGGATGAAGATAACGATGGTGAAATAGATTTATCGGTAGCTGATGATATTACCTATTCCTTAGGCGGTTGGTTTGACCAAGGCTCTACCGCTGGTATTGCGGTGGCTGCTGATGGTACGAGCTATATCCAATCGTATGAACAACTAACCGTGACTGGTGATAATACGACTACCCAAGTGATTGAGCAGACCTTACAGGAAGCTGATGCGACCATTGTGGTGACTGTACTAACGGCCGATGGTGATGCTGAAACTTCGGCCTGGGTGTCTGCCGTGGAAGAAACCAATGACCATACCAATTGGGGTACGTACTTGGGTGGGATGACGGACCATACTGGTGAAGTTGAATTGGCAGCTTCAAGTGGTAAAACCTACCGTGTCTATGCGTATCCAACCTCTGCGTACACCGAAGGATCTGGTTCCTTGGCACCTACTTCACAGTTAGTGACCTTAGCACCAGATGAAACCGCTACCATTACGATGCAATCAGTAGAAGCAGATTGGACAGTGGCGATCGACGCTTCCTACGATGACGACTCAAGTGATGATAATGGCTATACCTACTGTTACGCCTACAACAGTGATTTAGCGATTGATACCTATGTCAGTCTAGTCAATAATAGTGGACAGATGCAGTTGGTGTCGGGGAACGACTGGAGCGTTGGCTGTATGGGTTATCAGAACGATACCTTTTACCGTTCCAATGATGTGACCTATAGCGCCGGTAGCGTAGCGGCCGTGGATGATACGTTAGAAGTTGAACTATCTGCTTTCAGTGATTACTACAGTGCGCAAACCTATTCCTTTTCAGCTACCGCTGCCACTACGTTAACGTTGCCAGATGGCGTTTCGACCTTAGTGGTGCCAGCGAATGCAATTGATACCACGGGTACGGTTAGTGTTACGGTTGAAACCGCCACGGATTATAGTGTCAACGATAATTCGTATCCAGTGTTTGCTTACCAATTTACGGCGCTCAATAGTTCTGGTGAGGTGGTGACAGAGTTCAGTTCTAATCTGACGTTAAACTTAGCCTATGATGAAGACAAGCTGGCTGAACTAGGCATGTCGGAAGATGATTTATTAGGGGCTAGTTTTGATAGCGATACCAACGCCTGGGGTGCGCCAGTCTCTACGAGTATTGACACAGAAAATAACCTGATCCAAATCGTCTTAAGCCACTTTTCGACGTATGGTGCGATCGGTGATCGGTCGATTGCTGCTAGCAAACCAGGGATACCAAAGCACTTGGTGGTCAACCAAATTACCAAACACCGGGCCGTGGCTGATTGGCGTAAAGGAAGCGGCAGTGCTAAAACCTATCGGCTCCAAGTGCGTAAGTTTGGCAAACCAAAGTCAGTCGTGTTGTATCGTGGTATTCACAAAACGCGTAAATTGTTAAAGGGGCTAGTAGCCGATACCCGCTATCAAGTACGGGTGAGAGGTTGTAACGCCCAAGGCTGTTCTGGGTACACTGATTGGAAACGGTTTACAACAAAATAGACATAAATCGCTCTATCCGGTAAGGTAGAGCCCCATGGCCGATGCAGTAATTGAACAAATCAAGCAGCGAGTTGACATTATTGAGCTCTTGTCCGAGTATTTAAAGCTGCAAAAAGCCGGTAGTAACTGGCGCGCGTTATGCCCATTTCACCATGAAAACAGCCCGTCGTTCATGGTCAGTCAGGATAAACAAATCTGGCATTGTTTTGGGTGTGATAAGGGCGGCGACATTTTCACCTTTATTCAGGAGATAGAGGGGATTGATTTTCCAGAAACGCTTAAACTGCTGGCGCAACGTGCCAACGTCACCCTCGCGCACTATAATCCCTCGCAGCAAGACAAGAAACAGCGCCTATTGCAACTGGTTAATGCTGCGCAACAATTTTATGCCCAGGCGCTGCAGCAATCCCAAGATGGGGAAGTGGCGCGTAACTATATTGCACAACGTGGGTTGACGGACGCGAGTGTCAGTGCTTTTGGGATTGGGTATAGCTTTGATACGTGGTCACGGCTGAAAGATTATTTGAAAGCGCAAGGTTATTCGGACAGTGACCAAGCTGAAGCTGGTTTGTTGATCAAGCCAGATGGTGGCGGTGGTTATTATGATCGATTCCGCGGGCGCTTGATGATTCCACTGCATGATATCAATGGGACGGTGGTTGGGTTTACTGCCCGGACGCTCAAAGCCGATGAAACCGGTGGTAAATATATCAATTCACCGCAATCTAGCCTGTATGATAAGTCACACATTGTCTTTGGGTTGTTTCGCGCCAAACAGGCCATTAAAAAGTTGAATGCGGCTCTAGTCGTAGAAGGTAATCTGGATGCGATCACGGCACAACAACATGGTTTTCCGAATACCGTCGCTACTTCCGGCACGGCCTTTACTGAGCAGCAGTTATTACAGTTGAAGCGCTTCTCTTCGAATTTGCTGTTAGCCTTTGATCTGGATGCCGCTGGTGAACAAGCCGCTCAGCGTGGCATTGATTTAGCCCTGCAACACAACATGAATATTAAAGTGGTCCGTTGGCCAGAACAATATAAAGATCCAGATGAATGTATTCGGGCAGATGCGGCAGTCTTCAAGGAGGCTATCCGCCAAGCCATTCACATTGTGGATTACTGGTTTATGCAAGCGTCACGGGATCTGCAATTGACCAGAGTCGAGCACAAAAAATTATTTACCCAGCGCATTTTGCCGAAGTTAGCGAAGTTGGCCGATCATGTAGAAGTAGCGCATTATGTACAGCGCTTGGCAGACTTAGTGCGGGTGGATGCCAATTTGTTGCATGAGCAATTAGCTAAATTGCGTGGTGGTAAGGGTAATGCGGTAAAGGTAAAGGGACAGGGATCAGCAGTCAGCAATCAGCAGTTAGAGGTAAGGATAGGTCGACTCGGTTGGTTGAGCATATTCTGGGTCTCCTATTAGTGATGCCAGAACAGTTTGGTTACGCTCATGATTATTTGGACGGTGCCTTTATTAAGGATGCTGATTTAGCCGAGCTTTACAGACGGATGCTGGATCAGTATAATAAGTCGGGTCAGTTTACGGAAGCAGACTACTTAGCCGCCTATCCAGAAGATCAGGGTTTGCTGGGTAAGCTTCGCCTACAAATTGGTTTGGATTTTCCTGATACCGAGGTGCCAGACCAACACGAGGCCTTTATCCGTGCTATCCGTGAGTTACATAAGCGCTATATTGAACAGCGCTTACGCGACGTCGAGGTGGAATTGAAACAAGCCGAATTACAACTCAGCCCGGTCCTGGCTAATCAACTGATGGAGGAAGTACAATTACTTACCCAACAACTGACTGAATTATCCCGCTAACGGAACCTATGTCAAAACGTCCAGTAAAGAAAGCCAAAAAACCCAAAGCTAAGCCTAAGCCAAAGGCTACTAAGAAGGCTTCCGCCAGGGGCGGATCCACCTCTGGTGGAAAAAAAGCTGTGCCCAGGGCAAAAGCACCAGCGAAATCAATGAAGCGTACTACTGCCGTGGTGGTAGCGCCAGCGGTTGAATTTCCGGTAGCTGCGGCTGAGTTGTTGCTCAAAAAGGGGCGCACCCGTAATTTTTTGACGGAGACGGAGATGCTCTACACCTTCAATAATTTGGAAGATTATGTAGCCAGTTTTGAGCAATGGTTAGTGACTGTGGAAAAAGCCGGTATTCAAATGATTGAAACCGACGGTAATGTGTTAGGTTTGGACGCCAAGAAAGTAGGATTAGTGGATGCCAACCGCGAGAAAGCGGGTAAGGCGGCCATGGACTTGTCTGATATCTCTGGTGATTCCATTCAAATGTACTTGCGTGAAATTGGTAAGGTGCCATTGTTATCGACAGAAGAAGAGATTCGTTTAGCTAAACTAAAAGAGGCCGGTGATTTAGAAGCCAAGCGTAAATTGTTGGAAGCGAACTTACGGTTGGTAGTCAGTATTGCCAAGAAGTTCACTGGTCGGTCATTATCGTTATTGGATTTAATTCAAGAAGGTAATATTGGTTTGCACCGTGCAGTGGAGAAATTTGATTATCGTAAAGGGTACAAATTTTCTACCTATGCCACTTGGTGGATTCGTCAGGCCATCACCCGCAGTTTGGCTGATCAATCTCGCACCATCCGGATTCCGGTGCACATGGTGGAAACGATTAATAAATTTCAGCAGATTGAGCGTGGTTTAATCCAAATTCTTGGTCGTGAGCCATTACCAGAAGAGATTGCGGCTGAAATGGGCCAAGAACTAGAAAAAGTGCATACCATTATTAAGATTTCGCAAGAGACCGTTTCTTTGGAAACTTCGGTAGGTGATGATGAATCGGAAGATTCTACCTTGGGTGACTTTATCGAAGATCAAAAAACGTTGTCGCCGGATCGGTCGGCTTCCTTACAGTTATTGAAAGACCATGTGTACGATATTATTAAAGAATTACCACCACGCGAACAAAAGATTTTGGAAATGCGTTTTGGGTTGGTTGATGGGGTAGCGCATACGTTGGAAGAAGTTGGCCAGGAGTTCGGCGTTACCCGTGAACGTATCCGTCAGATTGAGGCCAAAGCGTTACTGAAGATCCAGGAACATGTCGGGATGCGAAAATTAAGGGATTATTGATGACTCCGCGCCGCGAAATCTATGCGATCGGTGGGTTGGCCATGCCACCCGAGGCCAATGCCTATGGGTTAGCGCGTTATAGCCGGTCAGATAAACCGGCCAAGGAAACCTTCACCAAGATGGTGGAAAAAATTCTGGAAGGGGATGCTGCCATGAAGCGGTTCTTTGAAGTGTTCTATTTTCAATACGGCCATGCCTCCATTGCCGATTTGGCGCATGTCAGTATGGCGGTAGAACATATCTCTATGATTGCCGCGATGGAAGTAGTGGATGAACAACTGTGGGATGGGCAAGAACGGTCAACACGTTACCAGCATTTTTCCAAAGATGCCGTCTACACTCCAGCCAAAGCACCCACCGCTTACAAAACGGGCATTGCCTACTTAATGGATGAGTATAACAAACTATTTCCAGAATTGTTAGCCTCTGTTCAAACACAGAATCCGTTACCGAAAGACTATTCAGAGTCAGCCTATAAAGGTGCCACTCACGCCCGGGCATTTGATATTGCCCGCTATCTTTTGCCATTGGCATCACTGACCAGTGTTGGCCAAATTACTTCTGGTCGTACCTTAGAAAAAATGATCTCCCGGTTATACTCCAATCGCTATGCCGAAGTGCGCGCTGTGGCCGATGATTTAAAAGCGGCCTGTAACGCTCCTACCTTTAACCCGTTTAGTCAAGAAATTCGTCAAGGTTTACAGCAGATTAAAGCTGCCAAATTACGTAAACGGTTACAATCTATTTTGCAACCACGCGCGCCACTGCCAACATTGGTGAAATACACTGCACCAATTAAGTATCACTTGGAAACCGAAAAAGATTTGCGTCAGGCCGCCAAAGAATTGCTGAAGATCAAAACGGTCGACTCTAGTCACGACGTGCAAGCCTTTCATAAGCAGGATCCGTTGGTGGAAGCGGTGACAACATTATTCTATTCTGTTACGCATTACTCTTACAAACAAATTAAAGATGTGGTTGGCAGTTGGAGCGAAAAAAAACTGGCCAGCATTTACGAATTAGGTACGCGTAAACGAGGTAGTCATGATGAGCTGATGCGCAGTTTAGACACCCACAGCGTCACCTTCGACATTTTAATGGATGTGGGCTCGTATCGTGATATGCACCGGCATCGACGCACCATTCAAGTGCCACAAGATTATACCTACCTGCATGGTTACGATACCCATCCAGAAACTGGCAAGTATGGTGGCTTATATCCGTATCAATTAGCGATGGATACGATTACTCCTACTTTGAAAAAATTAGACAAAGTGAACCACGAAGCGGCGGTGTACCTGATGCCGATGGGCTTTAAGCGTCGGTCGTTATTTAAAATGGGTTGGAACGAAATTGATTACATCGGTAAATTACGTACTGGTCCGGGTCGGCATTTATCCTATTGGAATATCGCTTTGCGCATGGTGGCCGAAGCGAAAAAATTATCGCCCGCCAGGACAAAACACATACCGACCAAACCGTTGTCGCTGGATAGTGTCTATGAACGGTAAAAAAGTAGGGTGGGGCTGTTTAGTAGCTTGTCTTTTGGTTGGAATATTTTTGGCCGTGATCAGTGGCATCATCTATTTTATGTTAGCCAGTCGGTTGCCAGCAGAGCGGCCAGCCAAGTTTAGTTTTGAAATTAATGAGGGCGGTGGGATGAATGATGAGTCGATGAGTTACTCTATTCAAAACGGTCATGTCACGTATGAGGATGAATATGAATCCAGTGAGCTGACAGCCGAATTTGATTTCACGGATGCAGAATTAGATTATCTCTGGCAGTTACTACGAGTGGAGCGGTTTGATCGAATTCGTGAGCATGACGGTGGCGATGTCTATGATCGTGGTGGCACGAGTCAGCATTTATCCTTTGGTGATGAATCGATTGATCTGTCTGATTCTGGCAGTTCGTTTATTGATGGTGATAGCGCTAAACGGTTTTATGCCATTGAAGATGCCGTGATTGCCTTAGCTAAGCCATATATTGATGAGCAAAAACAGGCTATCACCGTGCGCATTAGTGACGAGCTGTTATCCAAAGTCGATTATGTACAGTTGAATGATCAGATCATTTATGAAACCGGTGAAGATGAAGAGTTGCCAGCGCATATTTCGGTATTACCCGGTGATTATGTGTTGGCCATTGCTACCATCTTGCCACCACCGATCAATTACGACTACCAACGTCTAACCTTGACCGTAACAGCCAATGCCACCGTCTTGATTGGTGGTACGGTTGATGCTATTACCGTGACGGAAGAGTGATCTAGAGGTCCACCACAACGTGATGCCGATGGGCTTTAAGCGTCGCGAAGCCGTTATCAGTAGACAGTGTTTACGAACGCTAACTGTACTACTCAGCTCCGATCAACTCTCCGATCAGAAAAATAAAAATCAGACCCCCAAGCACCGTTGGGACGAACACTAACAGTGAGCGGTCTTTGTTTTTAATAATAGCCAGTAGTCCAAGCACAAACGCTACTAAGCCACACAGTACTCCACTGACGTTGGGGAAACCAACGAGCGGACGGTTGATCAGGTCGCCCATTAACCCAGTGCCGGGGTCTACCTCATACAGGTTCACAGACAGCGTTCCTACGATGATCAATATAACCATTGCCAAAATGAAATAGAGTGACCATTTGCCGAATGTACTGACGGGCACAACCTTCATATGAGTATAGTGTATTCTGATTTTTAATAACGAGCAACAAGATGCAACAGTAACCAGGTGAGGGTAGGAATAACGATGGTGGCTCCGAGACCGATTAAGATATACTGGGCCGATGCCATGATGGCATTACGTTGGTTACTAGCGAGGTAACCATAGTAGCGCCAGCCGATCGCTCCAATGGCTAAGAGCACGCTGCCATAACTAATGGCATTACTGGGCAGTAAGGGCAGAATCGTGAAATAAGCAATCACACAGGCCACTACGCTGCCGCCGACCAGAATGGTGGCAAAGAACCAGTTACGTTCTTGCGTCCACATTTTTTTTACTACCAGCCCAGCAATTAAACTCATCACGCCCAGCAGCTCCGTAGTGGCATGCATTATAAACAGGTTCCACAGTGATACGTGGTTTAACCATAAGGATAGTAGTAGTTCCACCGGAATAAAAAATAGGGTAAACAAGGCGGGTGGTAAGCGGGTGGGGAATGGAACTAGTTCAGTGACAAAATTTAAGTAACAAGCCAGTGGAATGATAGCCACTAGTAACAGTACAAATACTAGACCACTATCAATCGAACCTAGGTAAGACAAGACTGGCAGATCTAAGATTAAAACGGCTCCTAAGGCCAGGCCTGGTAAGCAGACAGCATAGGCATAGTATAGGCGTCGCAACCAGGTCATCATCAGTTTAGTATACAGTAGTTTACCCTAACGTTGACAGTTTTTTTTGAGCGCACTATAATCCACAACGCTATTGGATATTCAGGAGTAGCTCAGCGGTAGAGCAATACGCTGTTAACGTATGGGTCCTGGGTTCAAATCCCAGCTCCTGAGCTTATAAACAAAAACTAACCATCTGGTTAGTTTTTGTTTTATTGTTTAGTATATTCTGGGATTTGAAGGGTATCCGCAGAATCCGCCTGAGGCGGATTGTGAGGAACCCAGGCTGTGAAGGAACTCTGAGCCGACTTGCGGCGAAGAGTGGGTGAGCAGAAATCCCAGCTCCTGAGCAGAGCAAAAAACAGTCCTGCCATTGGTGGGTCTGTTTTTATTTTATCTGGGTATGCTACACTATAATCCTATGGTCGCCACTCTGTTAGCCTTACATTTAAGTGGAGCCGTTGCCTTAGGGGTGGCGTTACTGGCACTGATTGTGAAGCTGTGGCGCGGGGCTAGTGAGACTCAACCGTATATTCTGCTGGCTAAACTGATTGCCGCGATGAGTAGTTGGCAATTTGCCAGTGGTTTGTTGTTAGCCGTTCTGAGTCCAGGCATGAGTACGTTGAAGGTTTGTAGTAACATTGCCATTTATTGGGCGATGGTATTCGTAGCTGAGTTAGTGATCATCCGACGTGTCCAGCCGCATGCGCTCTATCAACCGAATCGTTGACATTGTCTTCGTTACCATTGCAACCTTTTATCCACTGGTCGGTGTAGTGTGGTTAGGTTGGGATATTGGCAATACCATTTTTTTGTATATAGTTGAAGCCGCCATTGTGCTGGTGTATCACGGCATATTGTATTGGCAAACCAAACGGTTATTTACTGATCCGGATATTCAACGTGGTTACGTTACGGTGGCTACGCTACGGGTGTGTGCCGAAGCCACTGTCGTTTTGGTTGCGTTGATGACCTTTATTGATTTTGTGATGGGCCGTCACGTAGCTGCTGCGTTTCATGTCGATGCCATTGGGAGTTATATGGTCACTGCCTTGATTCCAATTGGATCTTTGTTCATGCACTATGGTCAACGGTTGCGAGAGACTCCGCGGCCAGTCATTGTATTGCCAGTTGGCTGGTGGTTGCTGCACTATCCATTACCCTTGTTTGTCTGTGGCTTTGTACTCGTGAATACCAGGGCAGTTTATTTACCGGTCTTATTATTACTAGTAGTGCTGCTCAAAGCCATCGTGGAGTACCGCTTAATTAGACCACTATCAGAACTGTCCCAAGCGCCGCGTGATTTAACGATACTGACTGGCCACCCTTATGCCTTAATGAATATTCTCCGTCGAAGTGTGGTGTATTTGCTGGTGGGAGTAGGCATGATGTCAATCAATCCTTATTTTTCTGACCCCAGTTTTACTCTGCTGGAAAATGTTTTTATTTTTATTGGTTTTTCGTTGTTATGGTTACCATGCCTACGTTTACCCAAGATACGTTTAGAATTAAAAGCTGGGATCATTTATTGGGAACAACTGGGTTGGTTGCGCATCCGACGCACCATACCAGTGGCGGATATTAAAGGAGTCAAAGGTTTTCTAGACAAGCGAGTTAAACCACCCCGGGTCTCGGCGCACATCTTTACCATCAAGCGGCAACGGCGCTGGCGTCTAGGGCCTTTCTATTTTTTAAGGAATGATTGGTTGGCTTGGTTAAAACAGCTGAACACCAAACACCCCGAGTTGAAGATTCCGTACCTATAAACGGCGTGCTATACTGTGATTATGTTCTGGAAAATTAGCCTTTGCTTAGGAATATTGTTGGGAGTGATCGTTAGCCAAGAAGTTGACGCAGCAGTGTTTTCCGAAGATTTGATTGCGAACGGTAAATTTGAATCTGGTTTGACGTTTTGGGATGGTACTAATATCAGCACAGCGAATTTGGATGACCAATACGCGTTAGACGGTCAATTTATTACCCTGGGTCAAATTAGTACTACCCAAGCCATCAGCCAAACGATCACCACCGCTAGTGAAGCTGGTCAGGTGACGCTTAGTTTTTGGTATCGTTTATATACTAGTGATACTACTACTAACGATTACATCAAAGTCAGTTTCATCCGGACAGATACGGGGGAAGAAATACTGAGTGATACTATTCCGGCTAGTGATGGTAATGTCACCGATTGGACAAAATATACTTTGGACGCTAGTCGCATTGCCGGCAAAAGTATCACCATGCAAGTAGCGGTAGTGAATGACGGCAGCGCTTTTACCTTTGTGGATGTGGATACGATTCGTTTGAAAGCGGAGTCGTATGGTGAACTGGTTGGTACGGTGGTGGGGGAATCTGGCGCGAAGCTACGTAATGCCACGGTTACCATCCGTACTGCCAAGAATTCCACCAAAGGCGGATCCGCCTCTGGCGGAAAAAAACTATGGACAGGTACTACTAATAAGCAGGGTAAATTTACCGCCTTATTATTGCCTGGTAAAACCAAACCTTACCAAGTAATCATCAAGAAATCTGATCATACGGTCACGGGTAAGGCTGCCATCACCTGGGGAAAGCGTACCAAAAAAACGTTTACTTTTTCAAAATTATAAACATGCGTCGTTGGTTCCTACTGGTTGTTCTCATTTTTCTGCCCTGGAGTGCCCAGGGATATAAATTAAAATTACATGTTGATTATCCACCAACTATCGATTATATCGATTCGTATGATGTCCATATCATCGCACAAGCGGATGGCAGCCTGGATGTCACGGAAACCATTAACTACTATTTCGGTGAGTCAACACCGGCGCATGGAATTGAACGTTATATTCCGCAGCGTTATACAGGCACAGTGCTTGATGACACCTTAGCTATTCAGTTGGACAGTGTAGTAGATGATGATGGAGAAGCGTGGCCGGTAGAAGAGTTTACAGATGGTGGTTACACCATCTGGCGCATTGGTAGCGCGGCCACCACTGTACAAAATTTACAAACCTATCAGTTGCATTATACCGTGCAATGGGCGATGACGGATTATGATGACTATATTGAGTTATATTGGGATGCCATCGGTACAGAATGGTCAGTCCCCATAGAAGATATAGAGATTCGTTTGGTGGTGCCACCTGACAGCCAGCTGACAGATTATCCAATGCTGTGTTATTACGGTAGCTACGGTGCTAACAACAACTGTAGCGCCATCTATGATGACAATCAACTCTATACGGTATCGATAGATCGTTTAGAAGCATATGAAGGGGTTACGTTGATTGCAGCTTTTGCACCTGAGACCATCCATTTACCAAGTGCAGTTGCCTATTGGTTCCATCAGCTACTCGGAAATTGGTCGCTGTTATTGATTCCGTTCTGGTTATTGATTGGCCTAGCCTTATGGTGGTTCGGTCGTCCTAAACGAGCCGATAAACCGTTGATTCCCATCTACGAAATTCCGCCGGGCATGAACAATGCATCGCAAGCGGAGTATCTACTGACTGGCAAAGTGACGGATCGATCATTTACCGCCGAACTAGTGCAAGCCGCTATTCGTGGTGAGATCATCTTTAACTATGATGAGCAAAGTAAAACAGTGGCGACCCTAGAACGTACCGACAAGACATCAAGCGGAGACAAGTTAGCGGCTGTGATGCGTCCGTTAGTATTTGGCGATGACAAAGTGGTTGAGTTAAAAAAGAAAGTCGTCTACCGCCAAAGTTATCTGCTTGAAGCTACTCGTTTAGCCAAGGAGACACTACAACAACATGGTTGGATGGATACTTTCAAACAAACAATCATTACTGGCATTGCGGTGTATGGGTTGATTGGGTTTATTGGTGGTGGGTTTTTAATCTCGTGGGGTAACTCCAGTGGTGGTCGTCATTTGATTGTCACAGGCGTTACACTGCTCATCACTGGGCTAGGGATGTTCTTCATCCGTGGCCGCAAATTGCCGTTGAACGTGGGGGGAGCCAATCAGCAGCGCTTAGTGGAAGGATTCAAATGGTTTTTACGGGTGACCGAAACCGAGCGCTTAAAATTTTCCCAAGCACCCAAACTCACTCCCAAATTGTTCGAGGACTTCTTACCCTATGCCATTGTGTTTGGTGTAGAAAAGGAGTGGATCAAACAGTTTGAACATATTCTGCAAGAACCACCAGCTTGGTTACATGGCACCAATCGGATTGTGCTGTGGTCAGCTTTGTCTTCGGTTGGGCACACTACCCAGGCTTTTAAAGTGCCGGTATCCGCCCGGGCGGGCGGGTCTGGCTACAGCGGTGGTGGTGGGTTTTCCGGCGGTGGTTTTGGTGGCGGCGGCGGTGGACGCTGGTAAAGCGCACCGAAATAGATTACACTAATCGGACTTTGCGGGCTTGCTCCTACGAAGCCTTGGCGAAGTAGAGCCCTCGTCGTTCAATGGATAGGACACAAGATTCCGGATCTTGCGATAGAAGTTCGATTCTTCTCGAGGGCAC
The DNA here is from genome assembly GCA_016207285.1 of Candidatus Kerfeldbacteria bacterium. GTDB lineage: Bacteria > Patescibacteriota > Patescibacteriia > UBA9570 > UBA9570 > UBA9570. Next base: position 8,583 of record JACQPW010000044.1, on the reverse strand, counting down.
CCATTCCATCCATTTTATCCACAACTACTACACTTGATAGTATTTATAGCCGGTGTATACTGTTAGTACTATGTCTATTAAAACAACTTTTTCAGCGATTTTTTTTGGTGGGTTGGCTGGTCTCATTGCCGCACTGAGTGTGGTTGCACTCGTCATTGGCGGTGTGTACTTAAGACCAAATTTAGCGCGTGGTCTACTGCAATTACCAGCTGAACTCAGCGGTACTTCAGCCGCCGCAGTTACGCCTCAATTATCTGGTCAAGAAGAACAAATTGTCAGTGTGGTGGAAACAGTTAAACCGGCCGTGGTATCGATTGTAGCGACACAAGATGTGCCGGTGTACGAACAGTATTATGAAGAGCAGTACGATCCGTTTGGTTTTAGTTTCCCTCAGTATCGTCAAAATGGTACGGAAGAGCAGGAAGTGAGCAGTGGTTCAGGATTTTTTGTCTCGGCTGATGGCTATGTCGTAACGAATAAACACGTTGTTTCAGAAAGTGCAGCTGAGTACACTGTCTTTACTAATGATGGTACGCAATACCCAGCTACGGTGGTTGCCAAAGATCCAGCTAATGACATTGCTGTCCTAAAAGTGGCGGGCGAGCAATTTACCTATTTGGAATTTGGTGATTCAGATACCTTACAAGTTGGTCAGAGCGCGATTGCGATTGGTAATGCTTTGGGTGAATTTGATAATTCAGTTTCGGTGGGTGTGGTATCTGGCTTGGCTCGGTCCATTGAGGCTGGCGACGGTTATGGTCAGTCGGAAAAATTGCAGGGGATCATCCAAACGGATGCGGCTATTAACTTTGGCAATTCTGGTGGGCCGCTGCTGAACCTGGCCGGTCAGGTGATTGGAGTGAACGTGGCCATGGCGGCAGCAGAAAATATTGGCTTTGCTTTACCAGCCAACTTGGTGCAAGCGGTGGTGGAGAGCGTGCAAACCACCGGTAAAATTAGCCGACCATTTTTAGGGGTTCGCTATTTGCAGATTGATGCCGATATTCAAGCAGCTAATAGTCTACCGGTGGACTATGGTGTATTGGTGATTCGTGGTGATACTCCTACCGATTTAGCGGTGATTCCTAGTTCGCCAGCTGATAAAGCCGGCCTGGAAGAAAACGATATTGTGCTGGAGCTAGATGGTCAGCCATTAAACGTAGATTACGATTTAGGTACGCTCATTAGCCAACACAACGTAGGTGATGTCGTTACACTCAAGGTGTTACACGATGGGGAAGAAAAAGCGGTTGAGGTTACTTTGGAGGAGCGGCAGTAAATTGATTTACCGCAGGATTGGGCGTTGCTTCACGAACTCTAATGAGCACCACCACCGACTTAGACCAAACTGTTTGGTTGTATCGGTGCGGGTTAACCACAAGAGCACTAAGGCATAGACGACATGTTCATCAATCAGTGGGTTGTTTTCTGGAAACAGTACGGCTGTCCACAGGATCACCATAAAAGCGATGGCTCCGTAGCCAGCTAGTCGTACCATGATGCCAAGTACTAAACCTAAGCCCATCGCCAGTAGGCCGATCATATAGATCCAATCAATCACTGGGTTGCCCGCTAATACTTGGTAGATCCAAGCTAATGGACCCTGTGTGCCATAGGTTAAAAAACCACTGGTCGGGGAAGCACCAGTAATCCAGGCTTTATCCGCCGTGGTTGCAAAACCTAGGCCGAACAGTTTATCAAAAAAGGCCCATAGAAAAATGGATCCCATCGTAATGCGTACCGCACTTTTAAGCAGGCGGTATTGTCGTAATTGTTCCATCATAAAAGCTCATATAGCCTTAGTGTTTATATGAGCTTCTAGAGCTTCGTAGTTGTGCTGCCAGTATAGATCAACCGATGCGGTTTGGGCAATGCTCTTTTTTGCAGATCCAGGCATTGACGGGTTCGCCCTTTAACACAACCAATTGTTTACAGTCACGGCACTTCACTTCTACTTCACTATCAATCAAAATACCCTTGAACAGTAGTTTTTGATCATGTGGGCAACGGTACTCTTTGTACGATACACCAGGCATAGTTAGGATTTTTTAGAATAATTAATACCAGCCAGAATAATCCTACCATGGCCGCGCCGTTGGATGATTTCAATCAATGCCGTATAGAAGGCGGGCTCTTGCTGGATATGGGCACGATCCGCTTCGATCACAGATTCATACAAATCATGATCACTCCAACCGCTAACTTGCCGTTGGTGTGCTGCCAGTGTTTCAGGTGACGGAACATAACCGGTGTGCCGCAGGGCGGTTAACAATTCCAAGATTTCAGAATACGTACTGATGAATTCGGTGACTTCATCCATCTGTTCAGCTGGCACTCTACGTAACACCTCATCCAGGCCAGTTAACGGCGGTGCCTGAGCAGGCTCGTTGGCTGGCGGGTGATCCAATTGTTCAGCCAAGTCTAGGCGGCCTTCACCAGCCAGTTGTTTGCGTCTACGAGTAATGAAATCTTTTTCAGACATAAATTTAATGACCAGCGACGATATCGTTGGCAATGCGTTCTCCTTCAGTAAGTTTGATCAAAATATCAATCGACTCATATGGACCATTGGCTTGCTTCAGTGGTTTAGTTAAGGCTTCACGAACGGTTTTACAAGCATCGGCATATTCAGCTGCCGTGGCTGGGGTCAGTTTGGCGCGCAATTTATCTTCTAAACGGTACTCCATGATCCCATTCATAAACGATGCAAAGAATTCAGTAGCATTATCTTGACTGTGTCCACCAAAACCATTCGTTTCCCAGTTACTTTCGTCAATAGCTTTAAAGAAATCTTTTGATAAGCGTTTATGTAAGTCCCTGATCGCCTGACTTTCTCCTAGTCGCAGGTGATTAAATAAGGCATGGCCAGTTTCATGACGCGCCGTGCTCATGACTTCAGCGTGGTCAGACTCCCGCACATTCATATGTGCATCCGTTAGCGCAATCGTGGCAGAATTGCGCGCTGTAAAATATCCATTTTTTTCACCATTGGTTGGAACAATCAAAATATTCTTGGTCAATTGTTGCTCTGGATCAAAGCCATAAAAAGCATATTGCATCTCTAGTGAACCACGCATCGCAGCGTCGTAAAAACCGTCGTAGACATTCTCAGTTTGCGCATCTTCACCCTGATAGTAGACATTAAATTTAAAACCAAATTGGAGCTCTTTGGTAAGCACTGGCCGTTCCGGATGGCTATACACCAAATCGGTCATCTCCGGGATGCCAAGCTTTGATAAATCCACACTCCAACTGAGCGCTTCTGTTTCTCTGCCCATCGTATCCAAAAAGTTAGTCGGCACCATAATTGAAATCATCTGGCTGTAGGCTTCGTCTTGTTCGCCTGAATGTTCATAGGCTTTATTGCTGACTGTGGTTTCAACGATCACAAGATTACCGTATTGATCAGTGAATGTTTCACTGATAGGCTTACCGTGCCACCAATCTGGTTTCGTGTCATAGTTAGAGCGTCTTAACTCGACACTCGTTAGTGTGCCTGGTAATTCTGGTGAGCCAGTAGTGAGTAGTTCAGCTGTTTCACCAGCTTCGAACTCCCAAGCAATAAATGGGCTATTCTTTGCCAGTGTGTTATGTTTAAAGCCATTGATTGCAACCCTCTGTACATCCTCATTCTCGAACAACCTAGTGATCGTTTCCATACCCTGGCCTGGGTGGGTGCGCATAATGTCCATAGCATTCAAAGATACGCCGTGATCAGTCAATAGCTGGCTGTAAGTTTTGGCTAGCTTAGCTTTGTCTTGCTGGATGGCTTGTAAAACATCATGTAGTTGAGCATCATATTTACCGTGCCAAGTTGTATAATCGTCTGTTGTTGAGTTGAGTGCAGTAATGTCAGCAGATGTAACAGTTTCATTAGTTAACCAGTTGGTGACTGTTAACGTAATACCAGTGGTAGTAGGCTTTAACTTCAGCTGGTAAATCGGTACATCAACTTTTTTGGTGGTTCTCTTTTCAGTCTCCGCAATTTGTTGTTGTAATACCAGGAATGGATCGGTTGCTGTCTCAACAATCTTTGCCCCACTTTCTCCACTAGAACTATAGGACAGACTCTGTTGTAGTTGTTCCAGGTCTGTTAGAGTTTGTCCAGAAAGCGGCCCGGTGGTGTCGACCATTAAGTTGATACCAGAAATTTCAACCGTATAGCCAGCTTGTTCAAGTTCAACGAGTTTAGCTTTGAAATCGGCCCGGGTCTTGGCTTCAAGGGCTTCCGGAGATTTAGCTGTCTTGGCTTCTGCCTGAGCTTTGGCAATCTCAGCAAAAGCTTCTTGTCGACCATGATATTCTCCATCCTCATAGTTGCTGAATGGGTCGCAAGCGGTTGTGGTTAACGCAAACAAGCCAAGCAAGGCGCGGTGACTAGCTTCGTTCAGGAAGGGCCGTTCAGCTCGTTCAATGCGTCGCGGCGCTGGCCTTGGTTCCATATAATTTTTCTACTTGCTGTAAGCAAGCGGCTTCATAAGCTTTTACTTTATCAGGATCGGCCTTGGCTGACTTCAACTTAAATGACCCCACCACCATGGGGGTCATCTCGGGATATTTTAATAACGTGTCTAGGAGGGATTGCCGATCATGTAACGGCAGCTTTTCCAGCAGCTGAATCAAATGTGGTTTGATCGATTGCATAAGAGCTAAATTGTAGCAAAAAATAGCGTTTTGTCAATACAAAAAAATTCCATAGTATCAGCTTTTTTGACATTTTATCAACCCCCGTCTTAATGGTATACTAATGCAGTTCGCAATTAATCAATAGCATTTAAATTATGATGAATAGATTGAAACGGCGGCGGGCAGCGCTATTAGCGTTCGTTTTAGGCACAATCACCTTAATCAGCTTGCAACCGGCTTTGGCCAACAATCATTCCATTCAAAGTGACGACGATGCCACGGAGATTGATAGCGATGCCGATGGTTATGTGGATTGTGTGGAGAAGGATAAGTATCGTGATGATGCTGATAACGACGGAGTAGATGATTCAGAAGATGATACGACTGATGATCTGGCTAGTACCGCAGATAACGACGACGATGGTATACCAGATTACGTTGAAAAAAGTGAATATCGTCATAATCATGATAATACAGGCAAAGACGACGCTGAAGATTTAGATGACGACGATGATGGTGTAGCTGATAGAACAGAGGATGCTGGCGATAAAAAAGATCATGATAATACCGGAAGATCAGATAAAAATGATCCGGATGATGATCAGGATGGTGTGGCGGATTTATATGAAATCACTTGCGGTAAGATGATGGATCACGATAATGACGATATAGTTGATCGCAAGGACAGTGATGATGATAATGATGGCATTGACGACCATGAAGATGAAGACTTGAACGATCACGATAATGACGGTATAGATGACAAGGATGATACTGACGATGAAGATGTTGTCGAGACGTTTGTTGTAGCCATGGAGGACTTTGCCTTTAGCCCAGATGAGATTACTATCCACGTTGGCGATTCGATCACTTTTACCAATAATGGTTCTACTACGCACAATGTTTCTGAAGTAAATTTTGTCTTCAATACTGGTCCTTTATCCCCAGGAGAATCTGCAACGATCACCTTTATTAATGTTGGCAGCTTTGATTACCTCTGTGCGTTTCACCCATCCATGACCGGTACGGTTGTGGTTACCGATTAATGTCTATGGTTAGTTAGGCACTTTTCCAGTAGCTGAATCAAATGTGGTCTGATCGATTGCATTAGGGCGCAGTTGTAGCAAAAAATAGCGTTCTGGTTGACGACTAACCCGCTTTTCATTAAGGTGCTATGGCTGTTTTCAGCTGTTCCGGCAACCGCCGGGGCATGGTTCTTACTACTACGAGGTCCCAATGACCCCCTCCGTCTCGTCCTTCGCCAACGTTGATCCCGATGCCATCGGGAAAGGCTACATCGTCCGCCACCTGCTCCACGGCGAGTGGATCGACCCGGACTTCCCGGTCGAGATCGCAGACCCCCTCCACGGTGGTACGCTCTGTCGCGTCGATCAGGCCCAGCCGGCGCAATTCTACGGCTTCGCTGATCAGCTCGGCGACTGTCCGACCTACGGCCGGCACAACCCGCTCTACAACGTCGGGCGCTACACCATGCTCGGCGAGGTCTTCCGCAAGGTGGGCAACGCCCTGCTCGATCCCGACGTGGCCGACTTCTTCGCTCGGCTCATCCAGCGCTGCATGCCCAAGAGCCTGGCGCAGTGTCACGGTGAAGTGAAGGTGACCGCCCTCGGGTTCGTCAACTTCTCCGGCGACAACGTCCGCTTCATGGCGCGCAGCTTCGGTGTGTCGGGCGATCACAACGGCCAGGAGTCCCGTGGCTACCGTTGGCCGTTCGGCCCGGTGATGATCATCGCGCCGTTCAACTTCCCGCTGGAAATCCCGGCGTTGCAGTTGCTGGGCGCCTTGGCCATGGGCAACCTGCCCCTGCTCAAGTGCGACCCGCGCGTGGCCATCGTCATGGAGCAGTTCATCCGGCTGCTGATCGCCTGCGGCTTGCCGCGGGAAGATGTCATCCTGATGCACGCCGACGGCGTGACCACGCAGCAGTTCGTCGAGCAGAACGCCAAGCTCATCCGCTTGCTCCAGTTCACCGGCTCCAGCCGCATCTACGAGCTGTTGGCCAAGATCATGGGCGGGCGCATCAAGGGTGAAGACGCCGGCTTCGACTGGAAGATCCTCGGCCCCGACTTCCACCCGAACTGGCTGCCCTACGTGGCCTGGCAGTCCGACCAGGACGCCTACGCCGCCTCCGGGCAGAAGTGCTCCGCCCAGTCGGTGGTGTTCGCACATCGCAATTGGCTGGACGGCGGCCTGGTGGTGGAGCTGGCTCATCGGGCAGCGCTGCGCAAGCTCGACGACCTCACCATCGGCCCGGTGCTCACCTGGACGACGGAGGACATGCTCGACCACATCGCTGCGCTGCTGCGCATCCCGGGTGCCAAGCTGCTGTTCGGCGGTCGCGCGCTCACGGGCCACACCATCCCGGTGTTCTACGGCGCCATCGAGCCGACGGCCGTACAGGTGCCGCTGGCAGCGTTCGCGAACGATGAGTTCTTCCGCCGCATCACCACCGAGGTGTTCGGTCCGCTGTACGTGGCGGTGGAATGGGACGACGGTGACCTCGAGACGGTGCTCGGCATCTTCGAGAGCCTCGACCAGCGTCTGACCGCGGCCGTGGTCAGCCGTGACCAGGTGTTCATCAACGAGGTCCTCGGTCGGACCAACAACGGCACCACCTACGCCGGCATCCGCGCTCGTACCACTGGTGCGCCGCAGAACCACTTCTTCGGCCCGGCCGGTGACCCGCGTGCCGCCGGCATCGGTACGCCGGAAGCGATTCGCGACACGTGGTCGGGTCACCGCGAGCTGATCCACGACGTCGGCCCGCTGCCCGTGGGCTGGACGTTGCCGGATCCGACCTAGACAAGGAGGACAAGAACCTCATTTTCCCTTTGCTTCGTAACTAGAAGCCAAGAGCGAAGATGAGGTTCTGTTCGTTTTTATGCTATACTGCTAGTACTATTTATTAATCAATGTGAATATGACCCAATATCTAACACAGCATTGGAAGCTAACCTTAGCCATGATTATTCTTAGTCTGGCGGCTGTAATTGCACTGCAACCAGTGCTAGCTCACGATACCCACACTGAAGATGCCGAAGACCATGATGAAGACGGCATTATGGATGCCGAAGACGTGGATACGGATGGCGACACCTATCCGGATTGTGCTGAAAAAGGCAAGTATCGTGACGATAGCGATAACGACGGCGTGGATGATGATGAAGATGACAGCGTCGATGAGCCACAGAGTACTACGGATAAAGATGCTGACGGTATTCCGGATTATATTGAAAAAGGTAAATTTCGTCAGAATCATGATAACGATGGCAATGATGACAGCGAAGATTTAGATGATGATAACGATGGTGTCGCCGATAAATCGGAAGATGCTGATGATAAGTTGAACCATGATGATGACGCCAAGAAAGATAAGAAAGATGCTGATGACGACGATGATGGCATAAAAGATTTTAATGAGTCGGATTGTGAGGCCATGCATGATCATGACAATGATGATGATGCCGATAAACATGACGATGATGATGACGACGATGGGATTGAAGATGATGTCGACGAAGATGCGCATGACCACGACAATGACGGAGAAGCAGACAAGCATGATGATGATGACGATAACGACGGCATGGAAGACGATGATGATGACATGGACCACGACAGCGATAACGATGGCACCGATGACAAAGATGATGTTGATGAAGAGGAAGATGATGACAGTGATGATGCCGAACCGGTCACCTATGATGTCGATATTGACAACTTTGCCTTTAGCCCAGATGAGATTACTGTCCACGTTGGCGATTCGATCACTTTTACCAATAACGATAGTAGTTCCCACACCGCTTCTGAGGAAAACGGAGTCTTTAATACCGGTACCTTAAGCCCAGGTGAATCGGAGACGATCACCTTTGATACCGCTGGCAGCTTTGACTATTTCTGTGCGTTTCACCCATCCATGACCGGTACGGTTGTGGT
>JACQPW010000040.1 GCA_016207285.1 Candidatus Kerfeldbacteria bacterium | reverse complement strand
TGGTTCTTTAAAATCACCGATTATGCCGATCAATTATTAAATGATCTTGAGACTATTGATTGGCCAGAACCGATTAAGTTAATGCAAAAGAATTGGATTGGCAAGAGTGAAGGCGCCGAAATTGAATTTAAAGTAGTTAGTAATCAGGAGTCAGTAATTAGGGTTTATACTACTCGGCCTGATACCTTGTATGGTGTTACATATTTGGTATTGTCTCCAGAACATACACTAGTGAAATCTATTGTTATTCCAGAACAAAAAAAAGCTGTTGAAGATTATGTCATTGCTACAAGTAAGAAGAATGATCTAGAACGGATGTCTGAAGGAAAAGAAAAAACGGGCGTGTTTACTGGTGCAAATGCTATACATCCATTAACTGGTAAAGAAGTTCCGATTTGGATTGCAGATTATGTTTTAGGCACTTATGGTACAGTTGCCGTAATGGCTGTACCAGCACATGATGAACGGGATTTTGAATTTGCCACTAAGTACAAAGACGATCTCGAAATTAAACGTGTTATTTTCAGTTCCCAAAGATATAGAATGTTGGATCAAAAAACTTCCCAATCATATGTTATCAGTAAAGTAAGTGATATTGATTCTAATGATAATGAAGATGATGAGCTGCCATATTTGGGGGCAGGAATTTTAGTGGATTCTGAAGAGTTTAATGATCAACACTCTGAAGATGCAATGTGGAAAATTGCTGAAAAAGCTGGTGGTGTGAAAAAAGTGAATTACAAAATGCGTGACTGGTTGATTTCCCGCCAACGGTATTGGGGTGCACCGATTCCCATTGTCTATGATCCAGCCGGTCAAGCGCATCCAGTGAAAGCAGAACACTTACCGTTATTGTTACCAACCGATGTCGATTATTTACCGAAAGGCACCTCACCGATTGGCACGTCTAAAAGTTACCAAGCACTGGCTGAAGAACTCTATGGCAAAGGTTGGCATTTTGAAGTGGACACGATGGATACCTTAGTCTGTTCATCCTGGTATTACCTGCGTTACTGTGACCCAAAGAATGCGACACAATTTGCTGACCCGGAAAAACTAGCCAAGTGGTTACCGGTGGATCTCTATGTCGGTGGAGCCGAACACGCCGTGCTGCACTTGTTGTACGCGCGTTTTTTCCATAAAGCGCTGCAAGACTTTGGCTTTATCCCTCAAGTCGTTGGTCGAGAACCATTCGCGGCTTTACGTAATCAAGGGATGATTTTGGGCGAAGATAACCAAAAAATGAGCAAATCCCGTGGTAACGTCATTAATCCAGACGATGTCGTCAAACAGTATGGTTCGGACACACTACGTTTATATGAAATGTTTATCGGACCATTTGCTGATGTGAAACCCTGGAGCACTAGTAGCATCAAAGGTGTTCATCGGTTTCTAGAAAAAGTCGAACGCCTGCAACCCAAAGTTGGTGGAGCAGAGCTAGATGCAGAGACCGAGCGCCTGTTACATCAAACACTTAAGTTAGTAAGCGAACATATTGTTGGTTTCCAATTTAATACCGCTATCTCTCAAATGATGATTCTGACGAATCGTCTGCATGAGTTAGAAACTGTACCGACCACAGTGTTCCAACAACTACTGTTAGTGTTATCACCATTTGCACCGCATCTCACTGCAGAACTCTGGTCACTGGGCGGATACAGCGGCAATGTCTGGGAGCAAACTTGGCCAAAGTATGATGCTACAAAATTGCAAATGGACACAGTGACGATTGTGGTGCAAGTGAATGGGAAACGGCGTGGCCAACTCACCGTGCCAAACAATAGTTCGGAGCAAGTCGTTTTGGAGCAGATCCAAAAAGATGCTAAACTGCAAGCACAGTTAGGCGGTCAAACTATTCGCAAGACTGTCTATGTATCTAATCGTTTAATCAGCTTTGTGCTATGAAAAAGTATCTCTTACTCGCCTTGATCAGTTGGGGGATGATGCCGACGGTAGCAGCGGCTGCAGATTGGTATATTGATTTAGCAGCGGGCGTGAGTGGCGCAGCCTGCACTACAGCAGCACCGTGTCTTAGTTTGGATGATACTTTGCCGGTTGGTTTTGTCAGTGGAGATACTATTTATGTGCGTGGTGAAACCACCGATTCGATGATGGTTGATAGTAGTCTACTCAATGGTACGGCGGATGATCCCACGCTGATTACCGCTTGGCCCGGTGAATCTACCCCAACATTATCGCATTTAACTAATGCCAGCTTAGCCATTACCGTAGGTGAGTACATTACATTTGATGGCTTTATCATTAGAGGCGGGGACGTTGGTATCGAGATGAATAAGTACAACGGCACGACGTCTCATATTGTCCTGCAAAACTTTTTAGTTATAGAAAATAACATCGGTATCAATCTAAATGGCGTTTCTAATACTACTATCCAGAGTAGTACCATAGGGGGCAATACCACTAGCGGCATTGATGTAGGCGAGAGTGCTACTGTGCAGCTCATCAATAGCGTCATAGCCAGTAATACGGGCCAAGGAGTCAATATCCTATCAGGGAATGATCAAGTGGCAGTGTACCATAATGTTATTGCCGATAATGGTGTTGGTTTAAACATGCAAACTGCCACAACCAGCACGGCCGTCTACAACAACATCTTTTATACTAATGCCTATGCGGTGAGCTATGAAGCGGATACGTTGGCTGGAGCCGATTACAATGATTATTACGCTAATACGGCCATCAGTTCAGAGTATGCAACTTTGGCGGAATTGCAGGCAGGTCTCAATGTCGAATTAAACTCTTTGGAAGTTGATCCCGAATTTGTTGATCCAGTAGTCAGTGCTGATCGAGATTTCCATGTATTGGCAACATCACCATTGATCGATGCTGGCTACGATCTGAGCTCGGTCGTGGTGGTCGATAGGGATGACGAAACGCGACCATATGGGACTGGCTTTGATATTGGCTTTGATGAATTACCGGTTGTGCCGATGCCAACGAGCCTGAAAGTGAAAAAGATTACGGCCCATCAAGCTACTGTACGATGGCAAATCGCCAGTGGGTACAGTGTGACGAAATATAAAGTGGAGTATAGCCGTAAAAAAAGTTTCACCAATCCAAAGCGGGTGAGCGCCAAAACAACCAAGAAAACATTGACCAAACTAAAAGCTGGCACAAAGTATTTTGTCCGTGTCAAAGCTGTCTATCAAACAGACTACGCTAAGTATAAAAGTGCCAAGACCACTGCCAAGCGTTTCACAACTAAACAGGTTAGTGAGTAGGGTAGGGCAATGAAAAAAGGCGAGATGTTAATTTACCCGACCGAATCATCCTATGCCATCGGGTGTCGGTATGATGATGCCGCCACGATTCAGAAGATAATGGAACTGAAAGGGCGCGTGGATGATCGCTTTACGTTGGTGGCAGACTCTTTGCAGCAAGTGAAAGACACTTTTCCATTTTCCGCGGAGCAGGAAGCACTGGCTAAACAATACTGGCCAGGAGCGTTATCGATTGTCGTGTCAGATCAGTTTGCCGTGCGTGTACCAGATAAATTACTCACTCGGGAGATAGCCATGAAAACAGGTGTGCCGGTGTTAGCGACCAGCTTAAATGTGTCCGGTGAATTTCCCAGGTATTACTTAAACGAGCTACCGGATAAGTTTAAGGATATTCCAACTATTAATATTGGTATCTTACCGATGCACCCTCCCAGCACAGTGGTGGAATGTATAGATGGTAAGGTGGTTATTCACCGGCAAGGAGCTGTAAAACTCAAGGGACATTATTAACATGACCAAGTACGGTCAACATTTTTTAATTGATCAGACTGTTTTGCAGAGCATGGTCGATCTGGTACGTCGGTTTGGTTCACAGGATACGATTCTAGAAATTGGACCAGGTAAGGGGATGCTCACAGCTAAATTGGTAAAACTGGCGCGGCGGGTGATTGCGATTGAGATTGATCCGAGCTTAGCACCACATCTCGACCCACTGTGTAAAAAATATCCCAACCTAACTGTGTTGTATGACGACGTGCTCAAAACTAACCTGGCTGAACTTGGGTTGAAGAGCGGCGCTTATAGTTTGGCCAGCAATTTACCGTACGATATTACTGGTATGGTGTTACGCCAGTTTCTTACGCAAGCACCTTGGCCTAGCCATATGGCCTTACTCATTCAAAAGGAGGTAGCGGAACGAATTACCGCTAAACCAGGTCATTTAAGTATTCTCGGTTTATCTGTTCAAGCTTTTTCTTACCCCAATCTCATCCGGCTGGTTCCACCAGAGGCCTTTAGTCCCAAACCAAAGGTGCACAGCGCTATTATTAGTCTGGAAGGGATCCACCAGCACGACAAAGTGGCACCAGATCTAGTGCCAGCCTGGTTCCGCCTCGTTAAAGCGGGCTTTGCCCAGAAAAGAAAACTGCTCAAATCTAATATTCACAATATCAACGTACCTAAAGAGCTGATTGCTAGCTCGTTTGCGGAAATCGGTTTAAAAGAGACTGTCCGAGCGCAAGAATTATCGCTCAAACAGTGGGTGCAGCTAGTTGACAAATTGCATCAATTCATTGTATAATTGGCCTGTGGATAACTCCAAAGACCGTGATTTTAAAGGCTTTTTTTGGGGCTATATAGTAATTGCACTTGTGGCTATTATTGGCGGAATGCTCTCAATCTACTCACGCGTCAACGGTATTACTCCGTATCTGTTTAGTTTAGATCCCACTCCCGGACCAATCATTACCGAATCGGAAAAGCGCTTACAAGCGCTAGCGGAAAAGAAATTGTTGGACACAGATAGTGATGGTATTAACGATTTTGATGAGGAATTTACCTACGGTACCAGTGCTTTAATTGCCGATACTGATTCTGATGGCATTGATGATGGTGCCGAAATAGCCGCCAACACCAATCCAGTCTGTGCGGCTGGTGATACTTGTTTTAGCACCGTTTCTGCTGCAGCCGATGCCACTACGACAGCTGATTTAACCGCTTTAGCCACAGATGATCCAGTAGAATTACGTCGGCAATTAGTTGCTCTGGGCATAGATCAAGCGGTGTTAGACCAGGTCAGCGACGCAGATTTATTGACCGTCTATGCTAGTGTCCAGAGTGATTACCAAACCACTACCGCTACTGCCAACACCAACACAACTGACGATCCGTATGCTGGTTTGTTACCAGATACCACGGATACCACTAGTGTCACAACTGTGCAAAGTGTTGCCGACTTAGAGAATTTATCTCCTGACGCTGTCCGTACTTTACTAGTACAATCTGGCATGAAGCAGAGCGACTTGGATCAAGTAGATGATGCTACCTTGATGGAAATGTATCAGCAGGCTTTACAAGAATCACAGCAAACACAATAAGGTATGCAGCGTTTTCAGCGTAAACTGATTTCCGCCCTCTGCTTGCTCACCTTGATGGCGTCGATTGTAGCCACTCCGTTGGCTGCACGCGCGCAAGGTATTCCGGTCATTGATATCACCAATTTAACCCAGCAAACCAGCAAACAGGTTTTCGACACAATTGGGGAAGTGTTAAAAAACGCTGCTTTGGTGGGGATCAAAAATGCTATGTCCGCCTTTTTGGGCAAGCTGGCCTATGATGCGGCTGTCTTTGTGGCTTCGTCTGGTACAGGACAACAATCGTTGGTGTACGACCAGTCGGTTGGTGATTACTTAACAGATGCCGGCGATGCCGCTGCCGGTGGCTTTATCGAAGGTGTTGCCACTACGGCCGGTTTGGATGCGGCCGGTTTATGTAACCCGGGTGATGATTTTTTGATTAATTTAACCATTGGTTTAGAAACCAACATTGGTGCCCCGACCGTTTATGAACCAGCTTGTACCTTGACGGAATTAGCCGGTAATTGGGAAGAAGCGTATTCTGACCCCGATTTTTCCAAATTTGTTCAGTTGCAGTTTGATTCCACTGCCAACCCACTCGGTATTTCTTTGGAAGCTCAAAACTTAACGATCGTGGCTCAATCGGAAGCTGAAAAAGCTGCTGAAATTGAGCGGCAAAATAGTGATTTTGCCTCTAAACAGGAACAAATTTCTAAAACTATTCTAACGCCGGCCAGCGTCATCCAAGATGATTTGCGTGGGAGTAAAGAACGGGTATCAGATTATTCCTTACAAAGTTTGGGTAATCCAGTGGTCGATGCCATCAATATCTTCACTAGTACGCTCGTCGCTAAGTTGATGGAGCGCGCCCAACAGGGGTTGGTCAACTTAAGCAGTGGTAGTGAGTTATCTGGCTTATTAGGTGGTGAGTTTTCCGGCACGGTCAGTGGCCGGGCAGCGGCTGAAGCTACCTATGCGGAATTGCGCCAGCCAATTTTTGCCAGCAGCGGTTCGTTTGATGTCTTATCTGAATTAGTGGCTTGTCCAGATGAAGCCGATATCCGCTCGGCCATTAACTGTACCATTGGTGCCTCGTTGCAAACCGCCATCCAGGATGGTTGGACCGTGCAGGAGTTCGTTGATTACCAATCGGATGCTGGCCAGACTTTTTCCTTTGCCAGTGTCGATAGTCCAGTGACCACTTCACAGATTCAGAATAGTGAAGGCGTCCTACAAACCGGTGTCACTGTTTTGAAAAAGTACCGGGTTGTGCCGGTGGGTTGGCAAATTGCGGCTGACTATATTGCTAATTCTTCAGATGTCCCAACCTTAGAACAGTTAGTAAATTGTTATAACTATTGTGGTACGGCCGATGAAGAACGCAGTTGTGATTTCCTCTTCACCGATGATACCGGCACATTAACTAACTACTCCCCGTACTGCAAACTAGTTGATCCCTTCTGGGTACTCAAAGCGCCACAAAACTTTTGTGAACGAGAAGCTCCGGGCGAAGTCATTGCCGAAATTGAAAATTTTGATACGGATGGCAATGTCAATACGCAAGAAGATTTAGTTGTGAGTCGCTTGAATTACTGTGCCGATACGCGGGGTTGCATTCAAGAAGAACAGGAAGATGTTTGTACCGCCTATGGGTATTGTACCGCTGAAGAGCGGATTTACCGCTTTGATGGCGATGTCTGTGAACCGGAATACAGTAGTTGCGAAACCTTTACTGATACGGATGGTAATGATGTATCCCTAGTTAAATCTAGTTTGAACTATAATGATTGTGCTACGGATCCTGGTTGCCAGTGGTATTGTGCCAGCCAAAATGATACTGAACAGTTTGATTGTGCTAGCCCAACTGAAACCTTCGTAACGTGTAGTGAGGATGTCACCACCAATGAATCTGATTATGGCCTAAGTTATGATGTCAGTTACGACGCCAACGAATCGTGTGCTTGTACGGTTGAGCAAACGTGTCAGGTGCCAGCTGGTTCAACGTCCGGTGACAGCCTTGATATTTCGGCGGGTCTACCTGGTGTGTCGGGTAGTGATGGGTTAACCGATTACACTGAATGTTTTGTCGATAATACTGATGGCTCACGATCAGTCTGTACCTTAGACGATAACTGTGGCGCCAGTAACACCACCTACAGTGAAGCCGCCGGTACGTGTACCTGTGCTGTGACAAACGAAGGCAATGTTGAGTTAGGTGATACTTCGGTCTCGATTACCGTCGAGGATAGTGGCGGTGCTGATGCTACTGAAACTTGTGAGCTAGATGATGAAGACACTGCCACAGCTGGAGCCGATAGTTGCAGTAGTGACTATTCTACCTATTCTAATGCCCCAGTCTGTGAAGTCGCTTCCGCCGGTATCATGAACTGTGGTGAGGTGTGTTATACCGAGACGGGTGGCACCTGTACAAATAGTTTAGGCAACAGTTGTACTGACGGCGCTAGCGAAGATGGCGATGGCGATGATGGGGAATGTTTACTATCTGATAGCTGTTCAATTTTTACCGGTGGGTTTGATTGTACGAGTGACAGCGGTAATGTCTGTGTCTTGGGTACCATTACTGAAGACCCGGCCACGGCCAACGACACCATTTACTTTGACGACAACGTGCAGGAATGTGACTCCGGTGATGCTGGTTGTACGCAATACATCCGCATTCAACCCGATACCAACTTAATTGCGAATGCCCTGTTTGATTATTACGATAGCGATCAAAACGAGGTCAACGATTCCTTTGGTGATGACATCGCCTTCTGTAGCCATGATGGTGGCGGTTGTGTCAGTAATGATAGTTGTGATGAAGATAGCGACGGTACACCCGAAGGCCAATGCATTGGCTGGTTGCAAACTGGATTAACAGCCTATCTCTTGGATAGTAGTTATGATGCAGCCGTGTCACCAGATGTGGCGACTAATTACATCCAGCTGGATGCGGTGAGTGGTGGCACGTTATCTCACACGGTCGATACTGGCCATAGTTTAGCCAACCGTACTTTTACGTTCACGTACAGCGCCATGACCGCAGCCACTACCGATTGTACGGACGTCTCATTTACGATTGGTTCAGCCGACGGTACTGATGTCTCCGCTGCCGTGACAGCTGATGCGGATGGCGTGGATTACACCTATGCTACGTACACCGCTGGCGAATGGGGCGATTATACGACGACCTATACTTTTGCGGATACCACCACCGATACCGACATTACGGTCGCCATTGCCAGTTCTGCTAGCTGTGACATTAACATTCAAGCCACTAGTTTGGTTGAGGATGATGAATTCTTAGGCGATTACAACAATTACCAGACGGATAATGTTACCTATCTAAACGACGACACTGTCAGTTGTGAGCCGGAAGATGTTGGTTGTGAATTGTATGTACAAGATGGTCAGTCCGAAGAGGATGGCATTCCGGGGATTATTACCAACCCAGATTCAGTGGCTTGTGTCGGTACCTGTTCTGATACAACGTATACAGACCAAACCAACTGTGAAGCCGCCTCGGCTACTTGGGACGCCACTGCCTATAACTACGATGCTCCAGAGTGTAGCCAATGTAATGGTAATCCTGAACTTGACCAAGCCGATGATTACTATGCCGGTTGTGATTTCTTTCAAGAGGTAGCTTTGGATAATACTGTTCCTGTCACCACAGATGAAACCTGGCTTACTACTGATCAGCGGGCTGGTGTCATCAATCGTTCTGGTAAATATTGTCAGGGTGATTCTACTACCCATTGTTTTGAGGATGCCGATTGTGGCACAGGTGGCTACTGTATTGAACAAGTTTCTATCGTTCCACCATCGGGGGAATCGTGCTCGCTGTCTGGCGTCGGTTGCGAAGAGTACACTAATTTGGCCGAGGTCGAAGCGGGTGGTGAAGGTTTGCAATACTTCACTAGTCTGCAGCAATGTGTCCGTACCGATGATCAAACGACGAGCGTATTCTATACTTTCGAAGGCAGCGATACCGCTGGGGTAGCCGTAGAAGATCACACTCTGAAGTTAGACACTACGACAGGTGCGCCTTGTACCCATTTGGACTTAGAACAAGAAGACTACAATGCCGATTGTACGGATAGTACCGATTATACAGCCACGGAGCAGTCAACCTGGGATTGTGGCCCAGACGGTGACATCGATGGTGATGGTAATTTGAATGGTACAACGGACGATACCACTGCCAATACCGATACCACTACTGATGATGAAGAATACGGCACCGACGCCGATTGTCGACAATACGCTACGGCCGATGGAGAAGTGTTTTATCGCTACGAGTCCGCTGTCATTCCCGCTTCCGACGATTGTACCCCATTGCGTAACAGTCTCGATACCCGGGTCTACTTTGCTCTGCCGGATTCCAGTGACAGTTGTTCAGTTGAACAAGTCAGTTGTCGTGAATATAAAGGGACTAATTCTGGTAGTGAAGAAACCATCATTGATGAAGATTTTGATGATAATTCTACCGAAGATTGGTCTGGCGCCACTTCTACCAGCAATGAATCGATCTTACAGACTGGCTATTCGTTACAGTTGCAAGATACAGCCACCACGAGCACCACGGAGACAGCGATCACCTATGACCTATTTATCACCGAAGACACCGATGATGACGGTGTAGACGATACTACCTATGGTCTGTTAGAAGGCGGTAACTCCTATGTGCTCACGTTCTGGGCAGAAGTGATCGATAGTACCACCACCACTGGTGCTACCCTAACCGCTGCCTTTGATTTTGACACCACTACCGCTGGTTCTGATTACTACTTCACTACCGCTGGCTCTAGCACCACGAGCACAGCTATCACTTTAAACCCAAATGGTGAAGATGGTTGGCAGTATTACGCCGTTGGTCCGATTGTGCTACCAGAGGGTACCACTGTCGATGCTGGCGATGAAACCTTTGTGCTGCAATTAACCGGTGCCACCACCGCTACTGAAGCTTATATTGATACGGTGATTCTCACTGAATCAAACAGTCAGTATCTCATTCAAGATTCGTCTGATAGCTGTAATAACTTTGAAGGTTGTCGTTTGTATCAAGATCGTGATAGCAACGCACACTACTTAAAATCGTTCATCCGTTTATGTGGTGATGATGTGGTGGGTTGTGAAGCCATGTTAGCGACGCAAAACTCCGCCAACCCCTTTACCGAAGCGTACAGTATCGACAACGAGTACGATCAAGATGATGTCATTGTCCAGTATGATCAACCCGTTACCCTGGTCTACAACGAAGACAATGAATGTTCCAGCACCGTGATGGGTTGTACTGAACTAGGTTTGGCCGATGTTGATGATCGCACCGGTGCCATTGCCGATTACAGTTCAGTCTATTTGTTAGATCAACCCGATACCTACACTACGATCCTGTGTGAACAGCCACAACTATCGTGTCGTGAATATACCTCTACCTATGATGGCACTGTTTACTTTAAAGACCCAGGCGAGAAGTTGTGTGAATTAAAAGAATACAGTATCAGCGGTAATACCTTCAATGGTTGGTTTAAATTAGAAAGCGAAGCCACTACCCCAGATTGTCCGCTACAGTACAACTTAAGCGATTATGTCGATGGCTATGCTTCCCAACCACTTGGTGGAGTGTGTAACAGCAATAGTGTCCATCATGATACCGATGGTGTGACTATTCTAGCGGAAAAAGTGGGGGATCTGTGTAATGCCGACAGTGATTGTTATGCGGATGGCTGGACGGATGACGATCCTACCCCTCGCTGTATTTCTAATCTGGATGATGATGTTGATTTATACGACGGCGGTACGCACCAGTATGTGACCTACCCTGACGATGGTACTACGTTAAGTACAGAAGTAACTGACTTTGGTTGGTCTGGTGTTTGTCCTGATAATCAATCGGGCTGTTCTGAATACATTGATCCGTATAGTCCTAACATCACCGAATTGATTTATAACTGGAGTTTTGAAGATGATGTGCGTGATAGTAGCAGCAATTCTTATTACTCTGAGGATGCTGTGGCTGACGGCTTCCCGGATCATTGGAAGATTCCGTACAATGCCACCTCTAATACCGAAATTGATTTAGATGCCGACGGTGATGTGGATGCGGATGATATAGCCGTTGGCTGTGATACCACTGATGCGGTCATCACAACGGTGTCTGGTAACAATGTCAATCCAGCGGATGGGGTTGCCGCGGTGGGCTTAACCGGTCCGTGTGCTATTGAAATGTATAATTCTTACCCTGACCTCGCACCGGACAAAACCTATACCATCCAGGCGCAAGTGAAGATGGATCCAGACCAATTAGATGATGGTGATGACACTACTATCTTAGAGAGTGAATTTAGTATCGGTGTACATTATTACACCCCTAGTTATACATTAACTGATGGTAGTGTGATTGAGCCACAGTTAATTGTCACTGATGAAATGACCCTCTACCCAGTAGCCCATGAAGCCACCATCGACTATGAAGAAGGTACGGATGAGACGGACTCATTAAGTTACTGGTATCGTTTTGAAGGCTATATTGGTTTGGGTACAACCGTGCCAATTCCAACCTATGATGATTATTGTTCCAATCTTACGTCTACTACCGAGACAGCCTGTACCACCGCCGGCGGCGAATGGATACCAGGTGATGTTGCTCCCTATGCCAGTGTCTTCTTAGCCAACCACAGTAGCAACACCATTTACTTTGATGCCGTCAGCTTTAAAGAAACGGACAAGTATTACTATCTTGACTATACCGTCGATGGCACCGCTGAACGTGAGCAATTAGACGGCGTCAACACCTGTGTTGACCAAGATACCGAAGAGTCTGAAATAACCTCCGATGGTGGTTGTGTTGCTTTCCGCGATATGACTTCCGACACCCAGAATTATTCGCAGGATGGGTTGGATTGTACCACCTGCTTACTAACGCCCAATTCGGATTCTTGCCGTTACGTGGTGGATGCCTGTGATACCAACGGTGTCTTGAAAGTGAAACGAGACCGGGTGTGCAGTGAATGGATTGCTTGTGAAAGTTCCGAGTCGGTGGAAGATGATAATGGCAATGTCACCACGCAGTGTGGCGCTATCCAACGGTGTGATCGCCTCGACGAAGATGGCAACTGTGCGGCTACGGTAGATATTACCGTGGGCTATGACGATTTATCGGCTACCTCCGACCAGCATTTTACTACGGCCGAAAACGACACCAATGAATTGAGCGCCATTCGTAATTTAACCGGTTATAGCAAGGTCGGTTTAACCTGGAATGACATCTTATACTGTAATGGTGGCCCCAATGCCGGTGCGCGTTGTACCACCGATACCGATTGTGAAGATACAGTAGATACAACTAACTCTGGTACCTGTAGTCTGCCATTCAGTACCGAAGGGTATTACATCTATGCCTATATGCAAGAAGTAGGCAGCATCACTAGTGGTACTGACCTGATTGAAATTCGTGATTTTGAAGAGCTGTATTGTGCCGGTGCCAATGCGAATACCAGCCAAAAGTGTGTAGTGAACGCTACCTCCAGTGACCAGCCCGGACACTGTTATACCACCACTATGCAGCAAGAGGTAGAGAGTAGTCCAGATGAGGAACCGTTAACCCCAGCCGATTTTGTCTACGGTGCCGATGGTGCAGATTCATCCGATGATGGCGTCCTCTTTGATACGGTAAATGATACCGATCTAGCCTATTGTCCCAACAGCCCCAACTTTGGCACGGGCAGTGCAGATGCTAAAAACTGGCCATTTGGTGGCAGTGCGGCCGATTATGAGTTCACCAGTGCTGGCTGGCAAAGTACTGGTGGTACTATCTTTGTGACCCAGTATGAAAACTACCAAGATTGTCCAGCGCCCTGTAACGACATTGATTTAAATAATGTCTTGCAAGTTGGTTCAGAAGGGGATGAGGCTTTTACGGGTGGTGCCCAATATGATTTAGAAGATAATGTGAGTGAAGATGGCACCTATGCCTTAACGTTTGATGCCCGCTATACCTCAACCGATTTCATCAGTACCGATGAAGACAGTACCGATAATCCTTCCACTGTGCAAATTTGTTTACGGCACGATAACATTGCCGATCTCGACGGGGTAGAACTCGACCGTAAAGATTGTTTTGTGGCTGGTTTTGGTGCGGCCGACATCGTCTTTGCGATTGATTCTTCTGGTTCTATGCTTGAAGAAATTACCGCCGCTAAATTAGCTGTACCAGATTTAGCCGATCAATTAACCGCTGCCGGTATTGATACCCAATTTGCTTTGATCGATTTAGATGATGAGGATGTCTCTGGTACCAATACGGGCGCCAGCTATCTTGACCTAGATTTGACCAGTAGTGTGAGCGATTTTACAACAGCCATCAATAACATGTCTCCCGAAGCAGCCTATGTTGACCCATTTGAGGGCATCTATGATGTGGCTAATAATGCCTTAGCTGACAGCGCTAGTTTGACCTTTAGGCCAGAAGCCCAAAAATTTTTAATTGTCATCACAGATACAGGTGATGAAATTAGTACAGCGTATAGTGCGACTGGTGATGAAAATAACATTGGTTCGTCAGAAGCCGTCAGTGCAGCTGTTGAGGCTAATTTACCGGTGTTTATCATTTCCACTGATTATGCAGAGTGTGCCAGCGATAGCGATGGCAGTGGCGCACCAACCTGTACCGACTATTACGAAACCTATGCCGCCCAAATGAGTGGAGCAGCCTATGACTACACCAACCCATCAGATGGTACAACCTATGAAGATTGGGCTACAAATACCACCATCGTGGATGATTTATTTGATGGCATTATTAGTAATATCGACATCTTCCAGTTTAGTACCGACATGGAAACCTACTCCTTAGGCCCCCTGACCGTTACAGAAAAAGATGTCGATGAAACCACTGCCCAGATCTTAAGCGGTGGGGTGGAAACTTGGTTAGAATTTATTGGCTCTGATAATCACCCCTTCCAGATTGATAATGTCTCCTTATTGCCAGTGTTGGAAGTAAACAAAGATTTAAACCCGATTGCTCGCAGCTGCCGGGCTTATCCAGAAAGCAGTAGCCGCCAGTGTGTCTATGCCGAACCCAGTGGTACCCAGTTTCAAGGTTGGAAAGGCTATTGTTTAGAAGCTGAATTTAGATCTGCTATCGAAGCCGAAGAAGATAGTTCGGGTGGATTTACGGGAGCCTTCTCGCAGGTGGTGCGATCCGTCAGCGAAAAACCAGCCCGTTGTATTACGTGGTGGCCGGTAGATATCTTAGATGGCGAAACCTCCATTGTATCGCGCGACCCCGCTGGGTACACTGGCCGCTCCAGTGTCTACCACTGTTTGGTGTCTAAAGGGTACGAGCATGCCGGTTTTTGTGAGGAAGATGATTACACGGATAGTAGCGATGATTACAGTACAGGTAAATGTAGCAATACTACTTATACAACCAAAAGCACGTGTGAAGCTGCTTCAGAGACTTGGTCAGGGTATGGTCAGGGAGTCATCTGCACAGAAGACAGTACCTGTAGTGCTTTGGGCGGCTCCTGTTTCCAAGGCGCAGCCTACACCTTACCCGATGACGGGTTTTGTACTGCTGATCTGTTTCTACCGTATGGGAGAGCTTTTGGTATTACCACTGAGGCGGATTGCGATGCTGCAGCAGCTGCTAACCCTAGTGATAATTACACTTGGTATTCAGAATTCAATGATCTCACTGCTAGCTATACGGAAGATGCTACCGATGTCTATAGCGACACCTCGTATGTAGTGCGACCCCTTAAATGGGATATGCCTGACCCAATTGAAACTGCCTACATGGATGCCTATGATGGCTACCTATTTAGCACCAATCTTCACTCAGAAGAAGATGTCCCAGAAGATAATGAAGATATTGAGGGTTCTATCGCTGTCTTGGATGGTCTCTTAGTTGGAATAAAGGCAGCAGCTGTATTGGGTTGTGGTGGCGCAGGTATTGCAGCTGCTTTATTAAGTGGCAATGTAGTCTTGATCACTGCATGTATCTCGGCAATTGTTGCTGCGAGTGCTACAGCGCCACTCTACGCTGAAAACCACTCCTTAGAACGCGGTGTAATTATACGGTTACCGGCCAATGAGATTTTACGTAATATCCATGCCAGTGAAATGGCCGGCATCTCCTTTAATCCCGGCAATGCTGGTAGTGGTTCTGATAGTGAGGATGAGTATCAAGTGTGGGGGCAATTGAATGGTGATACCGATGACCAAGGCCCGTACGACCAAAGCGGTGCTACTGATGGTAATTCTGGTAATATCTGGCTGACGGATCTATTGCAAGGCGCTATTGAATATACCGAAATTACTGACGGTACTGGTCAACCGGCTACCGAGGTGCTTAATAAAGGTAACTGTTATTCCTATGCATCGGGTAGTGGCAACGAAGATAAGATGGGCTTTGGCTGTCGAGTGTGGGGCTTGTGGGATAGTAATTTTCAACTGGATAGCTATGATGGTTTACCAGAGCTTACCACGGATGCCGAAGATCCAACGGGTGGTTTAGATTTAGTCTATACTTGGGTGTGGGGTAACTTTGATTGGAGTGAAACCGAAAATGCTGATCCAGACGGTGAGCCATGTGTGCCAAGTGCCGGTGAGAACGAAATTGGTTTCGATGAGCTGGAAGGTGACAATATCAATGATTGGGATGACGATGACTGTGTGGAAACGGCTCTGCAGGCTATTGCTGGTGGCGATCTGTCCACCGATCCCGATTCCCGTAATCTGTGGGCCGATATCGAAGAAAATTACCCGTTGTGGGATGACTTCTATGTTGACGATCCTACGGGTGCCACCACTCCAACCATTACTACCTTTACTCAAAGTGATATTGGTGGTAGTAGTCATGCTAAGATCTGGCCGGATGATGATCAGGGCTGGGATTATACCGGCAATCATGATGGTGGGAATATCTTAAGTTTGTATGTTGACTTCAATGACGAAGGTTATATCCAGGCAGTGTATGTGATGGAATATGTGGCGGCGCATGGTACGGTGGATCGATCAGCCGTTGACTTTGATTTAGGCTTAATTGAAACCACCTTTGCGAACCGCATGCATTTAGATATCCAGCTGCGTGAGAGTTGCGCGTTGGTATCTGAATCGGTCAGTGATAGTGGTGACCAATGGGCCTGGGCAGTACGTACCGCCGATGGTAGTACCTACAATATCAATGATGGTACCACGGATGCGTATGGTATTAGTGAGACGACCGATCCATATGGCTCGGTGACACCTCAAGAGACTAATCCGTTGGAGTGGGATTTTGTGGAACCAACTTCAACTGAAGAATTTGATTCCTACGATGCCTGGAGTAGATTAAATGCACAACCGGCTTTTAGTGCTGCCCAAGACACCTCGTTGTCAAATGCCGGGCATCCGTTAACCTGTTTAGGGGAGTGCGACGAGAAGGTCTGTATTGGTAATCCTAGTATCTTAGGAGAAGCCTGTAGTGATGTGAGCGACTGTGATGATCTGGGAGTCTGTATGGGGGTGGGTGACACGACCATCTCTAATGAAGGACAAGGCACGGCCTACACCAGCTTAGACGACCAATTATCTGGTGCCAGCCTAGTTGCTTCTGACCGCTTAAAACATGTCTTTGCCAACATTACCGATTTCTATACCTTGAGCTTTTATAACAATGTAACCGACGATACCGTTTATAACGGTGGTCCAACGACTATCTACGCCGAAGCGAACGCTGCTGGTTATTGGGATGACAGTAGCGGTAATAACTTGTATGATGAGATGGAACCCTGCAACGGTGATGGTTCATCTCGTCCAGAAGGTTACGGTGACGATGAGTACTGCGGTGTCTACCCATCGGTGGATACCATCACGATTGATGGTGACCTGGGTAGTAATAGTGGTGAAAAAACAATTAACAATGGCCAAACCGTGAACCTATCGTTTACCAGTAATGTGGATCCCGAACAAAAAGCCTTGAAACTGATTTATATTGATTGGGGCGATGAATCAGAACCCTGGTACGAAACTTGGGATGCCGATACCACCACGCATCAGTACACCCATGCCTATTCGTGCGGAACTAGTAATAGTGCCTACGACTCTGGTAACGCTTGGTGCGACTATAAACCAAAAATTACCTTAGTCGATAACTGGGATTGGTGTTCTGGCACGACCAGTGGTTACTGCACCGGTACCGAAGCTGCTACCGAAGCTGCTACCGAAGAAGCTTGTAGCTATATTAGTGGTGCCACTTGGACGACTGCCTCTGCTACCGACACCACTTACCCCATTGATCACCGTTATGCAGAAGACGATGGTGACGATGTGATGGCCAGCTGCCACTCTTATGAAGAAACGACATTAACCATACGCGTCGATGGAGGTAGTTAAACGCTTATTCTCTACAGTCAAACACTACCGCTGGCGGTCACTGTTTGCTGTGGTGGCGTTAGTGGTGGTTGGGGTTGGGTTAGCGCAACCAAGCTACGCTCAGTGGTGGTTCTCCCCAGTGGATGATGTTTTGTTGCTGGTTTCAAGTGCACTTTATTTCTTGCTCATTTTTGTCATGGGTATTTTGGCTACTAAAGCCACCGATGTTTTGGTCTACACTGCCCAATTGAGTAACTTTACCGATCTGCCAGTGATTATTGAAGCCTGGTCAGTAGTGCGTGATTTATCCAACATGTTCTTTATTGTCATCTTACTGGTGATTGCCTTTGGTACCTTATTCCGTTTGGAAGCTTATTCCTGGAAAAAATTATTGCCTAAGATGGTGCTAGCGGCTGTGTTGATGAACTATTCTCGCGCCATTTGTGGTTTTATTGTCGATGCCTCACAAGTCATCATGCTCACCTTTGTGGCCGCCATTAAAGATGCTGCCTCGGTCGGCTTAGCCGAGTCCTTCAATTTGTCGCAATTATTGCAATTTGACACCAGTCTCACAGTGGATGAAGATGGCACGGGTGTCAATTCACCACAATCACGGTTAGTAGCAATCGTGGCGGCTGGATTTATGTTGGCCACCATGTTTACCGTCCAATGTGTGTACATTGTGGTGTTGGTTGGTCGGTTGGTGATGATCTGGTTCTTAACGGTACTATCTCCATTAGCCTATGTCAGTAAAGTGTTGCCTGCCACCGAACGGTATGCCAGTCAATGGTGGGAAATGTTTGGGCGCTATGTGGTGGTAGGGCCAATGTGCATGTTCTTTTTGTGGCTGGCGATGTTTATTGCGGCGAAATCCATATCATCCGGCGGTTTAGGCTCCATAGCAGCTGGTGAAGAACTAACGTTTGCTCAAGAACAGGATCAAGCCGCAGGCTTTGTGATTGATGCGGCAGTATTTGACCCAACCTTAATTGCCGGCTTTGTGATCGCCACTATGATGTTAATGGCCGGGATGAAATTGGCGCAGGAAAATTCTTCGGAAATAGGCGGTGCGACCAGCAAAGTGGCTGACCTGGGTAAGTCAGTCGCTAAATTTGCTGCCTATGGTGGTGCGGCCGCTGGTGGCGTCTTTGTGGGCGGTCTGGCTATTGATGGTCTGCAACATCGCACCGGTTTAGATTTGAATTTGAAACGGCAGTGGGCCAGTTATCAGCACGAACGCGGTTTGCAAAAAGATCGGCGGTTTGCCAAAGGTTACGCCAAAGCCTCAAAGCGTGCTGTGCGGGGTGACTGGACATCAATGTTGGGTGCCGCTGGCTATTGGGGAGAACACTATGCCCCAGTAGTGGGTGAAATGGGTTTTGCAAAATTTCTTACACAAAAAGGTAAATCCAAAGAGATTGCAAAAAAGCAAGCTGAACGTACCGATTTACAGAAGCAACAAGATGATTTGACGACTGAAACTGCTGGAGCTACCGGGTTGGCTGAACAGCATTTGATTGATGAGGAAACTAAACGGAGCGAACTGACACGCTTGGCCAGAGAAGAAGCTAGCATCGATAGGCCAGGAGGTACTACCGGCAATGACTTCGACTTAAATCAGAGTGGAGACAGAGCCGTGCTGGAAGCCCATCGCGATCAAATGGCGCAGGAGTTAACAGCGGCGGAAGCAAGCAATGATCACGTTGCTGCTGAATTGTTAATG
Organism: Candidatus Kerfeldbacteria bacterium; assembly: GCA_016207285.1. Taxonomy (GTDB): domain Bacteria; phylum Patescibacteriota; class Patescibacteriia; order UBA9570; family UBA9570; genus UBA9570. The sequence continues at coordinate 1,764 of JACQPW010000040.1, read as the reverse complement.
GGAGAAATTGCGACAGCTAATGCTGCCTTAGCGAAAGGTGGTAAAGTAACCGTCATTATTGGCGCCGGTGAACGAGCTGCAGCCGTTACTAAGGCTAAAGCAAACAATGCCGCCGAAATGCGAGCGATGCGTGCACGTTCCAGCTTAGGTGGTGCTATTGCCAATAAGCAAGATTTAAAAAATGTCATATCTGGGAGCCTTGATAAAGTAACAAATCCAACGTTTGCTGACGCTCCTGCGGGTGTAGAGGAAGCGATAAAAAATATCCAGTCTAAAGCTCAAGCTAAAGCTAAGATTCAAGAGAGAATTGATGGCATTAATGGATACATTCAAGAAAATCGGGCGCCGATTGACCCTGAAGTGGTAAATAAGCAGCGAGAAGTGGCCCAGAAAACCTTTAAGGAACTGGTTACTGATAATGAAGAATACTTAATGGATGAAATCAAAAACCGGCTTCATCATGGTGATTATTCAGCAGCACTGGCCGTAGGTGAACATATGTCCAAAGTGGGGCATGATAATGAAATCCCGCGCGCGGCTGGTTATGGCGCCGGACCAGAAGGAATGCGAGCCTGGTACGAGGACTTGGTAGCCAAAGGGGCAGATGAACAATTGGTCTTATCTTCCATCCAGCAGATGTGTTCCAATGCTCAGAGTAATAACCATTGGCAAATGGCGCAGTTAGTAGGGGTAAAAGACGGCAAACGCTACATGCGTAGTGCGGGAGAGGCTGCCCTAGCCAGACGGATTGAAGCCGAAAAGTATGGTGTGGATCGTTTCTTGCAAAATGCTAATCGCTTAGGACCCGGTGAATATACTGATCCCGAAAATGAACATTGGCAATTATTACCGGAGATGGCTGCAATGTTGGCGGAGAATATGCATAAAGTATCTAAAACCATCAACGATGGCCGTGTTAATACCAACATGGCGGCTCACCTCGCCATACCATCCGAAGCCGCTAAAATGCGCCAACTTATTACCTCTGTACAATCGCCAGCTACTTTGCAGCAGGCTCTAGACAATTTTGAAAAGATAATCAGAGGGGCCCAACCACTAGATACAGCCTATGCTGATGCTGTTGGCATGTCCATTAGGCGAGCTGAAAGCGTTGCACCGCGTGCTACTCTTGAGGACATAAGGAAAGCCTCTAAATCTGATCATTAGTATGCCTTTTAAACTAACTGCTTTACAAGCGATTGATCTAGCGGATGATAAACGTTATCAGCGTTACTTGACGTATCTCAAAGATCGGGTGCGTTGTCATACCACTGACGAATTATTATTGGTGCGGCGCTTTTTTGTGGAGTGGTATAAAGCCCATCCTGATTTCCGGAGCCAATTCCCTGATCGAGCCGCTACCATTGATGCCCTAGTGATCGCCGGTAAATGGCAAGCTATTAGTGGCTTACAGTTGGATGAGATTGTTGATTTATGTCGTAATCATTTGGCTGCCTTATTTACCGTATCTACAGTAACTGCTGATGAGGATGATCAACAACAAACCGTACAGGAAATTTTAGCCACAGGTTTACGCACGGCTATTGATGGTCTGGCCAATGCTGTAGAACGAGATCAATTCAAACAACAAATTGTGCAGGCGCTTGAGCAAAATCAAGAACAGATTACCACTGCTCCATTTTTTTTGAGCGTGAAAGCCGCTCCACCAACTACTGCCAATTGGCTAGCGCAGTACCAAGAGTACGCTGGGCCAAAACACAATAAATTTAGTATTAGCAGGTTTATTAAACAACATCCTAATAG
>JACQPW010000001.1 GCA_016207285.1 Candidatus Kerfeldbacteria bacterium | reverse complement strand
GTAATGCTGAGGTCAGGGTTTTGTAATTTGGAAAGTAGGGTTTGTGAGGCAGCGTTGCGTTCAGCATATGGATCTACTGTTTCAGCAACCGCCTGATCAGCTGTTCCGGCAGCAACAGCAGCAACAGCTTTTTTATCGTCTTCATAGTCATAGCCTGAACTGTCATCCTCATCTGACCCAGGGGGTTTATCAGGAGTAATAGTTTCTCCAATTTTAGGTGGCACCGGTTTAGATATGGGCGGTAGAACACCGTCGATGGATGGAGGAAGAGGTTGTACAGCTGGTTCAACCGGTTCTAACCTAGTGGTCTTCGCAGTGCCATCAATTTGATGTAGTTGCTGTTCTAGATCAGCCAACACAGCAGCAAAGGCCGTAACCACTTGATCGTGTACGATGCCAGCTTCACTGTTACCCAATCGTTGCAGGTAGTCTCTTTTAGCTTGCCTAATTGCATCACCCTCTACCTCGGCGCCAAGTTCTTTGGCTCGCTGTAAGAGTCGTTCGGTCAAAGCTTCAAGCGTTTCTGGTGGAATTTCTGGAGCAGTGGGTTGTTTCGGTGTTTTTTCCCGTGCGGAGAGTTGTTCTGGTAGTGCAACCATAAGTTAGAGTTGTTCAATAGCTTGATGAATAGCAGTAATTTTTTTCTGTTCTAAATTGACGATCATTTGATCGAGTTTTTGGGTTTCTTCGTGACCAAGTTGTGTAACCAGCTGAGCGTAGCGCTGATAAGCAGCTTGGGCTGCTTGTTTAGCTTGGTCTGACATAGCTATCATAGAGTAACAGTAGGCTTTTTTTAGGGATTTGTCAATCACGCTGTAGCCAGTAATAGCCAGCACCAACTCCTAATTGCAACAAAATAATCAGCCACAACACTAATTGAAAAGACAGTTTTTTATTTTTGTGACGCAACAGTTCAGCCGCCAGCAGGGCGCCGATTGAACCACCCAGCAAAGCCAACAACCACAAAATGAATTCCGGTATGCGCCAACCGTTGGCCCGCGCCATCCATTTATCAAACCAGTAGACGATAAAGGTGAGTACATTGAGACCCAATAGAAGTAACCCGATAAATTGTAGAAGTGTGATCGTCATATGGGTTGTATGGTTGGCCAGTGCCAAGACAACTGTTGAATCTGGTCGCCGCGCTGGCGGTGTTTCTGTTCGAAGCGCGTCATAATATCAATTGGCGCAACTGGGATATGTTCATCAATCATTCCACCGCTAGTTTGGATCGTTTCGATGGAATAAGCCACTAAGTTAGCTGAATCTGTTTTCAGGTGAACCCGTCCGCCTGGCACCAGAATGGTTTTGTAATAATCCAAAAAACGCGGAGCGGTGAGGCGTTTTTTGGCGTGCCCCTCACGTGCAAACGGATCCGGAAAGGTTAACCAAATTTCGGCCACTTCACCCGGCGCAAAGTAATCGAGCAAATGGTCGATATAACCCCGTAACCACCAGACGTTTTCTAGCTTGAGGGCTTGCATCGCTTTGGCACCACGCCACAAGCGTTCACCTTGGATATCCATCCCCACATAGTGACACTGTGGCTGACGCTGGGCTAGAGCCAGGGTGTACTCGCCATAACCACAGCCTAATTCTAACACCAGCGGTTGCGGCCACCTGCCTGCTTGCCCAACTGGTTTTTCTAAGAGGTGTGGCAAGGTCACTAACTCAGCGAATTTGCTTAATTTTTTGCGCGCCATTGCATTAGTATACCATACGCGCTAGGGCGTTCTCATTGACAAAACATCCAAAATCCGGTATATTTCTCAAGTTATGGAGACGACATTAGATCATATTAGTGAGACATTACAGGCTCAAGGTCAGCCACGCTATCGCATTAATCAAGTGCGAACCGCTTGGTTTACGCAACCAAATTGGGACAGCGTCACTACGTTGTCTAAACAATTACGGCAAGACTTAGCGCAGCAATTTTCTTGGTTATCGTTTCCAACTGTAAAAGTGTTCAACTCGCCGAAGGATAGCACGCAAAAGGCGATTATTACTTTAGCCGATGGTCAGAAAGTAGAAACGGTGAACATGCCTAATTCACGCGATACGCGTACCGTCTGTGTGTCATCCCAAGTCGGTTGTGGCATGGGTTGCACTTTTTGCGCCACCGGTACGATGGGCTTAAAACGCAATTTGACGGTAGATGAAATTGTCGACCAAGTGCGCTATTGGCGCTGGCAAGCGAGTGACGTGCCGATTACCAATGTCGTGTTTATGGGCATGGGTGAACCGTTAGCGAATAGCGACGCCGTTAAACAAGCGATCAATATTTTAATTAATGATTGCGAGATCGGAAAAACCAGAATCGTATTGTCGACCGTGGCTTTTCCGGGGTCGTTAAAACGCTTGGTGCTGGATGCCGATTTTCCGGATGTGCGTCTAGCGATCTCTTTACACGCTGGTACTGACGAAACCAGAGGTAAAATTGTGCCCAGCCATAAACGGCAAACCATTCAACAGATTAAAGAGGGGATTGAAGCCTATTTGGCGGCGCGCCATAATCGCCGGCATCATGTCACCTTAGAATATGTCATGTTATTAGATGTGAACGATATGCCAACGGAAGCCGAAGCACTCGCCAAAACCTTCAAGCATCTGAGCCATCAAATCAAAGTCAATTTGATTCCGTGGAACCAAACCGATGCCAATTTACAGCGCTCGTCGGAACAGCACATGATTGTGTTTCAAGACATTCTGGAACAGGCTGGTATTCCCACCACCATCCGTTATTCGAAGGGGTTAGATATCTCGGCGGCGTGTGGCCAATTAGTCGTAAAACCGTTATCATAAGGCTATGTCAGCACAAGAACCAAAGGATCTAAAACTAGGTAAACCACTCAAGGTGGAAGGCCAAAGTGTGGATACCGAATTGACCGAGCCAGAAACGGCTGCGTTGAATGTGGAAGCTACACCACTGAACACCCAGGATGCGTTGGATCGACTGGCACAGTTACAGGAACTAGTAAAAACCCAGCATGATACGTTGATGGCCAAACGGTCATCGCACAAATTGGAATTTGATCAAGCCCGGGAGTGGTTAGGTAAATTAGACGGAGTGGAAGCAAATTTAGTCAGACTGAATATGATGATCGACGCAGTCAGTAAAGAAATTCGTGCAGTTGACAAGATGGAAGCCGAACAGACTAAACCAGTTTCAGCTAAGCACACTCAGCAGTTAGAGGCTGCCCGCGCACAAGCGTCAGACAAGATGAGACAGCTAGAGCCTGCTGGTACACAACTATTAGAAATGATTGTACAACTAGAACAAGAAACTCAACAGCACCGTGGTGTTGAAACTGAAGCCAGTGATGAATATCGGATAGAAGTTGCTGGAGCGATGAAAACGTTATGGCGCGGTAGTAATGAATTTAATGAGGGTAGACTTGGTAAATTTGGCCAGGATGTCATGCTGATTGATCGGAGCAAGCGGATTGGGGTGGTTGCTGATGGCACCTCCGGCTTAAAAGACTCGTATGAAATCTCCCGCCGCGTAGCACAAACCGCTGAGTCACTGCTGCAAAATATTGACGAAAATGAATTCACACTTGAAGAAATTAAATTCTTACTACAAGGAGAGATTGATGAGATTTTAGCTAATTTGGATGCTGCTGGTCAGGAACTCAATGGCAGTTGTGCAGTCTTAGCAGTCCGTTATCTTGAAAAATTTGATGCGGTTGTTATGATTGATTTGGGGGATTGTGAAGGGGTGCTGAGCGTTGGATCAAAAATCATTTCAATTAAAAATCGTATTCCTGAATCAACAACATTAGACTACGCTTTTAAGAAAATTTCCGGTAAACCAGCAATGGTAGAGAACCCAGGATTGCTAGATGTCGTACACACCGTTTCACTGACCGAACTGAGAAAACGCTATCCCGATATGCCGATTCATTTATTGTTATCTACGGATGGCCTAAAAAATAACTCTGGCAAACGCCTGCAAGACCAGGCTCAGACAGTGATCGACCATGGGGTGCAGGCCACAGTGCAGCAATTTGAAAAGCGCAAAGACGACATTACTATCATTGATATGGATTTGTCATTACCAGCTGTTGCCCAACAACAAGCGGCCGGTTAATGTATGGATACGTTATTTAGCGCTAAACTAACGCAGCATCAGCCGCTGGCGGAACGTTTACGGCCAAAAAATTTAGATGGTTTTTTAGGGAATGACTAGTTAGTCGGTGAAACGGGTTTGATTAAACGGCTACTGACCTCTGGCCAATTGGTGTCACTCATTTTTTGGGGACCACCGGGTACCGGTAAAACTACCTTGGCGCATATTATTGCTAATAGCGTCAAAGCCAAATTTATTCCGTTATCGGCCGTGACAGCCGGTGTTAAAGAGTTACGCGTCATTATTGATCAAGCTAAATCAGATCGCTTATTACATGGTGAGCAGACGATTTTATTTATCGATGAAATTCACCGCTGGAACAAGAGTCAACAAGATGCTTTGTTACCGCACATTGAACAAGGTACCGTCACCTTGATTGGTGCTACTACCGAAAACCCATCCTTTGAAGTGAATTCAGCGTTATTATCGCGTTGCCAAGTAGTCGTGTTTGATAAACTGGATGAGGTGGCGGTATTAGCTTTAGTAAATAAAGCAGCCGTGCCAATGAGTGATGAGTTAAAACAGTTCATTGTGATGATAGCAGATGGCGACGGTCGTACCGCTCTAAATACCGTGGAGATGTTACAACGTAGTTATGGTGACCTATCTAAATTGACCCGTGACGAAGCCAAGCAAGCGATTGAAAAAGTAGCGCTGCGTTACGACAAAGCCGGCGAAGAACACTACAATATTATTTCCGCCTTACATAAAACCATGCGCGCCAGTGACGTCAATGGTGCAGTCTATTGGTGTGGTCGTATGCTGTTTGCTGGTGAAGATCCATTGTACGTCATGCGCCGGGTGGTCGAGTTTGCTTCCGAAGATATTGGTAATACAGATCCGCAAGCCTTAATCCTATGCCAAGCCGCTTATCAAACCGTACACGCGCTGGGCATGCCAGAAGGGCAGTATGCTATTTTCCAAGCGGTGGCTTATTGCGCCCAAGCCAAGAAATCCCGTGCAGTCTATGATGCGGCTAAAGCGGTAGAGCAGGACATTCGCGAAACACCTAATAGTCCCGTACCGATGCATTTGCGCAATGCGCCTACTCGGTTGATGAAACAGCTTGGCTATGGTAAACAGCAAGGGCAAAGTAATTTACCAGAACATTTACAGGACAAAACCTATTATGCCGTATAGAGTCTTGCTCTACTACAAATATGTTGCTCTCACTGCACCGGAATCTTTTTTAGTTGAGCACAGAAAATTGTGCCAGCAACTTGGATTGACCGGCCGAATTTTAATTGCGGATGAAGGTTTGAACGGGACAGTTTGTGGTACGCTAGAGCAAACCGAGCAGTACAAACAAGCCTTGTGGTCGCTG
>JACQPW010000039.1 GCA_016207285.1 Candidatus Kerfeldbacteria bacterium | reverse complement strand
CATGAAACGTTCTAGTATTGGTCTAGTTTTGATGGGCATCATGCTGCTAACTAGCGGCGCTATTTGTCGCAGCTCCGGTACACAACCAGCTGCCTTTACGCTCAAATATTGGACAGTCTACACCGATACCGCCAATATCCAACCGGTGATTGATGCCTACCAACTAAAATACCCGTACATCAGCATTGAGCTGACCCAGTTTCGTCCAGAAGAATACGAAGACAAACTGATCGAGGCCTGGGCTCAAGGTGAAGGACCAGATATCTTTTCTGTACCCAACAATCACCTTGGGGCATTTACAGATCTCATCACACCAATTCCATCCAGCCTCGATATGACCTCGGTCACTGTCACTAAATCACTCGGTCAAAAACAAACTGTAGTGGCGGATGAAGTGATCAAGGGAATTGTACCGCAACAAATTAGTACCTTGTTTCCTCAGGTAGTCTATGATGATGTAGTCAAATCAGGCTCTGATGGTAAATCGCTAGCTAAAGTCTATGGTCTACCAATCAGCTTAGATATGATGGTGTTGTACTACAATAAAAATCTACTCGACCAAGCCAACATCCCATTACCAGCCACCACTTGGGATGACTTTGTTAAACAAGTACCAGCGCTCACCCTAGTGGATGTGAACGATAACATTATCCAATCCGGTGCTGCCATTGGTACCAGTGACAACGTGCCACGCATGTTTGATATCGTCTCTCTGCTGATGATGCAAAACGGCTCTACCATGACTGTCGGTGATTCCGTGACATTTGATCAGCCAGCCGCCCGCGGTGATGACACCATCCCAGGCATTGATGCGGTGAACTTTTATACCAGTTTCGCCAACCCGGCAGTGGAGTGGTACAGCTGGACGGCTGAAAAACCAGACGCGCTCGAAGATTTTGTGGCCGGTAATGTAGCCTACTTTCTGGGTTACTACTACCAACTAGAAACCATTCAAGATCGTGGTGGCCAGTTGGATTTTGACATCGCTCCCGTACCGCAAGTCTCGTCTGACCCTCAAGCGGCTGTAAATGTCGCTAACTATTGGTTAGAGAGCGTATCGGTTAACTCCACTCACCCCGATGCTTCCTGGACCTTTGTGCAAGCCCTGACCACTAATGAACAAAATGTCACTGCCATCTTAACGGCCAACCCACAACCAGCCGCCTTGCGTACCTTAATTAGCGACCAACAAACTGGTGACGACCTGACCCTGGCCGTGTTCGCTAACGAAGCCTTGAGCGCCCAAAGTTGGTATGCCGGAAAAAAACCGGCCGAAGCCGAAGCCGCCTTTGCCGATATGGTCGATATCATTAACGAAGGTCGGTTAGATACCACCACCGCTGTCACAAACACGGCCAGTAAGGTAGAATTAACCTATGAATAAGTTGCGCACATTAGGTTACTCGCTCTGGCTAGCCTTGGGAGTTATCTTGTTCACTAATGTAGCTAATGTGCAAGCCCAAACCACTACCAGTAGCGTCCCTAGTGGCTGGCTGACGATTGTCCCACTGGATTGTCAAACCAAAGCCGGTGGCTGCGATATCTGCGAAGTCAGTAAAATCTTCACCAATGCTGCTAACCTTATTGCCGGAGCCGTCAGTGCGGTAGCCTTACTCATGTTCATCCTGGGTGGTCTGTTCTGGATTTTTTCTGGCGGGGTCGAGAGTAGAGTTGAGACTGGTAAAAAAATTCTTATCGGTACTGTAGCTGGGTTGGGTTTAGTATTCGTAGCCTGGTTTGGGGTGAACGTGATCGTGCGTACAGCTTCGCTATCTGGCGGTGATTCTACCAGTAAAGTCTTTACCAGTGGAACGTTTAGCAAAGAGTGGTGGAGCTTTGCAGGTTGTTACCCCGATCTCCCGACGACCTGTAAAGGTTTGAACATCGGCGCAGCCTGTGGCTCTGGTTCATGCAGTAGCGGTACTTACAAAGATCCCAACTGTCAGTGCTACCGCGCCATCGACAAGACTGGTGACACTTCTACCTGTGATGGTGAAGATGCAGCCACTATCACTGTTGCCAATGATACAAAGAAAAAACAGTGTGTGTGTACAGACAGCTGTAGAATATATGCTAGTAAACCTGAGGGTGCAGGCTATGTCTGCACAGCTACGGCTACAGTTGATGCCGCGCCCACTCGGTACGATAAAAATACCACTCTAACCTGTGCCGTTAAAGACATGGTCTGTGCCAAACCAAAAAGTCCATGACAACTAGTCAGTAATCAAGTATACTTAGCATTATGTTACCCTCACCCAAACAATTGCTCTCCATCACCACTGCCTGGTTGCTACCAACCATCGTCTGGGCGCAAAGTGAATCGCTCGATGCTCCATTTGGCAGTAGCTCCACCCAGACTGAACCAGTACTATTCATTGCCATTATTATCCAAGCTTTACTCGGTATTGTCGGTGCCGGTGCCCTACTGATGTTTATTTGGGGTGGTTTTCATATGATCTTTTCCGGCGGGAGTGAAGAACGCATCAAAAAAGGCCGTGATACCCTACTGTGGGCAGTTATTGGCATGGCCGTTATTTTGACCAGTTACGCTGTTCTGCAATTCATCTTTGGTGTCTTCAACACTGCCGCCAATGTCTAAATTCTAAAGTAGAGACATGCCATGGCATGTCTCTACTTTTGTTTTATTTTTAATCTGTAATATTGACAAAGCTCCTGAACACGTAGTTCATGAACGTATAGGTTGAAAGTACTACCAACAACCCAACCACACTACCCATCAAAATATCTTTTGCTTTAGTGACATCTTCTTCGTTGCCCCGGGCAATGATCCAAAGAAATGCGGCATACACGGTAAGGCAGAGAGCCAGCGTACCCAGCAAACCAAGTAATATGTTGATCACTAATGAGGCTGTGACAATCGGACCTTCGGTAGCCACGTTATCGTACCCACCCAACCTGGTGTTGTCTTGGACGGTCTCATCATAGTAATCAAATCCTTTGTTCACATACGTGCCATCACCCAAGGTGTCCGTGGCACCGGTCGTTTCTGCCAACGCTAGACCCGGCAGTAGTAAAGTTACTGTAAGAAAACTAGCTAATATCTGTGTGAGTACTCGCTTCATGCCTCTGGTCCGTTGACAGTAGCGTTGACTAGGTTCTCGAACACATATTGGGTAGCACCATACGAGGCCAAGATGATCAGCACTCCAATAATGGCGCCCTCCAGAATGTTTTTAGCTTTGGTCACTTGTTCCTCATTACCACGCGCGGTCAACCATAAAAAACCAGCATAGATCACCAAACTAATCGCAATCAACGACAATAAACCTAGCACCCAGTTGATAACACCAGCAGCCACATCTCCAGGAGTAGCATTCCCTAAACCACTATTACGCTCCACGTTACTATTAGGATCAAACACCACGGCCTGCGGAGTATAATCAGCTAAAGTGACCAGGGGCAAGGTCAGGGTAACGGCTGAAGACAGGAGAGATAGGACATGTCGTTTCATAAGGATATGGTGATAGTTAACTAGTAGTGACTGTAGCGCCAGTAATGTCGGCCACAGTAGTAAAGACAAATTGAGTAATGCCCAGGGCAGCCAACACAATCACTAAACCAATAATAGTGCCTTGGATGATATCTTTGGCCTTCGTGACCTCTTCTTGGTTACCACGTGCCCACACCCATAAAAAGCCGGCATAGAGTAGTAACCCCACACAGACTGCAGCTAACAAGGATAAGGCGGCATTGATCAAGTTAAGCGCCACAAAAGTTGGGCTGTTCGTACCTAGTGCCAACGAATCATCAACCGAGGTTTTAATCAGTCCGGTCTGATCTCCATACTTGGGATCAAATAATAATGTTGCCGAAGCTGAGTATGGCAACAACAACGCTAGTGAGGCAAGTATAGTGTAGCTAAAGCGTTGGATTTTTTTCATTGAATTATACAATAGTTGCGTAATAAATTGAGGCACTCACTATCCAAGTTATACCATAGGCTGACAAGATGATCACCAAGCCGATGACGGACCGCTTGAGTGTACTTTTGGCCTTGGTAATCTGTTCTTCGTTGCCGCGCGCCGTAGCCCACAACACGCCAGCGTAGAGTAAGAGTATCAAAAATACAAAAGCAAGCAAAGTCAGTAGCCCGTTGACTACTGCAAGCACAATGGTTACCGGGTCAGCTGACCCTAAATCAAGTACGCCAATACTGCCTAGTACAATCCTGCCTAGGCCCGTGGTAGATGGATCAGCTTGAGCTGGATCAAAGGGAAGCGCTTGGGGGATAGGCTCCACCTCGTCTGCGTACGCCGGAGAAACCACCATATCCAACCAACTGGTTTGAACAGTGGTCTGACTAACTGTATTGTTAAATACCAGCTGGGCGATGCCCATTGAGCTGAGCACAATGATCAAACCAATTACTGCCCCCACAATAATATCCTTGGCTTTTTTAGCCTCTTCTTCGTTGTCACGAGCCGTAAACCACTTAAAACCAGCGTACAAAATAAAGATAATACACAGCAATAACAAGAAACTAAGACTAAGGTTAATGATGTTAATAGCAATCGTCACTGGGTCACTGCCCCCAGATAAAAACGTTAAACGCTCGATACTGCCAAGAGAGTCAAAGGTTTTCGCTTTTGGATCCACATTGTATTTAGAAAGCGTCTCACCATCGTTTGGGTTACCAAACACATTGTCACCGATATCAAAATCGACCCCATCAGATGGACCACTAGTGGTAGTGGCTGGATCATCCCCTGTTGCCCCAGCGATGATATCATCTCCACTAGTTTGCGCTTGGACGCCAAACGGAACAGCTGTAATGAACGCAACGATGAGAAGCCATTTAGACCACCGCATTGGTAATCTTCGTTAGGTAGTAAAACACAAACTGCGTCACCCCAAACGAGGACAAGATCACCAGCAGTCCAATGATAGCACCACGGATAATATCCTTAGCGCGCGTAATTTCTTCTTGGTTACCTCGTGCCCAAATCCAAATCCAACCGCCGTATAACATCAACATCACCGTAATGGCCCCTAACAGGCGCAAGAACACGTTCACTAACTGTGCTGCCACCACCACTGGATCTGTTACACCCAACCCGGTATCGGCTAAGTTACCATAGGTTTCACCACCACCAAAAGGATTAATGGAGATAGAAGCGGCGAGAATGTAAAAAAAGTTCATAGATATTATTGTGTTGCTACGCGAATAGCAGTAAATAAGTATTGCGCTAATCCATACGAACCAAGCACAATCAGCAAGCCCATCGTAGCGCCCTTCATAATGTCTTTGGCTTTCTTAAGTTTCTCTTCTTCACCAGCCGCAGTTAACCAGATAAACCCAGCGACAATAATCAGAACCAAGGTGATCATGCCTAAAAAGATCAGCGCCGTATTCACTAACGTGAACACAATAGTAGCCGGATCTGACGTGCCTAGCTGGCTATAACTCTGTAAGGGGTTGTCAAAACCGCCAGCGGAGGGGTCAAACTCAATTGCATCTCCGGTTCCATACGCTAACTTCATAGACCACACTATACCACGAAAAAACCGGTTTAGTCAAGTGATTGTCCCCACGCCCTTTACAAAACTAGGAAAATAGTCTATACTATATTTAAATACTTAACTTATCTAATAAGTTCTATAAGAGTTCTATGAACACACTCAAAGCTCACATGTACCGGTTCGCTTACCTAGGGGTTGCCTCGACGGGCCTTTTGGTATCTGCCCAAGCTCACGCCGCCGCCTTGACGGTAGATGACTTGGATGAAACTGGTATCTCAGACTCCATGGTTTTGGGCAATGAAAGCCCGGAAGCCTTGGTCATCTCCATCATTAACTGGGTATTAGGCATTTTGGCCTTGATCGCAGTTATCTTGATCCTGATCGGCGGTTTCCGCTGGATGACAGCTGGTGGTAACGAAGAAAAAGTAGAAAGCGCCAAAAAAACGCTGTATGCTGCCATCATTGGTCTGGTGATCATCTTAGCTGGTTGGGGTATTTCAGTGTATGTCATCAACAACTTGTTGGACTTCACTGGTGCCGAAGCCTAAGCTTCCATCAAAAACAATCACAGCCCCGCCAACCGCGGGGCTGTTTTGTTATATGGTTAAAACCCACGCTTCAGCATCTTCGTACACTACAGTACCACCAACCTTAGTGACTTGATCAAACATCGGCTGGTGATCTTTCGCTACGACATAATACTGAGCCGCCACCGTTGCAACATCTGCCGCTGGGTCAGCGGCCTCACCCAGGGTAATATGCTTCCAAGCTAGATAACGGTTGGGGTCTGCCCGGTATAAAAACGTCGCATCCAAGCCAATCAGGTACTGTTGATTAGGAGCCCCGTACCATAACGCTGGAAAGTCATCCCAGTCGCTTGGTGCTACCACGGTACCCGGTGGTAGGCTAGCCAGATATTGCCCAACGCCCTGCAAATAGGTAGTAGCTTGTCCACCATGCAGGTCATTTACTAGTCCACTGTAGTCAGATAACACCATAGGAACTACCGCCATCACTACTACACAGCCTGCTAACAGGCGCGTTACTTGGTGACGCAAGGGTAAGTGTAGCCAACGCAACCATGGTAACTGCCATAGCACGCCGATAAAACTCACGGCCGTAGCTGCCAGTAGTGGAGACAAGTACTCTACATACCGCTTAGATTTTAGTGTCAGGACGACCATACCAATAGTAACCAATAGAAAAAAAAGTTGTGGTGTAGTCAAACGCCGGCGCATGGCAATATGCAGTACACAACCCACAATGGCGGCTACAAATAACACGGCGTGCCCAAACAACAAGTTACCGGGCACATAGGGGTACCATTCTCCACCCACACCAATATACTGTTGGTAATTGATCGCTCCAATCTGTACTAGCTGTTCCCAATAAAAATACAGATTGTCCGGAAAAGCGGGGTGTGTCACTAGTGCTAGTGCGATACCCAGCACCGTGTAGACAAACGGAAGCACTATTGTCCAGGTTATTTTTCTGCTCACGATCGCTGCGCTAAGGCTCCAGGCTGCTACAATCAATGGCAATAATACAAACCCACCGTGTGTCCAGACATACACTGCACCAATTGGCACCAGCCACCGGTACCGTTTTTTTGCCAACACAATCACTGCCAACCACACCAGTATTAAGGCTAGGGGCGTGGCTTTGACTAAACTCAGACGGAACAGCCAAGGGTTGGTCATGCCTAGCGCAATAACGCCCAACCACCAACCCGGTAAGCGCAATACTCGCAACATCCAACCAAACGTAGTTAGACAACTCAGCAGAGCTATAACAATAAAGACCTTGGTACCTACCACCGGCGTCATCATCGTGATGAACACGGCTAACAGGGCGTGCAACAAGAAATGCTGATCCGTGTAATGTACCCCCAATGTAGTAGGTGCCAAGCCGCTGAATTGCCCCGCTAGGCCAAACTGCCACAAGTGTTCGGCCATCCCCATGTGGTAAAACACATCGGGATCTGGAAAGACTGCCGCTCCTTGCTGCCAAGCCAAGCCCAGACTGAACAACACCACGCCCGTTACCGTTGCCGCCCACCGCAGGTAGTAACCCATGCTCCTACAGTTTAAAAATGACGACGTGGTCTTGATTAAATACTGTCTGCACCGTTCGGTCACGTAGCAAATAAGCTAGTAGCAACTTGGTACGGTCGTCTTGGGTATCGATGATCACATAGTTCGATTGAAAGTACTGCCGAATATCTGCTGCACTGTTGGTTTTGGCTGTACCGTTACTCACATCAGCCCAGTGTTGGTACTGTGTTTGGTCGGCTAAATATAAAAAAGTAGGGTCCAACCCAACGATGTATGCATGACTAGGATCACCATAAAACAACTCTGGAAAATCGTCCCACTTACCATGGAAGATAACTGCACCGGCCGGCACCTGGTTCTGTAAGTAGTTGGTGGCAGCAGTTAAGCGATCCAGTGGCTCTTGGCTACGAAAGTTTTGCACCACACTGTAAAACGGATACACCACTGCGAAACTGGCCGCTAATAATAAATACACCTTCAATGCCTGCGCCCACCGCCCCAACCGCCTGGTTAATGTAGCCCACCAGCGTTGCAGGACACCTTGTTGCCAGGCTGGTAGTACCACCAAACACAAACCCAACCACAACACCGGCACCAGGTATTCGATAAACCGCCGTGATCGTAAGGTCAGTAACACCAAGGGGGGCAACAACAGCAACAGACTAACGACACGCACATCACGTAGTACCCGGTGGTATTGCGTCACCACAATGGTGATCATCCCAACCGCTAGAACTAGTAAAATGCTCAGGACACTCACCAAGTCTGGTAGAGCAAACGGGTACCATTCGGCACCCACCTCAATAGTATCGCTGTAATTCACCACACCAATTTGAAAAAACTGTGCCCACAAAAAACTGATATTCGCCGGAAAGTACGGATTGAGCAATACACCAATCACCATACCCAACCCAACCGTCACGATACCGGTGGGCTTGGGCCAGGTAATACGTTGCTGTTGAACAGAGCGCACTACCCATTCGGCACACCACACCACTACTGCTAGTAAAGCGGCCAAGAAAAATCCCCCATGCGTCATGCTATAGACTACCGTGATTACTCCAGCAGTGGCATAGCGGCGTTCAATCAGCGTCACTAGCAAAATCACAAACAGAATGATGGCTACCGCTGATGCTTTCACTAAGTTCACCCGAACTAACATTGGGTAGGCACTGTACAACAGTACCAAAGCTGGAGCAGCATACGGAACGTGCCAGCGTTTCAAAACTAGATAACAAGTAACGGTGAGGATGGTTGCCAACACTACTTGAGCCACCTTCACACCGATAATCGGATTCTGTCCGACCACGAAAGGCATTAAAAAAATGTGATACAACAAGTGGTGATCAGCAAATGACTGTCCTAAGGTAGTAAACGGTAACCATGGAAACTGCCACACCAAACCCTGCTCTACCATCATGGCCGCTAACCGCGCATGGTAAAAGGAATCTGGGTCTGGAAATACTGGAATAGCTTGGTAACAAGCAAATGCGACCGCACTCAGGCAGATGACAACCGCTAACTCAACGTACTTATTTCGCCAGAGCATGCTTAAAGTAGTCTACCCAAGGGATGGGTGAAGGGTCGATACCATGGGCAGCAGCAATGTAGAAACTCACATAGCTACCCCACTGCAGTACTTCGTAGGCTTGTTGCAATGGTGTGGCTGCTGCCGGCAAAAACGTTTCGTAGGAAATACCTTGTTTATCTAAAATCCCCTTAGTCACCTCATACCGTTTTTGTACGCGCGTGTGATACAGATTAGATTCAACAAAGACGACGTGCAGTTGTTTAGCTGCCGGCGGATTACCTAGCCCCTCCATCAAGTGATGATTAAGTTCTGGAATAGGAAAGTAACAGGCAAAGTGTTTACCATTCTCGTTCGTCTGGTTCGTCATCACATGGACGTTACCCAATAAATGTTCGCTACCGACAAATAACACCAGCTTATCTTGGCAGCGACCGGCGGTGGCTTGTGCAGCATCACGCAACAACTCCCGATTACCATCCATAAAGTGTGCAGCGTCATCAATTTCGGTATCGGTCAGCGTAATACAGCCGGCTTGTTGGAGTAAGCGCAAGATTCCAGTTACCGCATAGCCCACTGCGATGCGTGGTTGGCCACACGGATTATAGGTGGGATCAATCTGATAGCCCGGCAGCTGCTGTTGCGTCATTAAGTCCGCCAGTGGACCACCCGTGGTGACTACTGCTATTTGTTTAGTGCGGGCTTGTACCAGTTTCGCCGCCATGACAGTTTCCTCCGTGGTACCAGAGTAACTAGATAAGATTGCAAAGGTATCAGCTGAAACGTACCCAGGAACTATATAGTCATTTACGACCAAAAGCGGCACGGTAGCACTACTGGCATACACGGCCCGGGCGATGTCCATCCCTAGAGCCGACCCACCCATACCAAACAGAACCACTTGGCGACAGTGCTTTACCTCAGCTGGTAGGGCAATGCCAGCCGTGCTTTTCCAAGCATGGCGCACCTGCTGGGCTAACATATCAATCGATCCCAGCATGTTGCGTTCGTCTACGATCATCATATTGTCTTGACTTTAACGGATAAATTCAGTATGCTACTCGGTGATTTTATGTCAGGACACTCGAAATGGGCAACTATCAAACGATCCAAGGGAGCTGCCGATGCCAAGCGCGGTGCCTTATTCACCAAGCTCTCAAAAAATATTAGCATTGCGGCCAAGAAAGGCAAGGACCCAGAGATGAATCCCAGCTTGCGCTTAGCCGTAGATACTGCTCGGGAGGCTAACATGACCAAGGATGTGATCGAACGCGCCATCCTGCGCGGAGCCGGGGAATTGCCTGGTCAGCAGATCGAAGAGATCACCTATGAGTGCTACGGACCAGGTGGAATCGCATTATTAGTGCACTGTGCCACAGATAATACCAACCGTAGCGCCAGTTTCATTAAAAGTACCCTGACTAAATTCGGTGGCAACTTAGGTGGGCCTGGTTCAGTTAGTTACCTCTTCAAACAAAAAGGTGTCTTGCGTAGTACTGATAGTAGCGAGACCATGCAACTGAAGGTTGTTGAGGCTGGCGCAGATGACTTGAAGGAAGAAGATGGCGGCCTCACCGTGTATACCCACCCGGACGCCTTTGCCGCCGTAAAAACAACCTTAGGTAACGCGGTTGAGTATGCTGAGGTCAGTTTGGTTCCAGAACTATCCGTGCCACTGATGGATGACGAACAAAGAAAGAAATTTGAGGGTCTATTAGAGGCACTCGAAGACAATGAAGACGTAGTTGATGTAACCCACAATGCGCAGCACTGATATTGTGGTTGGCTTTGACCCTGGCTTAGCCATCACCGGTTACGGCATCATTCAAGGTGACGTCATCTTAGAGTATGGTGCATTAAGAACCCCAGCTAAAACAGCCTTGGGTCAGCGTTTAGTTCTACTCTACAACCAACTGACGGAGCTACTCGACAAATATAAGATAGCACGAGCTGGCTGTGAGAAATTGTTTTTCGCTCGCAACGTTACCACCGCCCTAGATGTTGGTCATGCCCGTGGTGTTATTTTGTTGGCTTTAGCCCAGCGTCATATCCCACTACTGGAACTGACCCCCTTACAAGTGAAGCACAGTTTGACTGGCTATGGCCGAGCGGACAAACAACAGATACAATACATGGTGAAGTCTATATTTAAGCTCTCCAAAGCACCCAAACCTGATGATGCCGCCGATGCTTTGGCGATCGCCCTAACCACTCAACGTTATGCGACCTTGGATTAATACTGTTGGCTTTAGCCTAGGTTTGGTAGTGACTATACTATCCACTCCAGTGAGCTTGGCCCAAGAAGAAGGTGAAGACGTGGTCACTCCAACGGATGTTACCCTCACTGAACAGGTCCCCTTAGTGGCCGAAGCTGGAGCCGACAAGAATGTCGCCGTTGGTCGCAACGTCCTGTTTGATGCCTCTGCCTCCAGTGGACCCAGTGACACCACCCTCACCTACAGCTGGGATTTTGGTGATGGCCAGACCTTTCAAGGGATTGATGCTTCCCATATTTATGCCCAGCCCGGTACCTATAAAGCCAAACTGACTGTAAGCAATGGCGAGGAAACCTCACACGACTCCACTCTGGTTTCAGTGGCTGAGGATGTTGCGCTGTTGATTGCCGATGACTCCGTATCGCGTGACCAACTACGCTACTACCGACAGTACGCTCAACGTAATGGCACCTTATTAGTGGTGATCCGCCCTAGTGACAGTGTTACGCTCGACTATGTGTTAACCAGAAACGTGGCCGAACAAATTGTGTCATCTGAAGCCGATATCACCCAAGCAGCCGTTGTGCTAATTTGGACAGAACAAAATATTGGCCTCAATGCCCTCACCGAAGTCGGTCAAATTTTAAGTAGTGGTGGTGCCGCTACTTCGGCCGGATCGATTAGCTTTGCGCAAAAAGCTATCATCCAAATTAGTGACCACCCCAGCAGTGGTGCCCTTGGCCGCATTGCTCAAACGACCTATAACACCCTATTACCACAATATGTGATGCTCACGACTGCTCCCGCGTTAGAGCCGATTCTAGCTAACCCAGCAGTGGATAAACTAACTGAACAATTACAAAGCGAAGCTGTTCCCTACCAGCTCATTGGCCGTCACAGTCAACGGGCCCTAGAAAACATCACGCCGCTAAACTTTCTATCGTATGGGGTAAACTACCTCATCAATAAAGGGGTTAGCCAGGATACGATCTTCTTGTTACTGGTGCTACCAATCGTTGCTACACTGATCTCCTTTGGTCGCCAAATTGTGGGAGTGAAAGCCTTTGGTATTTATGTACCATCGATCATGACCCTATCGTTTATAGTGACTGGGCTGCGCTACGGTGTCCTCATTTTCCTGGTCATTCTGGCTGCCGCCACACTGGCACGAATTGCTGCCAGACGCCTGCACATTTTGTACCTACCACGCATGGCGATCGTACTCACAGCGGTCAGCTTCACGATTTTTGGATTACTGTTAGTCTCCAGCTACCTCGGCGAGGACAGTATTTTATCTTTGTCTATTTTCCCTGTATTGGTAATGATGATCCTGACTGAAAAGTTTGTGGAGGTGCAAATTGAACAAGGTAATCGTCAGGCCATCTTGCTCACGGCTGAGACACTCGCCTTAGCCACTATTAGTTACCTAATTGTCACCTGGGAAGAACTCACTACCCTAGTGCTGGGCTACCCGGAGATTGTTTTACTAACCATCATCATTAATATCTTATTAGGACGATTCTCTGGTCTACGTATTGTTGAGTACTTTCGTTTCCGCAAGCTACTCAAGGCTAATCCCAAACCATAATGGCCTCCTGGTTTACGCGTGCCAATGCTATCTTGGGGATGAATGCCCGCAACTTGGTATTTGTACGACCGTATAATACTAGCCGATCGGTTAAAACCGCTAACAATAAGTTGGCCACCAAAGAGAAGCTCCTAGCGGCTGGTTTGCCTACTGCAAAACTGTACGGCACCATCCATAATCGTAAGGAACTGTTTAACTTTGATTGGAGTAGTCTACCTAGTAGTATCGTGGTCAAACCAAACTTTGGCCTCGGTGGCGGCGGCATTGTTGTGCTGTACGGTAAGGACAAACAGGGTCGCTGGATTAGCACCGGTGAGGAAACCTATGGCGTTGCGGATTTACAGCGTCATGTCAGTAATGTGTTGGATGGCAACTTCTCCATGTCAAATGTTCCGGACATCGCCTACTTTGAAGAGCGTCTGCGCCTAACTGAAGAGTTCAAAAGTGTCAGCTACCAAGGTGTCCCAGATATTCGCGTGATCGTCTTTAACTCAGTACCGGTGATGGCCATGTTACGTCTGCCTACTAAGGCCTCACAGGGTAAGGCCAACCTACAGATTGGTGGCATTGGGGTTGGTATCGATCTGATCGCTGGAGAAACTACCTTTGCTGTCTCCAAAGAACTAGGTGAAATACACGAACATCCAGATTTTAAGACCGCATTGCGTGGTCTGCGGATTCCCCGCTGGGACGAAATTCTGCGTATCAGCATTGAAGCAACGCGTGCCATCGGACTAGGCTACGCTGGAGTTGATATTGTGTTAGACAAGCAATATGGACCAGTGATCTTAGAAGTGAACGGCCACCCGGGCTTAGAGATTCAAAATGCCAACCACGCTACTTTGCGTGACCGCTTAGAGCGGGTTGCTGGCCTGACCATCACCAGCACTGCTAAGGGGCTAAGTGTGTGCAAAGAACTGTTTGGTCGGCATGATCACCCAGAGAACCCTGATCAGGGACAAGTATTGGGAGTACTAGAAACCACCACCGTCTATGACAAAAAGGGCGTAGCCTCTCAATTACGCGCTTTGATCGACACTGGACTAGCCTCCACCACCATTACGAAAGGACTGGCACAAAAGCTTGGCTTTGCGGAAGCGCTCACAGCTCTAGAGGCGCTTGATATTCCCAGCGGCGTGGCAGCAGATCGTGCTCAAGCCGCCGAAGAAAGTTACCGTGCTCGGATTATGGAACAACACGACGACTGGGTAGATGTGGCCGCTGTCCGATCGGATGGGCAGTATTTGATTCGACCCAAGCTAAGCCTAACTTTTGAGTTAGGCGGCAAAAAAATAACTACACTGGTAGCCGTCGCACTGGATAACAAGTTGTCACATCCGATGGTGATTGGACGCCGTGACTTGGGCGGGTTCTTAATCAACCCAACCCGTGGTATGATGTAATTATGCGTAAACCGATCATTGGTCTAGAAGAAGAAGTTCGACTATTCATTCCAGACACAAAAAAATTTATTCGCCGCAAGGCTAAAATAGACACTGGCGCCCGTACCACCGCTATTGATGTTTCAGTTGCAAAAAAACTTGGCTTACTGCCTATTTACACCGAATTTCGCCGACTGATGCCAAAGATCAAAATGACTAAACAAAACTTTCAGGTCGTGCGCGAACGCATTCGGACACAAATCACGCCAAAGTTACGTAAACAGATACCTGGCTTGTACGATGTGCGCGTTATTCCGGCCACCAACGGTATCAGTGTGCGACCCTACGTGCGCATCCACCTCCACCTCCACAACAAACACATCACCACTATTGCTAGTATCGTAGATCGAAAAATTCTGCTTTATTCTGTACTGATTGGAAAAAAAGATTTAGCTGGTTTTCTGATTGACCCAACTAAGCATGATTATCAGGAAGCATGACGGTGCAGCGATCTGAGTTACGTAAAGATTATATCCAAGAAAAATACGTCTTGATTGCGCCGTTGCGCAAAAAACGCCCACACCCAAACGTTGAGCAGGCCGAAGCCTGTCCACTATTGCGTCCTGAAGACAGTCCGCTGTCTCCATTGAATATCAATAAAGAGCCAGCGCTGGCAATCGTGGGCTCAAAGCGTAACTGGAAAGTCTATGTGGCGGCCAATAAGTTTCCGGCAGTATCGCTAGATAACCCCAAGGCGTATGGTAAACACGAACTGGTGGTAGAAACGCCTAACCCAAATGTTCATCTGGAAGATTTACCCACTAGTCATGTGGCGAACGTGCTGGCCGTCTATGCTAAGCGGACAGCGGCTCTGGCCAAAAACCCCCGCCTCAATTATGTACTCATTTTTAAAAATGCTGGCGGCCGCGCTGGGGCATCCTTATGTCATGCCCACTCACAAATTTTTGCCACTGAGTTTGTGCCACCGCATATTCGTGACAAATCGAACCATTCAAAGGATTATCGCCTTGTGCATAGTACCTGTGTGTACTGTGCAGTGATCAAGCGCGAACGTTCCAGCGCACGATTTATCTGGGAAGATAAAAACGTCATTGCATTTTGCCCGTATGCCTCCATGCATAATTACGAAGTATGGATTCTTCCCAAAAAACACCGCGACAACATTGCGTTACTCACCCAGGCGGAGCGCTTGTCGTGGGCCAAAATCATGAAACGATTGCTCTATACCATCAACCATAAACTGTACTTGCCCTACAACTATTACTTTCACCAACTGGTAGACGACTCTGACCAACACTTGTACATGAAGTTAACCCCACGCGGCTCCGCCTGGGCTGGTGTAGAAATTGGTTCTGGCTTGATTATCAATCCGATCCCACCAGAAGAGGCGGCAGCGTTTTACCGCGCGCAGTTGAAAGGCTAGTTTGGCTTTATCCCCTAGACCTCTCTCCCCATCCCTCTCTCCTTTCAGGAAAGAGGGTGAGATCTTTTCCCACTCCTGAAAGGAGGGGGATTAAGGGGGAGGTCGGGTTTGGGGTAAGGGTTAACAAAGCTCCACAAAGCTTCGTTTGCCTACCTGTAGAACATCTCCGCTTTTTAAAATCAGGGGCGCCTTCCAATCCGTCACTTTCACATCATTCAACTTCACGCCACCCTGTTCAAATAACCGTTTGGCGGCAGATTTATTGTCCGCTAATTTTAATTCAACCAACACCGTTAGTGCTTCGGTAGTAGTGGGTATTGGTAATTTAGGAATCTCCGTCGGCTTACCATGTTCAGCAAACACCTGCTGAAACTCTGCTTCAGCTGCTTCCGCGGCGGCGGTATTATGGTACAACGTGACAATTTCCCGCGCTAAGCGCATCTTGGCAAACTTGGGATTTTCCCCAGCGGCTAGTTGTTGTGCAATCTCTTTAATTTCCGCCATCGGCACATCCGTACATAACTCAAAACTTTGCACGATGACATCATCACCTAGCGCCATGATCTTGCCGTACAAGTCGGCCGGGGCAGCGGTGATGGCGATCACGTTACCTTCGGATTTTCCAATTTTGACACCGTTGGAGTCCGCCAGCAAGGGCACGGTAATCACAAATTTTTCGCGGTGGTTAATTTCTTTCTGCAGCGTCCGACCGGCTAACATGTTAAAGGTCTGATCCGTGCCACCGATTTCTAAATCTACGTCCATCGCCACCGAATCATAGCCTTGCATCAACGGGTAAAAGAACTCATGCATTGAAATCGGCTTATTGGCTTGCAGCCGTTGTTCAAACATGTCCCGTTCTAGCATCTGCTGCACAGTAAAGTGTGCCGCCAACTTGATTACGTCAGCAAAGGTCAGTTTGGCCAACCAGGTGCTGTTGTAGCGCAGTTCGACTGGATTCGTAGGATGATCAAAATCTAAAATTTTAGCCGCTTGCTCTTTATACGTTTGCGCGTTATCAGCGAGCTGTTCTGGTGTGAGTGGCACACGAGCCTTGTCTTTACCCGTGGGGTCACCGATGCGGCCGGTAAAGTCTCCAATCAACAGGATTACTTTATGGCCAGCTTGTTGAAACTGAGCCAATTTACGCAATACTACCGTGTGACCAATATGTAGCAACGCGCCAGTAGGATCAACACCTAAATACAGCGTGATCTTTTTGCCGCCCTTTAATAGCTCACCCAATGCTTCTGTGGATGGGTAAATGGTATCAACCCCGCGGTGTAATAAAGTATCTAAATCAGCCATGTTCTGTACACTAGCATGATCGTGTTTTTTTTGGTATAGTAATCGGATTATGGTGCAAAAAAAGCCCGTTGCGACACAGGGTAAGTCTAGTAAAAATTTGAGTAGTAATCTTAAGCCTCTAACCAAGGGCGAGACCAAGGCGGCGAAAAAAAAGGCTCGCCTCCGCTGGCAGCGCTGGTTGAAGCGGATTGGAATTATCTGTGCTATTGGCTTGGCCACGGTGTTTGTCATTGGAGCGGCTGTATTCGCCTGGTTTGCCAAAGACCTGCCTAGCCCAGACCAGCTCGAGAATAGAGTAATTGCCGAAAGTACTAAAATATATGACAAAACTGGCGAGCACCTGCTGTACGAAACTGGTAAAGATGTCCGTCGCACCTATACCAAAATCGAAGAAATTGCTCCCTACATGCTCCAGGCCACCGTTGCGTTAGAAGATAAAAACTTTTATAACCACCACGGATTTGATCCGGTCGCTCTAATGCGCTCAGCTGGTATCAATGTCACTAGCGACCGCCAAGTCGGCGGCTCCACGATTACGCAACAGTTTGTGAAGCTAGCCATCGTCGGTCAAGATCGTACCTACTCCCGAAAAATTAAAGAACTGATTCTATCCGTTGAACTAGAACGCAAATACAGCAAAGACCAGATCCTAGAGTTCTATTTAAATGAGGCCGGTTACGGCGGTATTAACCTTGGCGTAGCCGCTGCTTCCCAAAGTTACTTCGATAAAGCGCCCAAGGATTTAACCTTAGCCGAGTGTGCTTTGCTAGCCTCTATTCCGCAAAAACCCAACCGCGTAACCCAAGATCAGGAAACGCTCTTTACCCGCAAAGATTACACCCTAGATCGCATGGCCGAAGAGGGCTACATTACCACCGAACAGGCCGAGGCTGCTAAAGCGGAGCCGATTGAACTAAAGCGCACGATCGCAAAAAAAGATGCGCCTCACTTTGTAGACTATGTCATTGCACAGCTGGAAGATGATTTTGGCAGCAACTTCATTAACCAAGGGTTACGCGTCACCACAACGCTCGACTACGACAAACAAGTTATTGCTGAGGAAGTGATTGCGAATGGCATGGAAAAGGTAGAGCAGTACGGCGGCAGCAATGCGGCGCTAGTCTCCATCGATACCCACACCGGGCAGGTATTGGCTATGGTCGGTTCAAAAGATTACTACTCTGAAGACTACGACGGCCAATTTAATGTTGCCACCAGTGCCCGACAACCCGGCTCCTCCTTTAAACCAATCGTCTATGTCACTGCCTTCGCCAACGGCTACAATCCCAACACCATTCTATTTGATGTTAAAACTAACTTGACTGTGGCTGGTGGGGCGCCTTACAGCCCCAACAACTTTAGTGGTGGTTTTAGTGGCCCACTCACAATGCGCCGCGCCCTTGGACAATCTCTCAATATCCCTGCAGTTAAAACCCTCTACCTGGTGGGCAAAGATAAGGTGCTCGATACCGCCGACAGCTTGGGCTACACTACGCTCGGTGACCGTGACCGCTTTGGTCTGGCGCTAGCCCTAGGTGGTGGTGAAATAAAGCTGTTAGAGCATACCTCGGCTTTTGCTACCTTTGCCCGTGAAGGTGAGCGCCATCCGGTAGCTACTATTTTAAAAGTAGAGGATCGCCAAGGTACTGTGCTCTATGAGTGGCAGGACTCTTCACAGCAAGTGGTTGATAAGGCTGCCGTACAACAACTCAATAGCGTCCTATCAGACCAGTCTGCCCGCGCCGGCTTTTCGGCCCTAAACATTTCCGGAAAAACCATCGCCGCCAAAACCGGCACCACCCAAGAGTTCCGTGATGCTTGGACAGAAATGTACACCCCCTCGTTTGCTACCGGTGTTTGGGTAGGCAATAACGATAATACCACTATGGATTACTTGGCAGACGGGGTGATCATCGCCGCACCTATTGCCAACGCTTACATGAGTCGTATCTTAGATGGTTTACCAAACGAGGCTTTCAATGCTCCTTCCAGCGCTAGCGCCAACAAACCAGTGTTGAGCGGAGAGATTGGAGAGAAGGTAGAAAAGTATGTAGACAAAGGCACCCAACATATTATTCCAGACGAGTGTGTAGCTAGTTACCCGGCAGAGTTCAAAGAAAAGAAGGAGTTTAAAGAAGTCCACACTATTTTGCATTACCTACGTAAAGAAGACCCGTTGGGATCCGCACCGGCCAATCCAGCAGACGACCCGATGTACACACCATGGGAAGATGCGATTCAATTATGGGCCGAGGGGCAAACAGAGTATATTACAGAAAAAACAGAATATGAAGATTGCAACCTGCGGTCAGCCGACCAGACCCCAACCTTAACCATCCTTTCTCCCGCTGAAGACGAAAAATTAACTAGTAAGACCTTTGCTATTAGTGCTCGCATTCACCCGGGCACTAACCGCAGCGTTAAAAAAGTGGAGTACATCATTGATAACGTCACCGTAGCGCTTGCCACCACTAGCCCGTTTGATTCTGACTATGTGCCCACCACACTCACCACCGGCAACCACACTCTCACTGTCCGTGTAACCAATGATCGGGACAACACTGCTGAAGCCACTGTCTCTTTTAGCTACAGCGCCGGGAGTACTACGAATACAAATACAAACAAGAATAGTAAAAACAAGAATGCTTCGGACGAGGAGGAGTAATCAAGGGTGGTTAGTTGGCGCGAAACTGTAGACGGGTAATGTTACTACCGCAAACTTGTTTAATGTAGTGAGTAATGTCCGGTTCATGTTCACGCAATGTTTGCATGAGTGCCGGGTTCGTTGATCGCACCACTAACACTGAGTCGCGCACAAACATTGGCTCGCACTCCATGGAGGTTACATCCGGAAACTCACTTTGTAGGTACAGTCGGAACGCTTCTACCGCCATGCTAGCTTGGACCGTTCCAGCGATGCCCGCATGCTTTAAACGTTTCACCATGTCCCCTTGCGACAATGCCTGCATCATCTCTGCATCACTGTTTAATCGGCATAATAAT
>JACQPW010000038.1 GCA_016207285.1 Candidatus Kerfeldbacteria bacterium | reverse complement strand
CTCCTGCCTTACCGCTTGGCTACCAGGCCCGATAAGCATCGGTACCGTATCAAAAAAGCGGCTTGCTGTAAACCAGCCACCTATACTACTATGAGGCCATGAAAGTATCATTTATACTCCCAACCTATAATGAATCTAAAGGTATTCGGGAAACACTAAAACAATTTGAACAGTTGCGTCGACTTGATCACGAGGTCATCGTATCCGATAACGGCAGTACCGACGACACCGTAGCTTTAGCTCGTGCCGCTGGTGCCAAAGTAGTTGTGCGACCAAGTGATACGCGCACCTCTATTGGTGAATGTCGTAACCGTGGTGCCAGGGCAGCGGTAGGCGGACTATTGTGGTTTATTGACGCTGATGTGCGCATTGTGGATATCGAGGCCACCGTGCAAGAGGTGCAAGCGTATTTTAACGATCACCCACATGTAGCTGCGGCGACTATGCGTATTACCATTTATACAGAAGAGATACAGTGGATGGATAAGGTCGTCTATGCCGTGTTTAATAGTATGGTCTACCTGATGAACCGGCTGCTTAAAACTGGCGCTTCACCGGGGGATTGTATGATGGTGCGGCGTACCGAATTTGAGCGCATTCAAGGGTTTAAGCCAGAGCTGCGTACAGCGGAAGATTTTGAACTATATGCCCGGTTAGCCAAAGTCGGAGAGATTGCTTATTTTTGGCACCGTAAAATTGCCATGTCACCACGGCGGATTCGACGCGATGGTTGGCCTAAAGTCTTGGGGCAATGGTTTCGTAACTGGTTCAACCAAGCCATCTTGGGCAAAGCGACCGTAGCCGACTGGGAAGCCAGACGTTAGTAAACTTGGACCGTTGTGTATTGTTTTCCGAATGAGCGGGCAACGCTGGTATTAGTAAACCAAATATCAAAAGTAGCGCAACTATAACGGCTGGCCATGCGATCTTCAACCACGAACTGTTTGTCCCCAAACTGTTCTGGAAACGTCACGATCGTACCAAATGGTAAGCAGTTATTAGCCACAGTACCGTCATGGACTGTTCCGCCCGAAGCCGTTGTAAACGGAGAGTCATCCGTTTGACCAATGGTACTGGTATACGCGAAGACAGTGGCGTCAACCGTTTGTACCGGGGCAGCGTTGGCTAGACCAAGGGCTAGAATGAGGGTAGCTATGGTATGCATAAGGGGCACACCTTAAGGTAGAAAGGCCCTGACGTCAATGAGCCAACTACATACGAGTTCATACTCAGATGACAGGCTGAATACTATTGGTATACAATACGATTATGCCTAAAATCATGCGTCGCATTCCAGCCGTCATGGCGACACAACATCCCGACAATGCTTCCGCACCGTATTGGGAGCTAGATGGGGACGGCTTTGTGTCTGCTCAAGAAGAGGTGGCTGAAGCTTATTCAGCGTATGCCGAACTTGGGGTGGACGAATACATGTGGGACTGGGAAGGCAAGTATGTTGACGAAGCTGTGGTCGAGCGGTTCTTTAGTGAGTATCACGACTATTTTAAAAAACATCAGTTAGGCAAGGATCATTTCCTGACGTTTCGCATCCCAAATATTTGGCAAGAAAAAGGCTATTCATTGGCTCGTGCCTTTATGGCCATGTTGACTGCAGCTGATATGGCCCGCGATTTAAAGATGGGTGAGCGTCCATTGTTTGAAGTGATCTTACCAATGACCACCTCTGCTCAACAACTCCTGCACATTCAAACCACCTTTAGTAAATTAGCTAAAGTAAAACACAGACTGTTTGAATCTAAAACCAGCTCTTTTAATTACGTTGAAGTCATTCCGTTGGTTGAAGAGGTCAAACAGATGTTCGGTATTCGTGGTTTACTTGAACGCTATGTTGACTTACATAAAACTTATTACAAAGAACGGCCAGCTTATATACGTCCTTTCTTAGCGCGCAGCGACCCAGCCCTCATTTCCGGAATTATTCCGGCTGTGATTGGGAACAAAATCGCCCTATCCGAACTCTATCAATGGAGTGACCAAACAGGCATTCCCGTTTACCCTATTATTGGGACTGGTTCATTACCATTCCGTGGTTCTTGTGCACCAGATAATATCGATAAATTTTTAGAAGAGTACCGTGGCGTCCGTACGGTGACTGTGCAATCAGCCTTCCGCTATGACTATCCGCTGAAACAGGTGAAAGCGGCCATCAAACAATTGCAACAACGTCTACCGCGTGCTACTCCACAATACTTTGGCAAACGGGAGTTAGGTTTGGTGAATGTGGTGGTACGTAAAGCTGAGCAGCATTATCGTACGGCCATCACCAGTGTGGCTAAAGATATGTTTAAAGTAGTCAAAGCTGTGCCAGCCCGGCGTGAACGCAGACTGCATATTGGCTTACTAGGGTATGGCCGCAGCATCGGCAAAAAACAATTCCCACGTGCCATTACCTTTACAGCGGCGATGTACTCTTTAGGTGTGCCACCAGAATTAGTGGCTACAGGCCGTACGCTTAAAGCCATGACCAAAAGTGAAGGTGAGCTGGTTCATCAACTGTACCGCTGTATGGAGCATGATATGAAACTAGCCGGACGTTACTTAAACAAAGAAAACCTGTCGTTCTTAGCCAAACGGCATAAAGGCTGGCAGGCTATCCAAACCGATATCACATATCTTGAACAGTATTTTGGCATGACCCTTGGACCCAAGACGGCTGATGAGTATTTGCACCGTAATGCTACCTCAGACATCTACTACTTAGAAAAACAGCATCAATCCATTGCCGCCGCTGTCTTGCAGGCTGGCAAGTTGCGTCGCAGCCTGGGGTAGGCGTATACTAAAGGTAATTTAGTGGAGGTACTAATTATCATCATATTCTTATGTATAAGTTCATCTCTGCCAGTATTTTAGCCACCGGTGTGGTGCTGTTTGGTTTGCAACCAGCGCAGGCTGGCCAAGTCTTTTTCGACGATATGGAAAGCGGTGCCGGCGATTGGACTGCTACCGGCCAATGGCACATGCAGCTTAACCCAGAGGATGTCGCTGTATCTGGCGATGTGAATCCAGGCTTAGTATCTCTACCCGACTTTGGTGATCTACCCAATGCGTATTCGGGTGATAATGTCTGGTGGTATGGGAGTGAAGATGATGGCACTTTTTTGGATGAATGGGATCTGGCCAGTCAAGTTGCAAAAAACGGTGGTTGGTCTGACTTAGCCAATGAAGGCGAACTGATTAGTGGCGATATTGATTTAACCACTTCAGAAACGGCTAACTTAACTTTTTGGAACTGGTGGGAAATTGAAGGAGTTGATGTTGATCGTTATGACCTGATGTCGGTGTACATCAGTACGGATGATGGCGCTACCTGGAGTGCTGTGGCCACCATGAACCCAATTAATGATGTGGATGGTGAAGCCTGGAAACCGTATAGTTCTGGTGGACTAGGGCAAGTTGGACAATGGATTCATACCCAAGCCGATTTGTCTGACTATGTGGGCAATACTGTGCGCTTGAAATTCCACTTTGACACCGTTGATGAAAAATATAATGGCTTCCGTGGTTGGTTAATCGATGATGTCCGCATTACCAACGACCTCACAGTAAAACCATCGTTTGACTCACAAACCAAGCAGGCCTCGGCTAGTTGTGGTGGAGATAGTGGTGGAGAAATTGATACGCCAGCCCAAATGTACTTATACCGGTCCCAACAAGTGGAAGTAGCGAGTACCGGTGATTGGTATATCACTCCATTTGGTTCGACTAACTATGTTGCCTCTGGAGTCGCCGGAATTAATAGCGGTGTCTTTTTAAATGCTGGTTACTATGTGTTGTGGGTGATTTTACCAGAGGGTGAAACTTGTCCAGATGCCGTTGCTGTAGCTGGTACTGCTAGCTTTTACGGCGGCCCTGGCCAAGCGATCGCTCAACCGGGTGGATTAGTGTGGGTGAATGGTGATAATTTTCTAGCCAACTCAACGGTCTCCTTTATTGAGGGTTCAGAAGCCACAGCGATTCAAACAGTTACAGAAGCCGATGAGTCGACCGTGGTGAGTAGTACTGAAATCCAATTTACTATTCCTTATACCTTAGCCAATGGCACCTATGGTCTGCGCGTTACTGGGCCAAACGGTAAAAAGACCACTATTGCCAATGCTATTACCATTACTTCAGACACTGCCCCCTCCATCTACTCGGTCTCTCCAGAAGAGGCAGACGATAGCACAACAACCGAGATCACTATTACTGGAGCAGGCTTTGTAGATGGAGCCGTGGCTGCTGTGGGTGGAGTGCCACTGACCAACTTGACCACGACTGATACATCCATCGTGGGTACATTGCCAGCCGGTGCCCCAGGTGGTTTTCAGAATGTGGATGTCATTAACCCTGATGGCCAAATCGCTGAACTGATTGGTGGTGTTTCGATTGCAGATAATGATACTGCCGGTTACGTACCAGCTGGTGAAGCTCTTACAAAGCCCGGTAAGGTGCATGGTGTAGCTGTCTCAGCTATTGCGCAGACAAAAGCTACTGTGTCGTGGAAAAAGGTAACTGGTGCTGATCACTATGTGGTGGAGGTAAAGCGTGGTGCTAATGTCGTAGATACGTATACAGTCACCAAAAAAACGAAGCGTATTAAAGGCTTAAAGTCGGGTAAAAACTATACGGTGCACGTCCGTGCAGTGGGTACCTACTTAGGTGGCAGTTACTCCAAAAAGGTCAAGTTCACTACGTTGTAAATTAAAACCCTTGACGGATTTTAGGAACTACTATATTTTGTAGTAG
>JACQPW010000041.1 GCA_016207285.1 Candidatus Kerfeldbacteria bacterium | reverse complement strand
GGCCGAGGTGCTGTACGGCGTGACGATGAAACCAGATGGTACCAGTAAAATTTTATCGGTGAAGCTGACTGAGGCGGAGAAATTGTTGGATACGTAATGGCCCGGTTTATTTCTTTCGTTCAATCGTCTCCAAAATGTTAAACAGGATGACTGTAAAGACTGTATAGTAACTGGCACAGACCGCCGCCAACCAGGCACTAAAGACATTGAACCAAAAAGTAGTTGGTAATCCCCAGGTAATCAACAGTACCACTACGCTCACCAGTAACTGGGTGAGGAGAATATAAAAAGCGGTTATCCAAAAATGGGCCTGCACTAGACTGACACTGCGTTGAAGTGCTTGCCAAGGTGATCGACGGTACCAAACGAAAGCCGGAATAGCGAAGGCTAAACAGATCGATATTAAAATACCGGGTATGATCAAAACGGCTAAACCAGATACTGTCCAAACGAATTCGATCACCGATAGTAAAAAAACGATTGGGTATAATGACCAGGCTTCAGCCAATACCGAACCAAAGCTAGCCGGTTGCCGTTTAATTGCCCGTTGCATGGCAACAATCACCATGACAATGGTGATACAGGTCAGAAAGCTGGCCCCATAGTCGATAGCCAGTTGAATCGGTAAATTGGGCCAAAATTGCTCAACGACCTCGACAGCATCCGGGAGTGGAAACCAACCTTTAAAATACCAAGCTAAGATGAGTACCGGCAAACTGAATAAAAGATGGCCATATAATATAATGTCGAAATGGGCGAGGTATTGGCGCCAGGTTAAACTGGCCATGGTTTGATAAGGGGGCAACATATTGACATGGCCTAGTATATCAGATATAGTAGCCGAGCTCTAATTTATAAGTAACTGACTGCCACATGCTCGTGATTCGACTTGCTCGACACGGTCGCAAGAACTGGCCAACCTACCGCCTCGTTCTGCAAGAGAAGGATTGGGCTCCAATGTCTAAGGCAATCGAAACCTTAGGTACCATGGATCCACACACCAATCCAACTACCATCGTGTTAAAGACTGAACGTATCAGCTATTGGTTGGGAAAAGGTGCCCAACCGTCCACCACCGTTCACAACCTGCTGCTTAATGCTGGGTTGATTAAAGGTGAAAAACAACGATCCGTGACTGGTGCCACACCAGCCAAGTTTGTCGTTGCCACACCCGTCGTTGCTCCAGTAGAAGCTACTGTGGAAGCTGCTCCGGTTGAACCCGCTGCTCCCGTAGCGGCGTAAATTGACAGGGTACTTTGCCCTGCCTATACTACTAGTACCGTAAGCTATTTAACAAGTTATTATTTTAACGATCTGTTATGGAAAAAGATCAAGAGTTTGTTGAATACGTCGTAAAAGCTTTAGTGGATAATCCACAAGCCGTTACATCCGATCGCACCGTAGATGAAATGGGTGTGCTCATCACGTTAAAAGTAGATCCAGCTGATCTCGGCCAAGTGATTGGTCGCCAGGGTCAGACTGCTAAGTCGATCCGCACATTGTTACGCGTTGTTGGTGCTAAACACCACGCCCGTGTGAACCTAAAAATCTATGAACCAGAGGGTATGCGCTCTCGCCCACGTCCAGCTGATTCAATGGCTTCCGCACCAAGACCACAAGCCCAGCCAGAAGAAGAAGTTGATCTCAGTGCTGTAGACCTGAGTCTCTAGACCTCTCCCCGATCGCCTAAGGCGACCACCCCTCTCCTTGCTGGAGAGGGGTTTTTGGTTTTTTTGACAAAACCCATTTCTAGTGATAGCCTACGTCGGTTATGTATCCACTGTTATTGGCTCTACAACTCTTCACTGCCCAACCATTACAGGCAGATATCAGCCCATCTATACCACATCATTACGTCTCTACTATTGGTTTCGTGGATGCTTCTACAACCACTTTACCGACAACCACGTTGCACTGGCCAACAGCTGCCACTAAACTGAGTCGCGGTTTTGACGCTGGTCACACCGGCATGGATATCGATACAAATGCTGGCCAACCAGTGACGGCGGCTTTTTTTGGTACAGTTGTCGAAGTGACACACGCCGGACCATACGGCAATAAAATTATTATTGCCCATCCATCCCACCCTGAACAGATCATGACCTTATATGCTCATCTACAAGATATCTACGTACAAGTAGGCGATGTGGTGTATCCGACATCGGTGATTGGTACCGTTGGTAGTAGTGGTAACGCCACCGGTTCTCATTTGCATTTTGAAGTGCGGTTGGGAGAAGTGCAGGTGGATCCGCTACTGTACTTTTAGACCTCTCCCTATCATCCCTCTCCTTGCAGGAGAGGGATTTTTACGTTCTCTCCTCTCTTGAAAGGAGAGGAGGGTCAGGGAGGAGAGGTCTTAACAATGATCCCAAATAAAGTTGAACCAGGTGCGGTAGCTGTCGGCTAATTCTTGGTTACGCATCACGAATAAAGAGACGTCATCATCCAACTGACCAATTCCAACACTGGTAAACGTCACAACGTAGTCACCAAATATATCGACTACACCTGGGGTAGCATACTTATCAGGTAGTACCTTATAACTATTTTTTTGCACATCTTTGATAGCTTGTGGTAACTGTTTCGGTACGCGGGGATCAAACAAAACTTTCTGCTTAAAGGTGCCTTCTTTTTGCGCCGGAAACACAAAGCGTTTACGGAACGCGTCATCAATTTGTGGACTTAACCATAACCCTTTGGCACCTAAAAAATAACATTCTTTAGCCACACGTAATAAATCACGCCGATAGTTTTTGTAACCCTCAATGCCTTTGTAAATGTAAGCGGCATTTTGCGGTGGTTCACTCTGATATAACTGTTGCAACTCCGGTAACACACCCGCTAAGTGCACCTCTTTTTCCCGTACCAGTTCCATTAACTTGTTGGGGTCTACTGCGGAATAACGG
>JACQPW010000006.1 GCA_016207285.1 Candidatus Kerfeldbacteria bacterium | reverse complement strand
GTTCCTAAATCGATCCCAATTTTCTTAACAAACATTTAGTTCAGGGCTTATTTCAGCTCAATGCTCAGGGCTAGATCCCTCAGCAATAGATCAGAGAAATGCACCTTAGTATTATCAATTTCGGCAGTTTCGTCAAGGGTAGCCGCCGCCGCTATTTTTTGACCGATATCAAAGTCAATGGTAGCCGTCACATTCGCTGTGCCGGGCTGTTTCTGCCAATAGAGATGGTACGTACCCGTATTAATCTGCTCTGCGACGGCTGGGGGTAAGCGATATTGCAAATGAATAGTATCTTCTGTCTTCGGCTCTACTGAAATGAAACCAGCAAAAACCGTTTTATGAACAGCCGCCGCTTGTTCCGTTTCAGCCGTGGTTGGCTCACCACCCAAATAACGATCATTCGTTAAATAGCCATCGCTACTTAATAGTTCACTCCCTTCTGGCACATAGACCCGCAAGTAACTACGATAGCGGGTGGTAAAATCATCAAACACACCATCGTTTTTATAGCGCAAAGTTAGGTTGGCGATGTAGTCGTCACCATCTTTGGTCACACTGTAATCCACTGCCTTAGTCATCACACGATCCGTTTTCTTGGCGGCTAAGTTTGCGTCCACTACCATCACAAAGTCTCCACTTGGATTGGTAATGGAACCATCCCAACCAATTTCACGCACCAGTTGCTGAACAGTGGCATCTTTGGAATAGATTA
Source organism: Candidatus Kerfeldbacteria bacterium (assembly GCA_016207285.1). Classification (GTDB taxonomy): domain Bacteria; phylum Patescibacteriota; class Patescibacteriia; order UBA9570; family UBA9570; genus UBA9570. Next base: position 10,590 of record JACQPW010000006.1, on the reverse strand, counting down.
ATACATGCTTTTCCTCCAAATTCGTGATGAGCACAGTGGCTAATTTATCCCACGAGGATTGTGGTAAGTCCATCACCCGCTCCATTAACTCGCTGGCTAGTTTTCCGATCACGGCTTTGCGCCCTGAATCACTGATCCCTTCCGAATAAAAAGCGATTTCAACTTGGTACTGTAATTTTTCCGTCAAATTATCAGCGTTGTATTCATCTCCGTCAATCTGAATAGGTCCGGTCAATTCTAATAAATCATGAATTAATTCTGGTGTCACGGCAATGACCCCATCTACTGGTTGATCATTGTCCAGTTCACCATGATAAAACTCTTCGGCTTTGCGGGCAGACGTTGGAAAATCGGGATCCCAGTTGGAATCACGCAAAAACCATTTGCTGGCACTAAGATAGCGCTGTAAAGCTGGTGGTGGTACCTCGTTCCAGGTATCTTTGACCTGGTTATCGATATTATAAATATTATCCGTTTTGAATTCTTCAATATCACCACCGGCTAATTTCAAAATACCATAGGTACCAATAAAACCACCGGTGGGACGGAGCTCTGTATTATTTTGCAAGAGAAATAAGTAGGTCTTCGCTTCCGGATAACCGGCAATAGCTGGCGCCACGGTCAAAAAGGGTAAACCTTTAGCCACGGCGGCTTCAATGGTGGGTAAATTATCCTGTACGGTTTGCACCACGACCTGCAATGGACCCGCTACACCACTGGTGGGTAAAACCTTCAAAGCGTCTACGGCTGCTTGTAACTCCGCTTGGGCTTGAGTGACTGACTCAGGCGATTCATACAGCGTCTGCAATAAGGCTTCTCGTTCAGCTTTGCCTATTTTGTTCGCAGTGATTGACTCATCACCAACGACATCATCGACCTGTTGGGCAATATCGAGCAGTGGTTGCCCAGCGGCACCGACATGTTCTCCGGCAATCAGTAATTGATCCAATACCACAAACTGGGTACGAATCCACGGTAGCCATTTGATCGGCCATAACCGACGTGAGGCCGTATGGGCATCAACCACGTGGGCTGTTCCCGTTCCTAACGCAATTTTGGCTCCAGCGAAGTCTTTGGCTGCCACTGCGGCTTTCACGATTGTAAAGTCAGACTTGGCAGCCAGGGCGGATTGATACAGTTGATTGGCCTGCCAACCACAATACCCACCTAGTACTAATAAGACCGCCACCACACTAGCGACTATTTTCCAAAGGCGCGGATGATTACGAAACCAATGTGGCCATTGCCAACGACGGCCTTGCTTGGGCGGTCGAATCGTGACAGCTGGTTTGGCTGCCGGTCGCTTGATTGACTGAGCTGGCAGTGGTTGTTTTTTGACTGGTAATTTGATGTCAGGAATGAGGGGCATAGCCTTGCTTATTAATGTGTAGATAGGTCCACCAATCTTTGAGATGAATGCGAGTAGTATAGTTTAGCACACTACCCATCCCGCCCCAAAATGACCGCTGGGCTGACTCGCGCCGGTGATAGTGAATAATATGCACATTGGGGTAATAGATCACCTGATATCCATGCCAACGGATGCGATCGCATAATTCAAAATCTGCGAAGTAGAGGAAAAAGGATTCATTAAAGGCTCCGATTTGATCTAAGACGGCTTTGCGTGCAAACAAAGCAGCCCCTAATAACCAGTCGACTTCACGTACCGATTGATGATCAAAATCTGTCATCAAGTGATGAGCTAAATCACGCTGGGCAACGGGCAGCTTACCCAGTGGCGTGCGCCGGTAAACGGGGGTCAATTTAGAGTAAGGCCGGAAACAAGAATATTGCACAGAATCATCGGCATTACGTAACTGCGGTCCGAGCAGGGCGACTGCTGGATGCTGATCCAGGTACGTTACGACCTGACTAAGATCGTTCGCAGTAGTAAAAATGATATCACTATTCATGATCACCAGATATTCGCCCTTGGCCTGAGCGATTCCTAAATTATTGCCGCGCGCATGCCCGGTGTTGGTAGGACTGATGATTAACTGCACATCGGGATATTGTTGCTGCACCATTTCCACACTACCATCGTTTGAAGCGTTATCAACAATAATAATTTCGTAGGGCATCGTTAAACCTAACTGCTTTAAATTAGAAATCACTAAGCGCAGTAAGTGCTTCGTTTTATAGTTGAGAATAATGAAAGAGAGTTTAATGTCGGACATAGCGTTTATGCAACATGCGCGGAATACCCACTACGGTCTGCGGCAGTATCCGCAGCGTAGACCATTCACACAGACAAGCATAGGCGAGTTTAGCACATTCATATGGTAGTAGCCAAGGTAATCGTTTAACTAATTCTAAAGCTGTCAAGTTTTTACACAATAACCACAAATGATTGCGGTAGGACAGCGCTCGAATCAAGCTAGATTTATCTGGCCGACTAGCCAATGAGGTCTGCTGCATGGTGCGGGCATGGTAAATGATTGCACTCGGTTCATACCAAACCGCATATCCGGCATTGCGTAACCGCCAGCTCAAATCAATATCTTCTTTATACGCGACAAAATCATTATCAAACCATTCTCCCGGCTGGTGTTGAATTGTAGTTAAGGCTGACCGCCGTAACAACATGCCGGCCCCAGTAATGCCGAAAATCGGCTGGGCTAAGTCGTACTGTCCAGTATCGGCTTCTTGCTCACCCCGATTCACGGCTCGGCCCGATCGATACATCACTAAACCAGCGCTATCAATCACATGGCTGGGTTTGCCCTCAATGAGCTTCAGCATCTTGCCACCCACTAACGCATTGGCTGGTGATTGCTCCAGTCGCCGAACCAATCGTTCAATCGTGGTCGTCGTTAAAACAATATCATCATTACAAATATAAATGTACTCCCCGTGCGCAGCTTGCATGCCCAGATTATTACCGCGAGCAAACCAGTCATTCTGTGGATTACGAATCAGCTGAATGTCAGGCAAAATGGTTTGTTGTTCTAGCCAGGCAACGGTGCCATCTTGGGAGGCATTATCCACCACAATCACCTCAATCGGTTGATAGGTCTGTTTCTGAATCGACGACAGCAACGCCGGTAAATGACGCTCACTATTATAGGTTAAAATGACTAGGCTAACTTTGGCTGCGGTCATAGACAGCGGCAATACTAGTCATTAAAACGATCCAACCGATTCCTAAGGGGTGGTTAAGATACGGTGTCAGCAGATGGACAATTCCCAGAGCGACTGTTCCGACAGCGGCTGTCAGCAAATAAACCCGGTCTGTCAGTAGTGTGGCCGATCGCTGTTGATACCACAACCGGGTCACCAACCCGCCAATGATACTAAGATAAAGTATAGTACCTACTAAACCAAGCTTCAGCCATAAATCTAAATACCCCCATTCAAAAGCATAGGTGGTATATAAGCCGTCGTTACCGGCCTCAATCGAACGCTGGTCAAGTGAGGCATACGTGACAGTGGTACCAAACCCAGACCCGAGCAACGGATGCAGCAGCGTCGCTTTCGCCAACGGGCCTAACAACGCCATGCGTGAACCACCACCAATATCGGTCGTCGCATCCTTGGTGCGGTCGGTCAGTAAATCACCAATATCAACAGCGGCACCACTGCCAAACAGTGGTAAATTAATAATCCCTAAGACGACAACGTAGCCAATAGCCATAGAGACTAGGGTTGTACCAATCAACTGCCAATGACGCCGTTGCTGATGCGCCAACATGATTAATACTCCCAGCACCAGTGTCGTGGCCACCCAAAAACTGCGTGAATAACTGATAAAGATCAGGGTCACAGTAGTACCCAACAATGCTGCTGACCACCGGATGGAACGTTTCAAAATAAAGCTGCAACTCGCTAAAATAAAACCAAAGAGAACATATAAATGGCTTTGGAAAAAGACCCGCGTAAAATGATTGTCTTGCATGGTAATTTCAGCCAAACGAAAATCCCGTAACCAACGATACAACTCTGGTAAGTAGTATTGAAAGGCAGCCAGGTGCGAAAACACAAACAAGATCGCCACCGTCTGTACCACCAGCATCGTGAGGGCAGCTAACATGGCTAGGCCAACCTGCTGAATGTCTGCTTTGGTTCTCAACGCTTGGGTAAATGGAACAATCATGGCGATAAATAAATAGCCATTGGCATCCAGAAAAATATGAATGAGTGTATTGCCGTGCCACAGAGCAGTCAGCACAGCTAAGCCAAGAAATCCAACCAGGGCTAAATACCATTTCCAGTATCGCGTATGCAGGACAGCTATGGAGCGGTCTCGTACGATCCAGAGCAGAGTCGCCAAGCCCACGACCGCAAATAATCCTAAGCGCAAAGAGATTGTCAGCGGCCAGGTAATGGCTAATAAATATCCTTGGGAACCGACTACCAACTCTGCCAGTACCGCTGCAATCCCCCACTGTAAACGATAACAGGACGCCAATAGAACAACAATCAACACCACCAAAGTGAAGATGCTCCGAAGACTGGGATAGCCGTATGATAACCACGACAAACCCTCGACTACCATAATGATCACAATCCAACTAGCGAACCATTTGCGCGCCATAGGCTAGGATCATACTAATCGGATGTAAGCTAAGAAACCACAGATACGCGAGCACGCCATGATGCTTACGCATGTAGGTGCGCAAACTGCGGTTGAACAGGCGTTGGGCATTGGGACGGGCTAACTGTTGGAAGCTTTGGCCTTTCGCATGGATGCAGACCAAACTCGGTTCGTACCAAACAACATACCCATCGCGTTGCAAGCGGAGCTGTAAATCAATTTCCTCGAACCAGACAAAAAAATCCTCATCAAATGGGCCATACTGCTTGGCCAAAGATAATGGCATACACATAAAAGCGCCCATCACTTGCGGCACGGCGGCTGCAGTAGAGTAATTAAAGTCAGTCATCAGATAACGGTTTACTAACCGAGGAAACAAATGATGCAATTTTAATTGGATGACCGTTTGGTTCAGCACTCCAGGCCAGGCACGCACCGAGGGTTGATTGCTGCCGTCGCGGTTCAATAATTTTACCCCGACCATGCCGAGTTTCTGTTTGGATTGGAATAAACCAACCAGTGCCGGAAAAATGTTACCAGTCAGTTCACAATCATCATTCAGAAATAAGACGCACTCCCCTTGTGCTAGTTTAACCCCTTGGTTATTAGCCGCACCAAACCCAAGATTTTTGTCATTGCGGATTAAGCGTACGGCCGGAAAGTCTTTTGCCACCATGTCCGCTGATTCGTCGTGCGAGGCATTATCTACAACGATTACTTCACAAATAACGCCTGCACTATGGGTCTGAATGGATTGCAAGCAAGCCCGCAATTGCTCACGTACATTCCATGAAACGATGATGATGGAAACATCAACCATTGTCGTCCACTATAGCAAGTAACTGGCGAGCTGCATATTCCCAGGTTTGGCTTTCACTGTACTGTTTGGCTTGTTGCTCTAGGTTTGCTCGATAATCGACATTTAACATTTTTTTTATTGCATCCACTAACTCCTTACTACTGGTACCATCTACCAATAGTCCAGTGTGTTCATGTTGAATTGCATCGCTCATTCCCCCCGCTTGGCCACCGATCGCTACTTTGCCAAAACGATTAGCCTCTAGGACAACAATCCCAAAGCCTTCAACGTCCCCATCCGCTAACTGGCGTGAAGGCATCACTAAAAATAAACAGTGTTGATACAAATAGGCAATCTGTTGATCAGATAAATGCTGGTAAAAATGCACTCGGTCGGTGGCACCAGCTTGTTGTGCGATCTGTTGTAATCTCGCTTGATCGACACCATCCCCCGCTAACACATACTGTAACTCTGGAAACTGTGACAAACTCTTGACCACCTGATCAAAACCTTTGCGCTCCACCAACCTACCTACAGATAAGATAAACTGCTCTGGTAGACCAGCAACGGACTGAATGGTAGTCATGGGAGTGATCGCAGCCGCTGGATGGATCACGGTGACTGGTGCAGTTTTTGGTTCAAAGGTTTTAATGGCTTGTGCAGTGAAACTAGAAACTGTTACCACTCGATAAGCCTGGCGTAAAATTCTACGTAGTAACCAGCGTTTGCGCGGATAACGTTGAGGTACCAACATATCCATGCCATGGGTAAACACAATATACGGTGTGCCTAACAACCAGTGGATGACTAATGCCACTGTACCGAGCGGCAGCACCTGTCCAACTAAAATGTGAGTATAGTGTTGTTGCTTGACTTGTCGATACAACCACGGAATCATCCGCCACCACTGGCGCGGTAATTGGGTACTATCCAACACAGCGCAGTCAAGTGGCAATGCTCGAATTAAGGAATGATAATAATTGGCCACTCCCCCTACCTGCGGCGGGTACTCGAGGGTAATTAAGACCGGCTTGGTTTGATGGCCGTCCATAATTGACGTAATTCAGTTAGTGTGACCGCCCGCACGAGCAACACTAATATTCCATAGCTGAGTATTCCAGCCAACAACATCACCCCAAACATGGCTTTGGTCTCCGGTAAAATCAGTTGTAAATACCACACCACTGCTCCCATCCCAAGCGCAGCGCTGATCGTTAACATCAATTTTTTGAGTAACCAACCGACACGGAATCTGGTCATCTGATAAATGTACGGCAAACCAAGCAATGGTAACGCAATCGTACTGGCGACAGCAGCCACGGCGGCACCAATGTACGTATACTGTGGAATCAAGAGAACGTTCAAAACAATATTAAATAACAAAGCAATCAGCATATTCACCGTATTCAATAGTTGGCGGTTGGCAGCATTTAAAGCATTACCAATGGGATAGTTCGCAAACATAAAAATCAAACTCACCATAAAAATCTGCAAGGCCGGGATAGCAGCCGGGTAACTTTTAAACGCCACATTAATAATGGACGGTGCCAAAACGATCGAACCTATAGCCAATGGTGCGCTAAAGATAAATAAAATGCTAGTTGATCGTTCAAAAATATCTCGTAAGGCCTCACGTGATTGCGCAATGGCTTGGCTCATCACCGGGAAAAAAGCCGTGGCAAACATACCCGGGATGATCGATAGCGTGACGGTTAATTTTTGCGCAATATTATACCAAGCCACGTAACGATTACCAGCGAGATACTTCAACATCACAGTATCAATGGAACCATTTAAACGGAAAAAGATATCCGCTAAAGCAAAGGGTGCCGCTACCAAGCATAATTGCCAAACCGTGCGCCACTGCCATTGCCACTGCCACCGAATGTCCGTTTTTTTGATCAGGATCACAATAGCGTAGAGGAGAAAGAGGATACTAGCCACATTGATGGCTAAAATGAGACCACCAGCCTTGTACCCAAACGCAAAGCAGATCGTGCCCGTCACTGCCACAGCGACTTGATACAAAAACTGTCCGATGGCTTCATACTGCATCCGTTGCTGAGCCCGCAACACGGCAAAGATGGTTGAGCGAAAGGTATCAAAGATAATAATACCAGTAGCCAGATAGACCAGCATCACGGTGTACTGACTTTGGGGATTGTAATAATTGAGACCTTGAAAAACGGCAATCAACAGACCAATGCTGACCAGCGTTAAGATAAGCTTGGTGCTGATAATGCTATTGAAGGTCTGCTGTAATTTAGTGGGCTCCTTGGCACCATCCCGTGTCAGTAGCGGAATAAACCCAAAGTTCATCACAATGACAAAGATGCTCGTAAAGCTAATAGCGAACGTATACTCGCCAAGGGTTTCTTCATTTAATTGTTGCGTGACGTACACATACCAAACAAAGGCCAATGCTTTTTGAGCAATGGACGAAATAGTCAGATATGTAGTATTTTTTGCTAAGACGCTGGAAAGCGTCATACGTTAACGTTTAGACCACTGTGGAGCTCGACGGGCGCGCTTCAAACCAGGTTTCTTCCGTTCTTTTTTACGGGGATCGCGGGTCAAAAAACCGGCAGATTTCAAATTGGTACGTAAGGTAGCATCAATCTGGAGTAACAACCGGGAAATGCCCAAACGCATGGCTTCGGCCTGAGCTTGTTTGCCGCCGCCTAAGACACGAGCGGTAATGGAAGCATCTTTCAAGCCATTCAGGTGACTTAAGGGTGATTCGGCAATCCGTTGTTGGGCAACTGAAAAATAGGTGGTGATTGGTTTGTCATTCACTACAATTTCGCCTTGGCCTTTTTTATGGTAACGCACTCTCGCGACGGCCGTTTTGCGACGCCCGACAGCATACAGATAGGTACGTTTGGTGATTTTGTCTGCCATGCTATTGAATCGTTAAGCGCTTAAGCATCCGTATACGCAATTTGTTTTTCGGCAACATATTATTGACCGTTTTGCGCATAATTTCAGCGGGGGTAAAATCTTTGGCTAGGGTGCGCCGCAAACCACCTGGATGTAAGGTATGGTGTTTATATTCGGTTTTGGCTAGTCGTTTAGGGTTCAACTTCAATTTGGCTACATTAATGACTTTCACCAGATCACCGCAATCGCTGTACGGCTGGTAATCTGGTTTATGTTTTCCCATCAGCAAACCAGCGATCTTGGTGGCTAACCGACCAGGTGTCATGAGTGTAGCATCAACGGTATGTGTGATTCTGGTCATAACATTATTTCACGAAATCAATTTGGACTAATTCAGCGCCATCCCCTTTGCGGAAACCAAGCTTGGTCATGCGCGTGTAACCACCCTTGCGATCTTTCATCATGGGAGCCACTACAGCAATCAGGTGATTCACTGCCGGCACATTATCTAACCGAGACAGTAAGTAACGACGAGAAGATTCGGTGTTCCGTTTGGCGCGAGTAATCAAGCGTTCTACCAACGGACGAGTGGATTGCGCCTTGGCCTTGGTGGTGCGCATATGGCCATGCATGATCAAACTAATGGCCTGGGTACGCAACAAGGCTGCCCGGGCGGCATGATTACGATCTAGATTTTTTATCGACTTCTGGTGACGCATACTTAGCTTTCAGTTGGAGTAGCGAATGAATTGCCAATTTGGGAGAAATGATCTACCAAGATTTGGCTGGCTTGGTTCATGGCAGCTTCTGGAGTAACGGTACCGTCGGTACGGACATCCATCAGTAATTTATCAAAGTTGGTCATTTGTTCAACCCGAACATGCTCCGTTTTGAAATTAACGTTACGCACCGGAGTATACACCGCATCTAACGCCATAAAACCAACGTCCAGTTTTTCGTTTTCGCGGGCTTCGACCGGAACATAACCCCGACCTTTTTGAGCAATCACCGTAATTTCCATTTTAGCGGCAGCATCGGTTAAGGTAGCAATGTGGACTTCTGGAGTCATCACTTCGACATCCGAATTTTTTTCGAAATCTTTAGCGGTGACCTTCTTTTTACCACTGACGGTTAGGGTCACTTGAACGGCTTCATCGGAATAGACTTTCAAGCGTACTTGCTTCAAGTTCAACAAGATATCGACCACATCTTCTTTGACATGTTCCATCGTGGAAAATTCATGGTCGACCCCTTTGATTTTAACCGCAGTAATGGCGCCACCGGGTAAGGAGGATAACAGGACGCGGCGTAAAGCATTACCCAGCGTAGTGCCATAACCAGGGTAACATGGCGAAATGGTGAACAACGCGTGGTTTGGTTCAACCACTTGCGCTTGGATCTGACTAGGAAGTTGTATATCCATAGGGCGTTACGTTTGGTTATTAACGAGAATAAAATTCTACGATCATGTTGACCGCAATGCTATTTTCAGCATCCTTCGCAGTTGGCAAGGACAACACTTGGGCCGTATAACGGGTCTTGTCGACTTGCAACCAATGGGGAGCTTCATACATCTTGAAGGTTGTGCTCAACGTTTCGGTATATTTCGATTTTTGCATGCTGTCTTTCATGGCAATGACATCACCCACCTTCACTTGGCGCGATGGGATATTACATTTGCGACCGTTGACGGAGACATGACCATGTGCCACCAATTGACGGGCCTGGCGACGCGTAGTGCCAAAACCGGAGCGGTAGACGACGTTATCTAAGCGGCCTTCTAATAACTGTAAAAGTTGCTCGGCGGTGTTACCAGACTTACGACTAGCTTCGGTATAGTAATTTTCAAATTGGCGTTCCAGGATGCCATAAAAGGCTTTCGCTTTTTGCTTCTCACGTAATTGCAAACCGAATTGGCTTAAACGAGATTTACGTTTTAAACCGTGTTCGCCCGGAGCGTAGTTGCGCCGCGTCAATGCACATTTAGCCGTGCCACAGACACTTTCACCGAGGCGACGACAGATTTTACATTTTGCTTTAAGGTTTCTTGCCATACTAGTTTTAATACGTTAGACGCGACGTGGTTTCTTTGGACGGCAACCATTGTGCGGCATCGGGGTGATGTCCTTAATTTCGGTAATCGTTAAACCAGCACCGGTAATGGCGCGGAGAGCACCATCCCGACCACTGCCGATCCCCTTCACGAATACACCAACTTCTTTCAAACCGGTTTCTTTCACTTTTTCTAGGGTTTCTTTCAACACGACACCAGCGGCATAGGGAGTAGATTTTTTCGGACCTTTAAAGCCATACTGACCAGCGCTTCCTTGAACCACCGTGTTACCAGCCGGATCGGTAATATTAATAATCGTATTAT
>JACQPW010000037.1 GCA_016207285.1 Candidatus Kerfeldbacteria bacterium | reverse complement strand
GTGGTATCAGGCCAGGCGGCATTAAGAAATACTTCAAAACCATTAATACTACCGAAATATTTATATTCCACACCATCGAATGTCTCTTTTGCATATTTGCTTAGGAACTTTGACATAGTGCTAAAGATTAAAGTTTAATTTCATTAAGTGACTTAATTATCGTGTGTGCACACTGCGGTGCTGGTGCGAGATATTTACCTCCAGATCTAGTGATCCAATAACAGTGGGTTTCTGGGAACTGTGCAGCAATCGGTTCTAGTTCTATTGCCCGATCGTCCACTATCAGCATACCAGGTTCATAGTAGTCGGCAAGGTGATTGGCTTTACGATCTTGAATAATACTGGTCTGGATAAAAGCCGGTAACCGTAGGTTAGTTAGTTTGTCTTTTTGCCAGCTGTCTTCACCAACCGTCATCAGAACACAGGTATATTTTTTTTGTTCTACTTGTTTCAGGAACTCCACTGTATCTGAGTATAAATATCGCCTAATTTGTTTCACTACTTGATAAAATTGCTTGCTCTTGTCTGACTCTACACCCCGTAAAAAGTCCCGGGCTGAAAATAATCCATTATCTTTTACAAATTGATTATAGACTTGCACCCACTCGGTATGTGACAATCCCAAACTAGTACCTAAGGCGGTAGAAAAGGCCTGGGTATCAAGCAAGGTGTAATCTAAATCAATTAAGATCGTTGGCATAGTTTCGCAACAACAGCGGCTAATTTTTTTCCATCAATTTTACGATGATCTTTAGCGCGTAAATCAACTTCGTGTACAGTTACACCCGCTTGTTCTAAACCAGTCCTATTATAGTGTACCAAGTGAGCTACGGTATGATCAGTAGTAATAGTTTTATCAACGATCAAATCATCAATGGGTCTACCGATATAGTGGTTTAGTGTATTCAGATAATCGGCCGCAGTATATTGATTCGTTTCACCATCCTTAGTGGTTCGATTACACGCATACACTAACCTGGCTTTGGTTTTCTGCAAGGCCTCAGCTACACCAGCGACCAAAACATTCGGCAACAGACTAGTATATAAATCTCCAATGGTAAACACAATATAATCGGCCTGCCGGATAGCGCGTAAGACACTGGGTAGCGCAGTCACCGCTGGTTTGAGGTAAATACTGCGGATAGGTGACCGCCGTTGTTGTTTGGGAATATCAATATTAGTTTCACCAACCACTGTTCTACCATTAAACAACCTGGCATACAGAGTGGTAGCTGTACAGGTGACTGGAAGTACCCGACCACGGATGTGCAGCCAACGACTTAACTGCTGAACCGCTTTTTCACATGATCCAGTCTTTAGTTCTAAGCCAGCTAAAATTAAATTGCCGATCGTATGGCCATCACCAAACCGATGCTCCATGACATCGCTCCAAATTTTTGTATCTGGTGCCAACGCTACCAGACAACGCCGCAAATCACCCGGTGGCATCACGCCTAAATGTTTGCGGAGCAGACCAGTTGACCCGCCGTTATCGACCATTGAAACAATCGCCGTGATATCCAACGGATAGTCTTTCAAGTGGGACAGTAGTAACGACTGTCCAGTCCCACCACCAATAGTAACAACGCGCGTTTTCATGATTTTAAGTTTGATGGTTTTAAATACTGTTCAAGTGCAATGATATCTTCTGGGCGACCGAGATCCATCCAAGCATGTTCCAAACGCACTACGCGCACTGGATGATCACTAGCCAACTGATTAATAGCATCGGTAATTTCTAATTCACCACGTTCTGATGGCTGCAAGTTGGCCACTAACGGAAAGATATCCGGCGTTAAGGTATAGAGCCCTACATTCACATCGCGCGTTTTCGGACGCGATGGCTTCTCTACAATGCGTTTCAACGTCCGTTGCTCAGTATACTCAACTACCCCATAACGTTCTGGGGTGTCACTTTCAGTGACAGCCACCATGGCATCACGGGTAGACTGTTGCATCAATTGTAAATCCTCAGCGCTCAGTAAATGATCACCCATAGTATAGACAAAGCGATCACCTTGCACTAAATCCTTAACGGCCAGCAACGGACAAGCAGTACCATACATGTCATCGCCAACCGACTCTGCTTGATTCACCACCGTGATATTTTCTGGTTGATCATACGCCGCAATCGCTTCCGTCAGTTTATCGACATAATGCCCACCAACAATAAAGACGCGTCGAAATCCAGCGGTGAACACTGCATCCAATAGATAATATAAAAACGGCCGACCAGCGATCGGAATAATGTGTTTAGGAATATCACCGGAATACTCCTGTAAGCGTGTACCTTTGCCAGCCGCTGCAATTACGATATCCATAGTGTTTTCATCATCCGATATCCAGTATACCATAGCGGTCGCAGAGCATGCTCAAACGTGCCTGGGCGCGTTACTTCGTCTCCACCAAACCCTAACTTAAATCTAGTCACCCCTGGCCAACGATCACTTAAACCAAACCAGTCGTAACTATTTAAGCCAGCCTGCCTGGCATCTTGCATAATCTGCCAATGCAATAGATACGGAGCCATCAATGACCGATAGTCGTGATTAGAGCCCCCATGCACATACGTGGCCACTCCCTGATGATACACAACCAATGCCACTGCAATGATTTGCTGTTGATAGGCTACACCATACACTTTGACCATATCGTACTTTTTCAAAGTTTCGATGATGGTATCGTAATATCGTTTTGGGTGAAGTTTTATTTTTTGTCTTGCACTTGTCTTCACTAACACTTCAAAAAAAACTTTGGCTGATAGTTGATCAATGATCTTTAATTTTTTCTTTTCAGCGATATGAATGTTATAACGGCACTTCTGCTTCATGCTCGACAGCATCTGTTCTGGCAGAGTTAAAGGAGTAATCAACGTTTTGCTAGGATGTACATCAGCCACTCGCCGATCGTGTTGCGGCACTGTATCAGGTTCATATCTGACGAAGACAGCACCATCATCCAAACCATCCACTAAGGGACCATAGGGAATAAACCAGTACCATTGTTTCAGGGGCAGTGCATATTTAATGGCTAACACAGTAGCCTGGTTGTAGTGCACCTGTTTCACTTCCCGACCATAGGCTTGTTGCACTTCACCCCAAGCGGCCGACTGTAAAAAGGATTCCATGTTATCCACGACTTAGTAATGCCAAGGCTTGTTTGAGTTGTTGCTCAATCTCTACCGTCCGATCCAGCTCTTGTACCACCAGCCGAATTTCCGCGGCCGAATAACCCAGTTGGGTTAAAGCGTCCACAATGGTTTGGGTTTCACCGCCTGGCATGGCAATGACACTGGTGGTGGCAATGCCTTTGAGCTCCACAATCAGCCGTTCAGCAATTTTTTTACCGACACCAGATACTTGCGTCAACATGGCTTTATCGCCTTGCGCTAAGGCCTGGATAATCGCCTCAGCCGATAGTTCAGATAATAATGCCAAGGCTACTTTGGGTCCCACACCCGACACACTAATTAACTGTTCAAATAGTTCCAAATCAGCAAAGTGTTGAAAACCGAATAAGTCGTCAGCATCTTCCCGTACCACATGGTGAAGATATAACTCCACTACACTACCAGGGGTGGTAGCACCTAACACTGCTCCTGGTACGTATACTTTATAACCAACATCATTGGCTACCACCACCACGTATTTTTTTAATGGTTGCAACACTTGAACGGTTCCTTTCAGATAAGCCAGCATATTGAAAGAGTAGCATAAATCTGCTATAATTTAAACCTCCATGGAATCGATCTTTCTCGAATTGAGCGCCATTATCGTCACCAGCACAGCGCTAGCCCTGCTCGCCAAAGCGATCAAGCAGCCGATCATTTTAGCGTTCATTGGCACAGGAATTATCCTGGGACCAGTTGGTCTGAATATTATCCAATCGCGTGAGCTGATCGACGTCTTGTCTTCATTTGGCATCGCTCTCTTGCTCTACATTGTTGGCATTGAGTTAGACATCAAAAAATTTAAAGCCTTGTCTTGGCCAACCTTATTAGCTGGCTTTGGGCAAATTTTAGGCACTGGGCTGGTGGGTTGGTTAGTAGCATATATGCTTGGTTTTTCAGTGATTGAAGCCTGGTTTATTGCCATCACCCTGACCTTATCGAGCACTATCATTGTAGTGAAACTATTAAGCGAAAAGCGCCAGTTAGAATCGCTGTACGGACGCATCACGGTTTCCATGTTACTACTGCAAGATTTTGCTGCTATCTTGGCATTATTGTTACTGGAAAGTTTTACCGACTTACCTAGTCAGACAATTCCCTGGTTAACCCTGGGTGCGCTCGTCGGAAAAACTATACTTATTGCTGCGCTCGCCTATGTGTTGGCAAAATTCGTCTTCAAACGGATTTTTCTATTTATTGGCCGTTCACAAGAACTACTATTCCTGTGGAGCATCGCGTGGTGTGTACTGTTCGCCGCTATTGCCGTGCTGTGGCATTACCCGATGGCGATCAGTGTATTTTTCGCTGGTTTGGCGATCGGTTCGCTGGATTACAACTATGAAATTGCTGCTCGCATTCGCTCGTTACGGGATTTCTTTATCGTGATTTTCTTTACGTTCTTAGGCAGCCAGCTCGTCCTAAATCTGGATGCACG
>JACQPW010000036.1 GCA_016207285.1 Candidatus Kerfeldbacteria bacterium | reverse complement strand
CTTTGGTGGGTCCCACAATCAAGCGAATGGCATCAATCGCTTCAAAACCTTCTAACACCATCATCACAACAGGTGAAGATTGCATGAATTTTTTCAACCCAGCAAAGAACGGTTTATCGGCGTGGTGAGAATAATGCTCAACGATTTTAACATCATCAATGCGCACCATCTTTAAACCGATCAATTTGAGACCTTTGCGCTCAAAGCGATGAATAATTTCTCCAAGTAAATTACGTTGTAAAGCGTCCGGCTTTACAATAATGAGGGAACGTTGATTCATGTGTTCAGTAAAGCTTTAACTTTATCCACCACCTCTTGGGGAGTGTGGTTGGCTTTAATAAAGTAATCATTAGCTCCGAGCTCGCGTCCTTTGCGGACATCTTCCTCTTGGCCAAGATTGGTAAGTAAAATTACAGGAATTTTGGCAGTGGTATCACCTTTACGGATTTTTTTCAAGGCTACAAAACCATCCATTTTAGGCATGATGACATCCAATAAAATAACATCTGGATGTTCGGTTTCAGCTAATTTAATCCCATCCGCACCGTTATAGGCTGACACGACTTCGTACCCTTGGTTCTTAAACTTTTGGGTGTACATCCCGTGCAGCATTTCGTCATCTTCGACGAGTAACACTTTTGGCATAGACTAATTATATCATATTATTACTGGCCTGGCAAGCCCTCAATCATGCGACCTACCCGCAGGATGAGTGCTTCACTTAACTGAGGCCCCATAATCTGAACACCAACCGGGAGTTGGTTGACCTGACCAGCCGGCACAACTAAACCAGGCAAACCCGCCAGTGAGGCCGGAGCCGCAAACACATCCTCTAAATACATCTGGATGGGGTCAGACTTCTCCCCCAGTTTGAACGCTATACCCGGACACGGTGGGGCTAACAGTACATCTACCTGTTTAAAAGCAGCTACAAAATCCTGTCGAATCAGGGTACGAACTTTCATTGCCTTGGCATAATAGGCATCATAGTAACCAGCGGATAACGCGTATGTTCCGATCATAATCCGACGCTTGGCTTCATCGCCAAACCCTTGTTCACGACTGCGGGTGTAGACATCTAGTAGGTCGGCAGTTTCCGGTGCCCGGTAGCCATAACGAATCCCATCGAACCGGGCTAGATTGGAACTGACCTCTGACGGGACAATGACATAGTAGGCAGGCACAGCATATTTAGTATGTGGCAACGACAGTGGTACTATTTCTGCACCTAAGGTAGCCAGTTGATTGATAACGCGTTCTGTTAACTGGCGAATGGCTGGATCTAAACCTTCTAATTCAAAATACTCTTTGACAATACCAATTCGTAATTTTTCAACTGGCTGATTGACGGTAGCGCTGTATTGCTCAACCGGCTGTTGAGAAGTGACTCCATCTTTAGGATCAAAGCCGGCCACCTGTTCAAGTAAGAGTGCTAAATCTTCCACCGTTTTAGCAAAGGGCCCAACCGTATCCATTGACGACGCCATCGGCATGACGCCATACCGTGAAATGCGGCCATAGGTGGGACGTAATCCGACGATGCCACAAAACGAGGCGGGCTGTCGGACAGAGCCACCAGTATCTGATCCAAAGGAAAACACTGCTAAATCGGCTGCTACCGCTGCCGCCGATCCACCCGATGAACCACCAGCTACACGTGTTGGATCATATGGATTTAAGGTTGGACCGAAACAAGAATTTTCGGTTGAAGCACCCATGGCAAATTCATCGCTGTTGGTTTTACCAAGCAAGACGGCGCCTGGCAAGCGCTTGATGACGGTGGCGGTGTACGGTGGTTTGTAGCCTTTTAAGATATTGGATGCACCGGTGGATTCAATGCCTTGGACACAATAAATATCCTTGACGGCATACGGGATGCCAGTCAACATAGTTTGCTTACCAGCTGCAATCACTTCATCAGCTGCAGCCGCCGCAGCCAAGGCATAGTCGCTGGTCACATTGACATAAGCGTTCAGTGCCGGATTTTTGATTTTGATCGCATCCAAATAGTGCTGGGTCAGTTGCACCGCACTGATTTCCTTGTTATCTAATTTAGCGCGTAACTCTTTCAACATACTTAACTGGCTTTGTTAAAAACACTCTTGACTACAACATGCCCCTCCGCCGTATCAATAGCAGAGGCTAACATTTCTTCGCGCGTAAACTCGTCATCCACTACGTCTGGCCGCAACCGATTTTCTAAGCCAGTCACTTGGGCTGTGGGAGCAATGTTGGTGGTATCGAGTTCGTTCAGTTGGTCGACGTAATCTAAAATACGCGACATTTCCACCTGAAAGCGGTCGATCTCTTCTTCCGTCAACGCAATCCGCGCTAATTTAGAGATACGGATTACTTCATCTCGGGTTAAGGCCATGGGAGGAGTATAGCGGTTGAGCTTGAAAAAATCCAGTTTTTTTGCTATGATCTTATTCTATGCATGAACGACGACTGCCATTTGGTCGCGTCACCCACAATGAGCGTGAATCACAGCGCAACGCCCACGAGTTGTCCCGCATTTTTGCGGAGCATCATCTACGCTTAAATGCTGAGCTAGAAAGCGCTTTAGCTGAAGAGGCTGAACACCAAGAAATTCGGCGGGGTGGCGGATTTTTACAGGCCAGCCGAATGTTAGCTGAATATGTTAACAGTCCACGTAACCTCAGTGACATTGGTTTGTTTGATCAAGATTTGAGTAAGAACCTAGGCAAACGCACCAAGTTAGTAGCTGATGTCCGCCCATTACAGGCGGCTGTGCGGGAATTACAATTTGAGGAAAGCCAAGTACTCGCAAATATCATCTGTGATATTGCAGCAGGGTATGAACCGGATGCGCGAGACAAAGTATTGTTTAGTGAAAATCCAGACGATACGTACGCTGCAACAGTACCGAACATGGGAACGTGTACAACCGCGGAAACTTACTTTTTGGAATTTGCCTATGATGAACGAACCTATAAATGGCGCGGTGGGGACGATGGCTACATGAATGTGATTGTGGATGACAAAGGTAACCCTTTGATGTTGGAAAAAATTGGCATCGGCGATTCTCATTCAGCCATCACCGTTCAAGAAGTAGTATTAAATAATGTACGCTTGCCAGCTGGTACGCTGATTGGTGTGGGGTATAGCGAAACTGCCATTACCAAACAGCCATTAAGAAAAAGGGAAGACTGGGCCGAGCGTTATGTCAAAGGCTCTGCCTCGATTATTCAAGCCTCACAGTGTGGTTCATTTAAATATTTGCGCCTCTCATCTTTAGTGATTGGACCAGACCGCCGAGCCGAAGCACTAAAGTATTTAATGCAACTACAAACTGAAGCTGGGTTCCCGCGTGCACAGGAGGGTGAAATTGAGGCATTGTATTTAGATGCTCTGCGCATGCTTGATCACCCAGACTACCGAACAGAATATGTTCAACGGATGGAAAAGATTAATCTCAAACGGATTGCCAAAGGTTGGGAACCGTGGGAAATTTAACCTAATAATTTCTTAAACTCTGCCTCACTCAAAATTTGTACGCCCAGCGCCTTAGCTTGATCATACTTAGAACCAGGATCCTCCCCTACTACAACATAATCGGTTTTTTTGCTGACACTGCTGGCGACCTTACCGCCGGCAGTACGAATAGCGGCTTTGGCTTCGTCGCGAGAAAAATCTTTGAGCGAACCGGTCACTACT
The DNA here is from genome assembly GCA_016207285.1 of Candidatus Kerfeldbacteria bacterium. Taxonomy (GTDB): domain Bacteria; phylum Patescibacteriota; class Patescibacteriia; order UBA9570; family UBA9570; genus UBA9570. The sequence goes on along the minus strand of JACQPW010000036.1, from coordinate 272 downwards.
ATAGTTTTACCAACCAAACCGGATTGAGTTTTTGGGGTAGTCTGAATGTGTTCAATTTTCACCTGTGCTAGTAAATGATCCACCTGTGCCGATTGTTTATGATCAGAAAAGTAATCAACGATACTTTTGGCTACAACACCACCAATATCTTCAGCCTCTTCTAATTGTTCCAGTTTTGCCTGCCGTAGTTTTGCTATCGTGCCAAAGTGGCCTGCCAGTGTAATCGCCGTTTCTTCACCGACGTGGCGAATCCCTAAGGCATAGATAAATCT